>JAEZKH010000390.1 GCA_023415515.1 Actinomycetes bacterium
ATGTGCGACAGCCCGAACGCCAGCGACTGCACGAGCCGACCGACGGTCGGCCCGAACGCGTCGGCGCTGACGGTGCCGAGGGCGGCGCGAAACGCCGCCTCCTCCGACCACACCGTCCCGACGGGTATCCGGACGCCCAGCCACAGCGACGGCGATGCGGGCAGTTCCCGCTCGGTCATCGCCGCGCGCACCGGCGCGATCGCGGTGGATGCGGCAACCGCGGCCACGATCGGCGCCGCGACTGCGAACCCGATACGAAGGCCCGAGCAGAGCCGAGGCGGACGCAGGCCGAGCGGAGCCCGACTGGCCACCACCAGCCCCGTCCCAAGTGCGGCATTGACCAACGGCTGCCCGCGCCGAGGCAGCCGCGGGCTGATCAAGCCGTACCAGCCGACCAGTGCCGTCGCCAGCGCCGATGCGCGAAACAGGCGGGCGCGCACTAGTATTCGGGCCCGTCTTCGGCCATGGTCTTGGTCAGCGCAGCGCGGATGCGATCGGTGTCTTCGGCAGTCCACCCGTCCGGCGGCGCCACCGCCGCCCAGCCGTCGAGCACATACTCACCGTAGTTGTGGCCGTGCCCGCCCGGGACCGAGCCCGCATTCGTCATGTCGGCGGCCACCTGCCAGAACGTGACGATGGGATACCACCGCATCAACGGTGCGCGGTCGCGGCCAGGCGGCTCCTTGAGCCAGTCGGGGTTGTCGAACAACAGGTCGTCCGACCACCACACGATCGGATCGGAGGCGTGCTGCAGGAACAGCACACGGGTGCCCTCCCATGGCGCTTCGGTGTCCGCGGCGATCTGGGCGGAACCGTTGGCCTGCGAGAACCGCACGGTGCGACCATTGTCGTACCGCGGTTGCACCTCCGGACTGCCCGGGTCGCGCCGCACCGTGATCGCCTTCCACAGCGGGCTGGCGTTGGGCGGTCCCACCCACAGCACCGACGAGAAGCCCATCCGCGAGATGTCGGGCAGCCAGTTGAACGCGCCCTGTCCCGCCATGGAGCCGAGGCTTTCGCCGTAGAGCATCAACTTCGGCCGCCGGTCGGCAGGCAAGCGTGCCCACCAGGCATGGATCGCGTCGATCATCGTCCGCCCGGACTCGATGGACTTCTGCTGGTCGCCGAGGAACGAAATCCAGCTCGGCAGATAGGAATACTGCGATCCCACCATCGCCGTGTCACCGTTGTACATCAACTCGATCGCCCGGGCGGCGACCGGATTGATCCAGCCGGTGCCCGTGGTCGGCACGATCACCAGCACCTTGCGGTCGAACGCGCGGGTGCGCTCGAGTTCGCGGACGACGATCTTGGCGCGCTCCTCGTCGCTGTCTGCGGTCTGCAGGCCGGCGTAGACCCGGATCGGCTCCTTGGCAGGCCTTCCGTTCAGCCGCGTCAACTCGTCCACGTGCGGTCCGGTCGCGACGAAGTTGCGGCCCTGGTATCCCAACGTGTCCCACGGTGCGTATGACGTTGGGCTGCCGGACTTTTCGGCATCCTCAGGCTGAGTGACCGCCGAGCGGGTGGTGGTGTTCTGCGGCTGGAACACCCGGTTGGCCCCGATCAGAAACCCGCGGACCAGTACGCCGTTGATCAACGTGATCGCCAGCACGACGACGATCGCGGTGCCGATGAACAGCGCGACTTCGTCGTGAAGATGCCAGCGTCTGATGAAGTACCGTGCCATCGTCTTGATGAGGTCGATGACGACGCGCGCAAGCGAGACGCACACGCCGGTGACGACCATCGCGACGATCAGCGTCCGCAGGTAGCCGACCGTGCCGGGACCTTCCATACCCATCACAGCCGAAACCCGGCGCTGCCAGGCCGCCGCAGGGATCAACATCAGCAGGCTCGCGGCCGTCGAAAGGGTGACGGTGGCCGCCTTGCACCAGTAGAGAACGCGCCTGGGCGGTGGCCACCAACTTCTCCTGCGTAACACGAAGCGGGACAACATCTTCTGGACGAACACGCCGATTCCGTACCCGATAGCGGCGTTCAGGCCCCCGATCAGCCCTTGGAACAGCCAATCGCGCGGTAGCAGCGACGGGGTCAGTGAGAGGCAGAAGAACACCGCGCCGAACGCGATCCCGACGAAGTCGAGGCGCACGAGGCTCCACGCCCAGACGAGCAGTGGATGGGGTTGCTTGCGTTCAAGATCGGCGGCGACGGACTCGCCGGTGAGGTGGTCGGTCTGGGCACTCACCCGAACAACCCGGGCAGCACACCCTCCGATGTGCTGCGTAGCTCCTCCAGCGAAATCGTGAACTGGCCCTGAACCTCGACGGCTGTGCTGCCCTGGTCCACCACGCCGATTCGGGTGACGGGCAGACCACGGGCTTCGCACATGGACCTGAATCGGCTCTCCTCGGTACGCGGGACCGCGACCAGCACCCGTCCCGTCGACTCGGAGAACAGCGTGACAAACGGATCGTGATCTTCGGGAATGATTATGCGGCAACCAGTTTCGCCGGAAAGCGCCGATTCCACGACGGCCTGCGCCAGCCCGCCCTCGGACAGGTCATGGGCGGCCGAGACCAGACCGTCGCGCGATGCGGCGGCCAGGACCTCGGCGACCAACTGCTCTCGTGCGAAGTCGACCGCAGGCGGATGGCCGCCGAGATGGTCGGCGGTCACCTGCGCCCATACCGAGCCGTCGAACTCGTCGCGGGTCTCGCCCAGCAGGAGCAGGGTCTCGCCGGGTTCGGTGCCGATGCCGGTCGGAATTCGGCGCCGGACGTCGTCGATGACGCCGAGCACACCGACGACCGGCGTGGGAAGGATCGCCGTCGAGCCGGTCTGGTTGTAGAAGCTCACATTGCCGCCAGTCACCGGAATACCCAGGGCGGCACAGCCATCGGCCAGGCCACGGACCGCTTGAGAGAACTGCCACATCACACCGGGGTCCTCCGGCGAACCGAAATTCAGGCAGTTGGTGACCGCGATCGGGGTGGCGCCGGTGACCGCGACGTTGCGGTACGCCTCGGCGAGCGCGAGTTGCGCGCCACGGTACGGATCGAGTTGCGTGTAGCGCCCCGACGCGTCGGTCGAGATCGCGATGCCGCGGCCCGTGGATTCGTCGACGCGCAACACGGCGCCGTCGGCGTTCTCCGCGAGCACGGTGTTGCCACGCACGTAGCGGTCGTACTGTTCGGTGATGTATGCCCTGCTGCACAGGTGCGGGCTGCCAAGCAGCGCAAGCAAAGTCGCGCGAAGCTCGGCGCCGGTCTTCGGGCGTGGCAGCGTGTCGGACGTGTCGGCGTTCAGCGCGTCCTGGCTGTCCGGCCGCTCGACGGGCCGTTCGTAGACGGGCCCCTCGTGCGCGACGGTACGGGGCGGCACGTCGACGACGGTCTCACCGTGCCAGGTGATCTTCAGCCGATCGCCGTCGGTGACCTCGCCGATGACGGTCGCGAGCACCTCCCATTTGCGGCACACCGCCATGAACGCGTCGACGTTCTCGGGGGCCACCACTGCGCACATGCGCTCCTGTGACTCGCTGGACAGGATCTCCGCGGGTGTCATGTTGGCTGCCCGCAGCGGCACCGCGTCCAGTTCGATGGCCATACCGCCGTCACCCGCCGACGCGAGTTCCGATGTCGCACAGGATAACCCGGCGCCGCCGAGATCCTGGATGCCGATCACCAGCCCCGCGGCGTACAGCTCGAGGCAGCACTCGATCAGCACCTTCTCCATGAACGGGTCACCGACTTGCACGCTCGGCAGCTTCTTGCGACCCGCCGTGCCGGTCTCGTCGCCACCGAACGTCTCCGACGCCAGCACGGACACCCCGCCGATTCCGTCGAGGCCGGTACGCGCACCGAACAGGATGATCTTGTTGCCGGTGCCCGACGCGAACGCCAGGTGGAGGTCCTCCTTGCGGAGCACCCCGACGCACAATGCGTTCACCAGTGGATTGCCCGCGTAGGAAGCGTCGAATACGGTCTCGCCGCCGATGTTGGGCAGCCCCAGGGAGTTTCCGTACCCGCCGATGCCGCGGACGACTCCATCGACGACCCGGCGGGTGTCAGGCGCGTCGGCGGCGCCGAACCTCAGCTGGTCCATCACGGCGACCGGGCGGGCACCCATCGCCATGATGTCGCGGACGATGCCGCCGACACCGGTGGCCGCCCCCTGGTACGGCTCGACGTAGGACGGGTGGTTGTGCGACTCGACCTTGAAGGTGGCCGCCCAGCCGTCACCGATGTCGACGACGCCGGCGTTCTCCCCGATGCCTGCCAGCATCGCCGCGCGCATCGTCTCGGTCGTGGTCTCGCCGAAATAGCGCAGGTGCACCTTGCTGGACTTGTAGCTGCAGTGCTCACTCCACATCACCGAGTACATCGCGAGCTCGGCGTCGGTGGGCCTGCGGCCGAGGATTTCCCGGATGCGCTGGTACTCGTCGTCCTTGAGCCCGAGCTCGCGGAACGGTTGCGGGTGGTCGGGCGTGGCCGCTGCCTTCTCGACGGAGTCGGTGGTCTGCGTGAGCTCGGAGGTCACCCGATCAGTCTAGTTTGCGACCTCTCGTACGCGCGGGCAGCCGCTGGCGCGCCGACCCCGTGCAGAACCACGCTGCCCAGCACCACGATGACCATGGTCAGCAGCGCCTCGTGTTCGTTCTCACCGGTGAGAACGTTGAACGCGAGCAGGCCGAAGACGATCGACGTGGTGCCGCGGGGGCCGAGCCAGCCGAGCAACAGGCGCTCGGGCCAGGAGAACCGCGATCCGAGCATGGCGACCAGCGCGGGCAGCAGTCGCACCACCGTCAGCGCGAGCAGGCAGAACAGCACGGTTGCCCACGGCACGCCGAAGGTCAGGGCCAGCACGGCGGTGGCACCGAAGACGAACCACATCGCGGCCGACAACAGGAAGCCGATGTCGTCGACCAATTCCAGCTCGCTGTGCAGCGCCTTGGAGCGGCGCAGCACGTTGTAGGCGATGCCGCAGACGAACGCGGACACGAACCCGTTGCCGTCGACGGCAAGGCTGAGGCCATAGGCGAGCATCGGCGCGGCAACCAGCACCAGACGCTTGCTCTGGTGGGTCATCTCGTCGCGTCGTTCGGCCGTGTTGGTCAGCAGGGCGAGCGCGGCACCGACGGCGATGCCGACCAGGATCGCCTTGACGGCCTGCGGCACCGCCGAACCGAGCGCCTCCATCGGTGACCCCGCGTGTGCGCGGTCACCGGCGAGGGTGATGGCGAAGATGAACACCGGCGAGACGATGCCGTCGTTGTATCCGGCCTCGACGTTGAGCACGTCGCGCACCCGGTCGGGCACCCGGCGGTCGCGCAGGATCGATGCTGCGGGCGCGAAGTCCGTCGGCACCACCACGCAGGCGATGACGAGCAACACCGCCCAGCCCACGCCCGGCAACAGCCACAGCCCCAGCGCGACCGACAGCGCCAGACTCAGCGGCATCGCGATGAACAGCATCCGCATCGCGCCCCGCGGTTCGCTGCCGAACAGCCCACCGCGAATATCGCTGGCATCGACGAACAGCAGCACGGCGAGGATGATCTCGGCAACGTGCTGCGCGGTGTCGGTGTTCAGCGACTCAGCGAGTACGTCCTGGGTGGTGAAGCCGACCGCGATGCCCGCGAGCACCAAGAACATCGGCGCGGTGACCCGCAGGCGCTCGAGTCGGCGCGCCAACAGCGACCACGCGACCAGAACGACCGCAACCGCGATCAGCGACGCCAGCACGGCGCGATTGTGCCCGCTCGGGGAACTACCGCGCTAGCCGCCCGCCACACAGAACGCATTGCCGTCGGGATCTGCGAGCACCACCCACTCGAAATCGCCGAAGTTCCCGCGGCCCGTCTCGGTGGCGCCGAGGTCGACCAACCGCTTCACCTCGGCCTCCATGTCCGGGGTGCTGAAGTCGATGTGCAGCCGGTTCTTCCCCGGGGTCGGGTCCTCGACCTGTTGGAAGGCGAGTCCCGGGCCTTCGGGAAGCGCCACCACCACGAAAAACGGTGGGGCGACCGGGTTTACCTGTCCGTCGAGCGCACGCGCCCACCACTGCGCGAGCTTCTCTGGATCGGTGGTGTCGATGGTGATGCTCTCGGTTTTCAACGGCATGCGCAGACCATATGCCTGCCCACCGACGCCTCGCCTTTACCTGCGACGTAATTGAGCTGCGGCGAGAGTCGCCGCAGGCTTACGGCATGACCGATACACAGACCCAACCGAAATTCAGCGCCGATGTGTGGGCGGCCTTCTGGGCCGCACCCGACGAGGCACACGTGGGCGACGTCCTCGCCGACGACATCGTCGGCTACTGGCAGGGCGAACCGACGCCGGTGCGCGGCAAGGAGCCCTACGTGAAGAGGATCACCGATCTGGTCGGCGCCATGCCCGATCTCACCCTGGAACTCCTCGACAGCGCGACCGTCGACGGCGCATCTCCCGGTGAGCAGTTCGTCTATCTGCATTACGTCGGGAAGGGCACCGGGCCGGACGGCCCGATCGCGCTGCGCGGGCTGGACCGGGTCCGCACCCGCAACGGCGTCGTGGTGGAGAACGTCATCCGCTACGACGAGGTCGACGTCACCTCGATCTGACGCCGTCAGCCGGGCGCGAGGAACGCCCGCAGCGCGGCCGAATAGGCGGCGACGTCGT
>JAEZKH010000371.1 GCA_023415515.1 Actinomycetes bacterium
GTACGACGCCGGCTGGAACCGTTACGGCTGGCCGGAACATGCCGGCGGACTCGGCGGTCCGGACATCCTGCGCGCCGTCGTCGGCGAGGAGATCGTGGGCCGGCGCCTGGCCGAACCGGGGCCGTACTCGATGCTTGAGGTGCTCACGCCGACGATGATCGACTACGCACCGGCCGACCTGGCCGCCGAGATGGTCCCCCGACTGCTCAGCGGCGAAGAGCTGTGGTGCCAAGGCTTCTCGGAGCCCGGCTCGGGCAGTGACCTGGCCTCACTGACCACCCGCGCCACCCAGCGCGGAGACCAGTGGGTCATCAACGGCCAGAAGGTGTGGACCAGCTTCGCGCAGTACGCGACGCGGTGTGTGCTGCTCACCCGCACCGGTGGACCGGACGTTCCCAATCACGAGGCGATAACGGCCTTCTTCGTCGACTTGGACAGCCCTGGTGTGACGGTGCGCCCGTTGCGCACGATGCACGATGTCGACGAGTTCTGCGAGGTGTACTTCGACGACGTGGTGGTGCCCGCCGATCGCATCCTGGGGAAGGTCGGCGACGGTTGGCGGCTGGCGATGGATCTGCTGCCCTACGAACGCTCAACGTGCTTCTGGCAGCGGATCGCCTACCTCTACTCACGCTTCGACGCATTGATTGCCGAAGCGAAAACCCAAGGCCAGGCCGTGGATTCGGAAATGGGCGAAACCTATTTGGCCCTGCACATGCTGCGATGCCGGTCACGCGCGACCCAGCACCGGCTGGGCGACGGCGAGAAACTGGGTCCCGACACGTCGATCGACAAGGTCCTGCTCGCAGGCGCTGAACAGCGCCTCTACGACACCGCACGCGATCTGCTGCCCGGCGTGATCGAACTCGACGAAACGCGGTGGCGCACCGAATACCTGTACTCGCGCGCGGCGACGATCTACGGCGGCACGGCGGAAGTGCAACGCAACATCATCGCGCGTCGGCTACTGGACCTCGGCAGGGAGTGATCGTGGCGGGACACTCTGAACTGGACCTGCTCGAGGACGGACTGCGCAAGACGATGCTGGCGAAGTCGGGGCCTGATCTCGATGCGGCGCTGACCGAACTCGGCTGGGCGGAGATGCTGACCGACATGCCCGCTGTGGCAGTCCCGATGGTTTTCCGGCTGCTTGGCGAAACCGGTTCGCATGCCTCGGTTCTCGTCGATGTGGTGCTGCACGCCACGGGGAACGAGATCGGCAACCTCGTGGACTTGCCGCTGCCCTATGCAGGTAACAGCTGGGTGGTGTGGGACCGTGCCGGCCATGTGGGCACAGCGCTCGGAGGCCTGCCTCTGCGGCGCGAGGAGGAGGGTTATCCGATTCGGGTGGCCGAGGCGCGCGTGGCCGTCGGCTGGTGGCTGGTCGGGTCGGCGAGGGCGATGCTGCGGCTGGCCCGCGGGCATGCGCTGGACCGAGTGCAGTTCGGCAAGCCGATCGCGGGCTTTCAGGCGGTGCGACACAGGCTGGCCGAGACGCTGGTGGCGATCGAGGGCGCCGAAGCCGCCCTGGCACTGCCGGGTGCCGACAACCCGGACCTGACGGCACTGCTGGCCAAGGCCGCGGCGGGCAAGGCCGCCCTCACCGCGTCTCGACACTGTCAGCAGGTCCTCGGCGGTATCGGTTTCACCGAGGAGCACGACCTGCAGCGTCACGTGAAGCGGGTGCTCGTCCTCGACGGATTGCTCGGCAGCTCAAAGGAATTGACCCGCAAGGCAGGCGCCGGGCTGCGGGCCCGCGGCTCGGCCCCCCGCCTCGTCCACCTGTAATACCGGGTCACCTCCCCCGGCGAGGTGGGGGCACCTCCCCCGGCGAGCGTGCGTGTCTGCTCCGCGACACGCCGCATTTCACCAGCACATCGCGCACCTTCGTCCTTGCTCGACCGTGCACAGTGCGGCGTTCATCCACAACTGGACCGTAGCCGTCCCCACGCCGGTTCGTCCCATCCGACGATGTCGACGTGGATGACACCTTGAAGCAGCTTTTCGAAAGGCAGGGCGGAGTCGCGACCAGCGGCCAGATCCTCGATCACGTATCGAGGTATCACTTCGAGTCAGTGCTGCAAACGCAGTCGCTGCAACGGATATGGCAAGGCATCTATTGTCTCGGAGAGCCGACGGACGAGCTGCGACTGCGCGGTCTCGAGCTGTCTTGCGGCCGCCGGGTCCCGGTGTGTCTGGCAACCGCCGCGTCGATGTTCGGTTTCGACACCGAAGACCCATCGGACCTCCACGTGCTCAACCCGCCCGGGCACCAGTTGCGGCCGGTCGACGGGCTCGTGGTTCATCGTCGCGACGGCGCGCCACTCGTCGTGGTCGACGGGCGGCTGGCCACCACGCCTGCGTGGACCGCGATAGAGGTTGCGCGCAGTCTCCGTCGCAATCGCGCGCTGGCGACGCTCGACGCCGCTTTGCGCAGTGGCACCTGCAATCGGAGCGAACTTTGGCGCGCCGCGATCGAGCAAGCCGGCCGCAGAGGCATCGTTGCCGTACGCGAACTGCTGATGCACGTGGATCCGCGAGCGGAATCGCCGATGGAAAGCGAGGCGAGGCTCGCGATGATCGACGGCGGTCTGCCGATTCCGGAGTTGCAGTACGAGATCGTCGACGGTAACGGCGAATTGCGGCGTGTCGACTTCGCGTGGCCAGGACAGCGACTCGCGGTTGAGTACGACGGGCTCGACTGGCACGCAGATCCGGAAGCCATGCGCAGAGACCGGCGACGGACCGCGGCGCTGCTCGATGTCGGCTGGACGGTCATCGCGATCGTCTTCGACGATGTGCGCTACAGAGCCCCGGAGTTCGTCGCTCGCATCGACCGGCACTTACGTCACGCCCGCGCAGCGTGAGAGTGCGGGACATGCCGCAGTTGTGCGGCGTGTCGCGCAGCAGACACGCACCGTCGCGATGGAACGCCCACTTCTGCTGAGGCTCGCTCCTGCCGGACGAAATCGGCGATGCGGCAGTAATGCCTGCGCCGACCGAAATTGCGGGACTTCCATCATGACCAGCATGAGAATAGTATTCTCATGCTGAGAAAGTTACAATCTCCGACACGTTGGCCGCGAGGGGGTCGAGGACCGCAATGGCAAGGCGTTCTCCGGTACAGTCAGTTCATGTTCTCACCAATCGGCAGCCATCTGAGCCGCCGGTGACAACCCCTAGCGAAGAGCCCGCCTGGAAGCAGCGCGCGGTCGAACGGTCGATCAAGACGGCGAAGCTACGGGCCGCGCAGCGCGTTCAACGATTCCTCGATGCAGCGCAAGCGATCATCATCGAGAAAGGGAGCACCGACTTCACGGTGCAAGAGGTCGTCGACCGGTCCCGCCAATCGCTACGGAGCTTCTACCTGCAGTTCGACGGTAAGCACGAACTGCTGCTCGCGTTGTTCGAAGACGCGCTGAGCCGCTCGGCAGACCAGATCCGCGCTGCGACCGCAAGCCATGACGACCCCATGGAGCGGCTGAAGGTCGCCATCCAACTGCTGTTCGAGTCCTCGCGCCCCGATCCCACCGCCCAGCGTCCGCTCTTCACCGACTTCGCGCCCCGGCTGCTGGTATCGCACCCGTCTGAGGTCAAGATCGCCCATGCGCCGCTTCTGGCCCTGCTCACCGAGCTGATGGAAGACGCCGCCGCGGCGGGAAGGCTGCGCCCCGGCATCAATCCGAAGCGCATGGCGGCGATGACGATGCAGACCGTCATGTTCAACGCCGCCCAATCGACCGGTGATGAGGACGACGAGGCGGGCCACCCCATCACCGCCGACGAAGTGTGGGACTTCTGCTCCCAAGGGTTCGCCGGCTAGCCGGAGAACTACGTTCTCTCGGTCGAAGAATTCGGCTTACACTCACCGGTGTGCCCGATCAGCGGACCGATCTGCTCGAGTGTCTGAAACTGGCGCCCGCACCGCTGCACACGTTATTAGGTCCCCGCGGTCCCGCCGGTGCTCGCGGCGATGCGAGAAGGCCATTCTTCTAAGCGGAGAGTACAAATTGCGAAAAAGGACTGTGCCATTGACACCCGTGCGACGCTGGTGACAGAGTTTGCGAGACAGTTGCAGACCATCTGTCTTGTGCCGCACCGGTCTCAGCGAAAGGCGACATCGTGACGATCAGTGCCGACGATCCCAAGGTGCGGGACGATGCGCCTGGCGAGTTGTACTACGACCCGTATTCCGTCGACCTGAACATGGCCCCCTACGGGGTGTTCGCCCGGCTGCGCGAAGAGGCTCCGCTGTACTACAACGCGAAGCACGACTTCTATGCGCTGAGCCGCTACGAGGACGTCAACAAGGCCGTCATCGACCACGAGACGTTCATCTCAGGTCGCGGTGCGCTGCTCGAGATCATCAAATCGGGGATGGAGATTCCCCCTGGGACACTGATCTTCGAAGATCCGCCGATCCATAACATCCACCGCAACCTGCTGTCGCGGGTGTTCACCCCGCGCAAGGTGCTGGCGTTGGAGCCGCAGATACGCGAGTTCACCGCGCGCTGCCTCGACCCGCTTATCGGCGCCGAGAAGTTCGACTTCGTCAACGATCTCGGTGAACAGATGCCGATGCGGGTCATCGGGATGCTGCTGGGCATACCCGAAGAGGACCAGCGCCGGGTCACCGACCACGGAGAGGCCACGCTGCAGAGCAAGGAAGTCGACCTGATGGCGACCGGTGAGGTGTTCGCCGAGTTCATCGACTACCGCGCCGAACATCCCTCCGACGACATCATGACCGATCTGCTCAACGTCGAGTTCATCGACGAAACCGGTACGGTGCGCAAGTTGGCGCGCGACGAGCTGCTGATGTATCTCACCGTCATTGCGACGGCGGGCAGCGAAACCACGACACGTCTGATCGGTTGGGCGGGAAAGACACTCGCCGAGTACCCCGAACAGCGCGCCGAGCTCGTCGCCGACCCCGGACTGATTCCGCAGGCGGTCGAGGAAATCCTGCGCTGGGAGCCGCCCGCGTTGCAGATCGCGCGCTACGTGACCCGCGACGTCGAGTACTACGGCCAAGTGGTGCCGGCGGGTTCAGCGATGCTGATGCTGGTCGGTGCCGCCAACCGTGATCATCGCCGCTTCCCGCCGAATGGGGACGTGTTCGACATCCATCGGGAACTGCGCTCGCACATGACATTCGGTGCGGGTACGCACTTCTGCATGGGCAACGCGCTTGCACGGCTGGAGGGCAAGGTCGCACTCGAGGAGATCCTCAAACGATTCCCCACGTGGGACGTCGACTGGGCGAACGCGCGTCCTTCGCCGACCACGGCGGTCCGCGGCTGGGAATCCATGCCCACGTTCATTTCCTGAGATTCGACATCCAACCACCACCACGAAGGACGACAGAGACATGGCAGGACGGGTAGAAGGCAAGG
>JAEZKH010000481.1 GCA_023415515.1 Actinomycetes bacterium
CACGCCGGCTACATCGCCGTCAGCAGCGGCCTCGAGCGCCACCTGCCCGGGCGGCTCGTCGGCGTCTCCGTCGACGCCGAGGGGCGTCCGGCGTACCGCCTGGCCCTCCAGACCCGCGAGCAGCACATCCGCCGCGACAAGGCCACCAGCAACATCTGCACGGCGCAGGTGCTGCTCGCCGTGATCGCGGCGATGTACGCCAGCTATCACGGTGCCGACGGGCTGACGGGCATCGCGCGCCGCGTGCACGACAGGGCCCGCGCGCTGGCGGGGGGCCTGACCGCCGCGGGCGTCGAGGTGGTGCACGACCGGTTCTTCGACACCGTGCTTGCCCGGGTTCCGGGGCGGGCCGCACAGGTTCGCGACGACGCGAAGTCGCGGGGCATCAACGTGTGGCTGGTCGACGACGACCACGTCTCCGTGTCATGTGACGAGGCGACGACGCCCGAGCACATCGCCGCGGTGCTGGCGGCCTTCGGCGCCACCGCGACGGACGCGCCCGGCGGATCCGACATCGCGACGCGGACGTCGCAGTTCCTCACCCATCCCGCATTCACCCGGTACCGCACCGAGACCGAGATGATGCGCTACCTGCGGTCGCTGGCCGACAAGGACATCGCCTTGGACCGCAGCATGATTCCGCTCGGGTCGTGCACGATGAAGCTGAACGCCGCCGCCGAGATGGAGCCCATCACCTGGCCGGAGTTCGCGCGCCAGCATCCGTTCGCGCCGCACTCCGACGCACCGGGACTGCGCAAGCTGATCGCCGACCTCGAGACGTGGCTCTCGCAGCTCACCGGATACGACGCGGTGTCCCTGCAACCCAACGCGGGCTCGCAGGGGGAGTACGCGGGGCTGCTCGCAATCCAGGCTTACCACAGCGAGCGCGGCGAACCGGACCGCAACGTCTGCCTCATCCCGTCGAGTGCGCACGGCACCAACGCGGCGTCGGCCGCGCTGGCGGGCATGCGTGTCGTCGTGGTGGCCTGCAGACCCAACGGCGACGTCGACCTCGACGACCTCCGCGCCAAGGTCACCGAACACGCAGATCGATTGTCCGCGTTGATGATCACCTATCCGTCCACCCATGGCGTCTACGAGCACGACATCGCCGACATCTGTGCGGCCGTGCACGACGCCGGCGGCCAGGTGTACGTCGACGGCGCGAACCTCAACGCCCTGGTCGGACTGGCGCGCCCCGGCAAGTTCGGCGGCGACGTCAGCCACCTCAACCTGCACAAGACGTTCTGCATCCCGCACGGAGGCGGCGGCCCCGGGGTCGGTCCGGTGGCGGTGCGCGCGCACCTGCAGCCGTATCTACCCGGCCACCCACACGCCGACGCGCTCTCCGACGAGCGCACGGTATCCGCGGCGCCGTACGGGTCGGCGTCGATCCTGCCGATCACCTGGGCGTACATCCGGATGATGGGCGCCGACGGGTTGCGGGCGGCTTCACTGACCGCGATCGCGTCGGCGAATTACATCGCCCGTCGCCTCGACGAGTACTACCCGGTGCTCTACACCGGTGAGAACGGCATGGTCGCCCACGAATGCATCCTCGACCTGCGCGGGATCACCAAGGCGACCGGCGTCACCGTCGACGATGTCGCGAAGCGACTGGCCGACTTCGGTTTTCACGCTCCCACGATGAGCTTCCCAGTGGCGGGGACGTTGATGGTCGAGCCGACCGAGAGCGAAAGCCTCGAGGAGGTGGACGCCTTCTGCGAGGCGATGATCGCGATCCGTGGCGAGATCGACCGGGTCGGTTCCGGCGCCTGGCCCGCCGACGACAATCCGCTGCGGGGTGCGCCGCACACCGCCGAAAGCCTTCTCGTCGAGGACTGGTCGCATCCGTACACACGCGAGCAGGCGGCATATCCGCTGGGTAAGGGCTTCCGACCGAAGGTCTGGCCGCCCGTTCGCCGCATCGACGGCGCGTATGGTGATAGGAACCTGATGTGTTCATGTCCACCGGTGGAGGCATTCGCCTAATGTCCCGCATCGCCGCCGCAGTCGCGCTGCTCGTCGTCGGCTTGTCCGCGTCGACACCGCCGGCTTTCGCGGATCCAGAACCTCCTGCGCCACCGCCGGGGCCGAAGACCAGTTTCGGCGACGGCACCTTCACGGTGGGCACCGACATCGTGCCCGGCGTGTACCAGTCGGCCGGTCCGGTCGAGGGCGGCGTCTGCTACTGGAAGCGGTCCAACAACGAGGGGACCGTCGCCAACGCGATGACGAAGAAACCGCAGACGGTGCAGATCGACGCGGGCGACACCACATTCAAGTCCAGCGAGTGCCAGGAGTGGCAGAAGACCGACGCCCCGCCGCCTGCGAGCCCGAGCCCGGTGGATTTGATCGGCCAGCTGGGTGGTCTGCTCGGGGCGGGCGCCGCGCCTGCCGCGCCCGGCGGCGGCTAACCGAGGAACGTGCCGATCGCCTCGCCGAGGTCCGGCGAGGCCGACGACGACAGGTTCTGATAGGCACCGCCGGTTGCCTGGGCCACCGCTTCCCACGTCGCGCGGTCGGGGTCGCCGCCGAAGTCGATGACGTTGATGGCGACCGGCTTGGCAGGGTCGAAGGCTCGGCGCACGTATTCCTGGAGGCCGCTGCCGTCGAGGCTCTGGTCGGTGTGCGGTCCCGCTGTGATCACCAGCACCGAATTCTTTTGTCCCTGGCGGAATTTCGCGATCGCATCGTCGTAGGTCAGTCGCAACGTGGTGAACGACACCGCGCCACCACCCGCTGCGGTCTGCTCGTCCAACGTCGCGGCGAGGGCGGCTGACCGGGGTTTGCCGTCGACGGGATCCGACAGCGGACCGGTCGGAACCTCGAGGCGGCCTTCGACACCGTCGAACGTCCACAGCCCCACCGCTGACGTCTGCGGCATCGCCTGAAGCTTGGTGTCCAGCGCCGCAATCACATTGGCGAGCCTGCTCTTGCCGCCCTCCTGGGTGTTCATCGACTGGTCGAGCATGATGGTGACCGCGGAGTTTCCCGCGCCCGCGGGCGCGGTGAGCGCGTTGGCCAGGGTGGCCCGCATCGCGGAGTCGCCGACCGACAGCGGAGCCGACACCGGCGCGAAGTCGGTGACGTCGCTCTTCGGCGTCTCCCCGCCATCGGTGCGGAAGCCGAGCTTGGCGAACTCGCGAAGCTGGTCGGGCTTTCGAAGGAACCGGGAGAACTCGCTGGCCGCGGTGATCTGTTCCTGCGTCAGCCAACTGCCCTTCAGCAGCACCGTCGGATAGTCGGCGATTGCGGTCGGCCCCGGCGGGATCCAGGAGGACACCACGTTCTTCGCGTCAGGCAGAGATGTCGCCCGCTGGTAGAGCTGTTGCTCGGTGGTGACGACGGCGTGCACGGGGGCCGCTGCGGGGTCTGCCGCGTTGAGCAACGCATCCATCGCGGTGGCCGCCGTTTTGTCGGCCAGTTTGGGCTGCCCCGACATCAGCGTGTTCACCGCGCCGGTGCCCGCGCTGGCCGGCGCCCCGGCAGGCGCTGATGCGGCCGCGACGGCCTCGGCGGCCAGGTAGGACGCATCACTGTCACCGGACAGGGGAAGGGCCAGCCGCAGGGATCCCCACCCGGGAAGATTCATGTTGTTCAACGAGTTGGGATTGCTCTGCAGACCGGGCAGGGTCCCCCAGTTCTGCTGGGCGAGTGCATCCTTGAGCTGCGGCCGGATCGCCAGTACGACCGGCGAGGTGACCAGCGAGCGGCTGTTGTCGACGGTTTCCTCGCCTGCGACGGCCTCCAGCCTGGCCTGCGAGATGGAGCTGCCGGGAATCCACAACGCGGGACGCTCACCGAGTTCGGCGGGCCACGTGTCGATGAAGCCGTTGATCACCTGGTCGGATCCGGCGGGTTTGACGTCAAGGGCAACGCAGCTGTCACCGACGGGGTTGGCTGCTTCGTTGAATTTCTTTGCCAGCGTTGCGATCTCGTCGGAGAGCGCGGGATCGGCGACGACCGCGACGGCCTTCTGGCCGTCGACGCACCGCGCGGACGCGACGCTCGACCGGTCGGACAGCGCATCGCCGAAGAACCGCCACAGGATGAAAGCGGCCACCACCACGACGACCGCGACGAGCGCGCCGATGACGCCCCAGCTCACGCCCCGTCGACCGGTTTGGACTGCGCGGTGGCTACCGGTCCACTCGCCGCCGTCCCAGTCGCCGGAATGCGCCGCCCGCGGTGGCGTCTTCGGCTCCGACGCCCGCCTTGCGTAGGCCGGCCTGTCACCGGCGGCCCGACGACGCCCGCCGTCGTCTTCGGCGTCCCGGTAGCCGGTCCGCAGGTATTCCGGCAGATCGGAGTAATCGGAGTCGGGATAATCCGACTCGGTGTAGTCGGTGTCGTACTCGTCGTCGTAGTCGGCCTCGTAGGACGACCCGAACCTCGGCTCGGAGTATTCGGGCTCGGAGTAACGAGGTTGCCGATAGGTGGGTTCGTCGAAATCGTCCCCACCGTGGCGGGGATACCCGGGGTCGGCGGGGGTGGAGCGGTAGCCCGGGTAGTCGTCCGGCGGAACCAGCGGCTGGTCGAACTGCTCGGTCGCATCGCCTGAGCCCTCCGGCGGGCCGCCTGAGGACTCCTCTGGGTCGGGAATGCTGTGCCTACCCACTCCTGCGCCTGCGTCCTCTCAGTCTGCCGATCATTGCTGGCAGATCCCTGCCACGCCGAAGTCTATCCAAATCGTGAAACCGGCAGATCAACCGATGTTGCTGGGATTCGCGGCTTTGAACTCCTTCCTGCGCCGGTGCAGGATCGGTTCCGTGTAGCCGTTGGGCTGTTGTGCACCCGACAGGATCAGCTCCTGCGCGGCCTGGAATGCGATGCTGGCCTCCGGGTCGGTGGCCATCGGACGGAACTCCGGATCGGCCTCGTTCTGCTTGTCCACGACGGCGGCCATCCTGCGCAGGCTGGCCTTGACGTCGTCTTCCGTGATGACGCCGTGCCGGAGCCAGTTGGCCAGCAGCTGGCTGGAGATGCGCAGCGTGGCGCGGTCCTCCATCAACGCCACGTTGTGGATGTCGGGCACCTTGGAGCAGCCGACGCCCGCGTCGATCCAGCGCACGACGTAGCCGAGGATCGACTGACAATTGTTGTCGACCTCCTCGCGGATCTCCTCGGACGCCCACGCCAGCTCCTTGGCCAGCGGGATGGTCAGCAGCTCGTCGACCGTGGTGCGGGACTTGCCTGCGAGCTCCTTCTGCACCTCGAAGACGTCCACCTCGTGGTAGTGCATGGCGTGCAGGGTGGCCGCGGTGGGGGACGGGACCCACGCGGTGGTGGCGCCCGCCTTGGGCTGGCCGATCTTCTGCTCGACCATGTCGGCCATCAAGTCGGTCATCGCCCACATGCCCTTGCCGATCTGGGCCTTACCGGAGAACCCGGTGGCCAGCCCCGCGTCGACGTTGGCGTCCTCGTACGCCTTGATCCAGGTGGTGCTCTTCATCGCGCCCTTGCGGATCATCGGACCCGCCTCCATCGACGTGTGGATCTCGTCGCCGGTGCGGTCGAGGAACCCGGTGTTGATGAACACCACACGGTCGGCGGCGGCCTTGATGCACGCCTTCAGGTTGAGGGTGGTGCGGCGCTCCTCGTCCATGATGCCGACCTTGATGGTGGCCTGCGGCAGTCCGAGCACATCCTCGACCCGGGAGAACAACTCGCAGGTGAATGCGACCTCCTCGGGTCCGTGCATCTTCGGTTTGACGATGTAGATCGACCCGGTGCGGCTGGCGAGCAGCGGTCCGTTGCCGTCGCCTGCCTTGAGGCCGTGCATGGCGATGAGGCTGGTGAACAGAGCGTCCTGGATGCCCTCGGGGACCTCGTTGCCGTCGGCGTCGACGATCGCGTCGTTGGTCATCAGATGCCCGACGTTGCGGACGAACAGCAGGCTGCGCCCGGGGAGGGCGAGTTCGCCGCCGTCCGGCGTCTTGTACGTGCGGTCGGAGTTGAGCACCCGGGTGAAGGTCTTGTCGCCCTTGGTGACCTCTTCGGAGAGATCGCCCTTGTTGAGCCCGAGCCAGTTGCGGTAGCCGAGCACCTTGTCCTCGGCGTCGACGGCGGCGACGGAGTCCTCGAAGTCGAAGATGGTGGTCACCGCAGACTCGAGCACGACGTCCTTAATGCCCGCCTTGTCGGTCTTGCCGACGGGCGACTCGGGGTCGACGAGGATCTCGATGTGCAGGCCGTTGTTGACCAGCAGCACCGACCATGACGGCGATCCGAGCTCGCCGGTGTAGCCGACGAACTTGTCGGGCTCGGCGAGGCCGACCGACGAGCGCTCGCGCGAGGAGTCGACATCTTCCGTCCCGTCGCCGGTAGCAACCTGCAGGCGACCGTCCTCGACGCTCAGCCCGGTGACGTCGGCCCACGAGCCGGACTCCAACGGCACGGCCTTGTCGAGGAACTCCCGCGCGTAGGCGATGACCTTGTCGCCGCGCACCTTGTTGTAGCTGGTGCCCTTCTCGGCGCCGTCTTCCTCGGAGATCACGTCGGTGCCGTACAGCGCGTCGTACAGCGAACCCCACCGGGCGTTCGCGGCGTTCAACGCGAAGCGGGCGTTGAGCACCGGGACCACCAGCTGCGGGCCTGCGGTGCGGGTGATCTCGTCGTCCACGCCGGACGTGGTGATCGTGAAGTCGCCCGGGTCCGGCTGCAGGTAGCCGATCTCGGTGAGGAACTGCTTGTAGGCCTCGGCGTCCAGCGGTTCGATCACCCGGTGCCGGTGCCATTTGTCGATCTGCGCCTGTAGCTCGTCCCTGCGTGCCAGCAATTCCTGGTTCTTGGGGGTCAGATCGGCGACGACCTTATCGACGCCCGACCAGAAGGTGTCGGGATCGATGTCGGTGCCCGGCAACGCCTCGTTGTTGACGAAGTCGTACAACGTCTTGGCGACGCGCAGGTCTCCTACCGTCACGCGATCGGTCATGTTTTCCTCCCTCGGCCACATCGCGCCGCTTGGCGCACTGCCGTCGGTCCAGTTTACCCGCGAGGAGCAGGGCTAATTCCCGGCGGCGGCCATCGCCGCGACCAGCAATTCGTCGCAGCGCTCGACGACCGCGGCTCGTAGCGGTGTCGCCCGCCCGGCGATGTCCTGTTGCGCGCGGCTGTAGGCGGCGCGTCCGGCCGCGGTCTCGACCGCTATCGGCGTGAATCCGTAGTCGCGCAGATCGTAGGGACTGGCCCGCATGTCCAGCGCGCGGGCCTCGGCGGCGAGCTGCAGGCAGTCGAAGGTCAGCTCCGAGGGGATCAGCGGACCCAGTTTGTAACACCATTTGTACAAGTCCATGTTCGCGTGTACGCAGCCCGGCTGTTCCCAGGCAGGCTGGTTTCGGCGCGACGGTGTCCCGGCGTTCATCGCGGCGGCAGGCTCGGTGAAGAACCGGAACGCATCGAAGTGGGTGCAGCGCAGCGGCGTCGACTCCACGACCGCGTCGGTTCCCTCGGCGCCGAGGCGAAGCGGCACCTGACCGTGGCGCACGGTCGGGGTCCGATACACCATCGCCCACTCGTGCATGCCGAAGCAGTTCAACCGGGGGGAGCGGCCGGCGGTCGCGCGCAGCAAACCGGCGATGAACTCGATCGTCTCGACGCGCGAGCGTAGGTATCGGGTTGTGACCGTCACCCCTGCGGAATGCGGGCCGTATCCGGCGCGGTCGAGATAAGGCCGAGCGGACCCGCAGAGCACCACGCCGAACCCCGGATGCCAGACGCGTAGCTGGCGGGGTCGCAGGCTGTAGTAGCGAAAGAGGAAGTCCCACACCGGATGTGGAAGGCCGGCTCGCGCACGTCGCAGATGGGGTTCGACGAAATCCTCGATCCGACGCCCGTACGCCTCCGCTCGTGCCGTCCACTCGGCCGGTGGCAGTAGCGTCTCAGCCATCGTGTGTCCGGTGCCGCATCGCGCCGACGAGGTCCTCGACGAGGTCCTCGAGCGCGACTACCGCGGCAACGTCGCCGTCGTCGTTGGTCACCACCGCCAGGTGGCTGTTGCTGCGGCGTAGTCGCGACAGCGCGTCGGGCAGCGGCAGCGAGGCGGGCACCCGCGGCAGGGGACGCACCATCGACAGGTCGATCACCGCGTCGGTGTCGTCCACCAGCCTCAGCACGTCCTTGATGTGGATGTAGCCGATGTATCGCCCGCCGCTGTCGGTGACGGGAAATCGGGAGTAACCGCTTTCCTGCAGGGCCCGCTGGATGGCGTGCAGCGTGGGTCCCGCGTCGTCGGCGACCGCAGGCACGGCATGCACCTCGGTCAGCGGGATCGCCACGTCGGCCACGACCCGGTTCCGGATCTGCAGTGCGCGCGACAACCGGTTGTGTTCTTCGGGGTCGAGCAGGCCCTCCGACAGCGACTCGGCGATCATCTCCGACAGTTCCACCGACGAAACCGTGTTCTCCAGCTCGGGTTTGGCCTTGATCCCGAGCGTGCGCAGCACCATGTGCGCACACCAGTCGTAGACCGCGATCACCGGGCGCGCCAACCGGACCCACGCCAGGTAGGGCGGCACGAGCAGCATCGCGGCCGATTCCGGTCCGGCGATCGCGATGTTCTTCGGCACCATCTCGCCCAGCAGCACGTGCAGCACCACCACGACCGTTATCGCGATGACGAACGACACGGTGTGCAGCAGCGCATCCGGCACGCCGAACAGATCGAAGGGCTTCTCCAGCAGGTGCGCGGCCGCCGGCTCGGCGACGCGGCCGAGCAGGATCGAGCAGATGGTGATGCCGAGCTGCGCGCCGGCCAGCATCACCGACAGGTTCTGGCCCGCCCGGATCACCGTGACGGCGCGCCGCTTGCCCTGCTCGGCCAGGGCCTCGAGGCGGTCCCGGCGCGCCGAGATCAGCGCGAACTCGGCGCCGACGAAGAACGCGTTGGCCGCGAGCAGCAACACGGCCAGCAACACTCCAAAGACGTCGCCCATCAGCGTTCACCGGCCTCGTCGTCGGTCTCGGCTTCCCGGCCGAGCCGCGTCAGCTCGAGCAGGTCGATACGCCTTCCGTCCATTCGCACCACCGTCGCCAGCCAGCGCACCGGGTCGTCGACGGGGCCGTCCGGGTCGAACGCCGTCAACTCGACGGCCTCGCCCGGCTTCGGGATGTGCCCCAGCTCCTGCATCACGAGTCCGCCGATGGTTTCGTACTCCCCTTCGGGAGCCCGGAACCCAGCGGTTGCCGCGACCTCGTCGATGCGCAGCAGGCCCGACACCCGCCACCTGTCACGGCCCATCCGCAGCACGTCAGGCGTGACGTCGTCGTGCTCATCGCGCACGTCGCCGACGATCTCCTCGATCAGGTCCTCCATCGTGACCATTCCCGCGGTGCCGCCGTACTCGTCGACGACCAGCACGGTCTGCAGCGGGCTGGACCGCACCTGCGCCATCACGTCGTCACCGTCGAGGGTGGACGGCACGACGGGCACCGCCGATGCCAGCCCGGCGAGCACAGTGCTGGACCGATCACCAGGCGGCACCTCGAACACCTGCTTGACGTGCACGAGGCCGACGGTCTCGTCGAGGTCGCCCCGCACGATGGGGAAGCGCGAATAGCCGGTCTCCATGGCGAGCACGACGAGATCTGCGACGTTCTGGTCGGCCTGCAGCGCTTCGATCTTCGACCGCGGCGTCATCAGCTCCTCGGCCGTCCGCGAGCCGAATTGCAGCGAGCGGTCCACGAGCGCGGCGGTGATCGGATCGAGTGCACCGCGCCGCGCGGAGTTGCGCACCAGCGAGCCGAGTTCCTGCGGCGAGCGGGCCGAGCGCAGCTCCTCCGCCGGTTCGATGCCCAGCCTGCGCAGTATCCAGTTGGCTGTGCCGTTGGTCAGCTTGATGACCGGCGTGAAGAGCATCGAGAACAGCACCTGCGGCCCCGCCACCATGCGTGCCGTTTCGAGCGGCCGTGCCACCGCGAGGTACTGGGCGACCAGTTCGCCGAAGACCATCGACACCGAGGTGGCGATGAGCAGCGAGAGGCCGAGCGCCAGCCCGCCCGCGATGTTCTCGGTCAGCGCCAGCGCAGCGAACACCGGCTCGAGAAGCCGCGCGATGAGGGGTTCGGCGAGGTAGCCGGTGATCAGCGTGGTGAGCGAGATGCCGACCTGAGCCCCGGAGAGCTGGAACGACAGCGTCCTGTGCGCACGCTGAACCAGGTGGTCGCGTCTGCCGCCGGTGCGGGCATTGGCGTCGACGGTGCTGCGCTCCAGCGCGGTCAGCGAGAACTCCGCCGCCACGAACACCGCCGTCCCCACGGTGAGAGCGATGAAGGCGGCCAGCGCGAGCAGGGTGTAGACGAGGCTCATCGCGCCTCCGCCAGAAGATCGCCGGACCTCACGCCCGGCCTGGCTAGGGAGGGTTCGGCCTCGGTTTCGGCTACCTCACCCCGGAAGCACACGGCCCCAACGGGTGCCTGCGGCACGGGCTGCCTTTCTGTTCCAACGCGTTGACCAAAGGGTCATCTTAGCCGGTGCGACCGCTGTCACCAGCCGGCGGGAAGTGGGTGCCCCTCTGCGAAGCCCGCCGCCGACTGCACGCCCAGCACCACCTTTTCGTGCAGCTCGGCGATGTTGTCGGCCCCGACGTAGGTGCATGTGCTGCGGACCCCCGAGGTGATGTGGTCGAGCAGATCCTCGACGCCGCCCCTAGCCGGGTCGAGCCCCATCCTCGACGTGGAGATCCCCTCTTCGAAAAGCGCCTTGCGTGCACGGTCGAAAGCGCTCTCACCTGCCGTGCGAGCGGCGACGGCCCGCTTGGACGCCATCCCGTAGCTCTCCTTGTACGGCTGGTCCTCGCGATCGCGCATCAGGTCGCCCGGCGATTCGTACGTGCCTGCGAACCACGACCCGATCATCACGTTCGACGCGCCCGCGGCCAGGGCCAGGGCGACGTCACGCGGATGGCGAACGCCGCCGTCGGCCCACACGTGTCCGCCCAATTGCCTTGCCGCCGCGGCGCATTCGACGACCGCCGAGAACTGTGGCCTGCCGACACCGGTCATCATCCGCGTGGTGCACATGGCACCTGGACCGACGCCGACCTTGACGATCGACGCCCCCGCGCTGATGAGGTCGCGGGTCCCTTCTGCCGAAACCACGTTGCCCGCCGCGAGCGGCAGGCCGAGACCCAGCGACGACACGGCCTTGATCGCGTCGAGCATCCTGACCTGGTGGCCGTGGGCGGTGTCGACGACGAGCGCGTCGACGCCGGCTTCGGCCAGCGCACCCGCCTTCGCGCCGACGTCGCCGTTGATGCCGACCGCTGCGGCGATCCGCAGCCGGCCGTGGGCGTCGACCGCGGGCGTGTATATCCCGGACCTTATCGCGCCGGTGCGCGTCAGCACGCCGGCCAGGGTGCCGTCCGCGGCGGTCATCACGGCGACGTCGACGGGCGCGTGTTCGAGCAGGTCGAACACCGTGCGCGGGTCGGTGCCCACCGGGGCGCTGACGAAGTCGGTGATCGCGACGTCGCGCACCCTGGCGAACCGGTCGACGCCATGGCAGTTGGCTTCGGTGACGAGGCCGATCGGCCTGCCGTCGAGGACGACCACCGCTGCGCCGTGTGCGCGCTTGTGGATGAGCGCTGTCGCATCGGAGACCGAATCCTCGGCGACCAGGGTCACCGGGGTGTCCACGACGAGGTCACGGGACTTGACGAAATCGACCGTCTCCTTGACCGCCGAGATCGGAAGATCCTGCGGCAGAACGACGATTCCGCCGCGGCGCGCCACCGTTTCGGCCATCCGCCGGCCCGCGACCGCCGTCATGTTGGCGACCACGACGGGGATGGTCGTGCCCGTTCCGTCGGAGGTCGACAGGTCGACGTCGAACCGGGACGCCACGTCCGACCGGCCGGGGACGATGAACACGTCGTCGTAGGTCAGGTCGTACGGTGGCTTCTGGCCGTCGAGAAATCGCATCGCCGACCAGTCTAGGCGGGCACCTCACTGCGATCGCCGCTCCACAGGGTGTGGAACTTCTCGCCCCGTTCGGCGTCGATGCGGCCGTAGGTGTGCGCGCCGAAGAAGTCCCGCAGGCCCTGTGTCAGCGCCGCGGGCAGCCGCTCGGTGCGCAGCGCGTCGTAGTAGGACAGCGCGGAGCTGAAGCCGGGAATGGGGATTCCGAGTTCGGTGGCCTTCACCACAACCCGACGCCAGCTGTCGATGGAGTCCTCGATCGCCGAGCGGAAGTACGGCGCGACGATCAGCGTCGGCAGTTCGGGGTTCTCGTCGAACGCCTCCTTGATCCTGTTGAGGAACTTCGCCCTGATGATGCAGCCGCCGCGCCAGATGGTGGCCATGTCACCAGGGGTGATGCCCCAGTCGTACTCGTCGCTGCCCGCCTGGATCTGATTGAAGCCCTGGGCGTAGGCGATGATCTTGGAGGCGTACAGCGCCTTGCTGACGTCGTCGATGAATTGGGCTGCGTCGGAGGGCTTTTCGCCGAGGGTTCCGGAGGCCAGCCCGGTGGTGGCGGTGCGCTGCGCCACCGACCCCGACAGCGCACGGGCGAACACCGCCTCGGCGATACCGGTGACGGGCACGCCGAGATCGAGCGCGGACTTCACCGTCCACCGGCCGGTGCCCTTCTGCTCGGCCTCGTCGAGGATGACGTCGACAAGCGGCTTGCCCGTCTTCGCGTCGGTCTGCCGCAGCACCTCCGCGGTGATCTCGATGAGGAAGCTGTCGAGGTCGCCGGAGTTCCACTCGGCGAAGACGTCCGCGATCTCGGGCGCGGTCTTGCCGAGGCCGTCGCGCAGCAGCTGGTAGGCCTCGCCGATCAGCTGCATGTCGGAGTATTCGATGCCGTTGTGCACCATCTTGACGAAATGTCCTGCGCCGTCGGGGCCGATGTGGGTGCAGCAGGGCACCCCATCGACGTGGGCGGAGATCTCTTCGAGCAGCGGGCCGAGCGACTCGTACGACTCCGCAGGTCCGCCGGGCATGATCGACGGGCCCTTGAGCGCACCCTCCTCGCCGCCGGAGATGCCTGCGCCGACGAAATGCAGGCCGCGCTCGCGGATCGCCTTCTCGCGCCGGATGGTGTCGGTGTACAGCGCATTGCCGCCGTCGATGATGATGTCGCCTTCTTCCATCGCATCGGCGAGCTCGTTGATGACGGCGTCGGTCGGCTCGCCCGCCTTGACCATGATGATCACCCTGCGCGGCTTCTCCAGCGCGTCGAGGAACTCCTCGATGGTCTCCGACCGGACGAACTTGCCTTCGTCGCCGTGTTCGGCCAGCAGCGCGTCGGTCTTCGCTATCGACCGGTTGTGCAGCGCGACGGTGTACCCGTGGTGGGCGAAGTTGCGCGCGAGGTTCGACCCCATGACGGCGAGACCGGTGACACCGATCTGCGCGGTGCCGGTGGTTTCAGACAACTGGATGCAGCCTTTCGTTGTTTTGTTGTGGCAGAGAGGGTTCGACCGATACGCCTACGCGATGAAGAGGCGATGGAGCTCAGTCAGCCATGGCACTGCGAGCGCGACGGTGGGCACCACGAGCACGGCCATGGCGGCGAGGTACGCCGACATCGCCAACATCAGGCTGTTGCCGCGTCCGCCGAGCCGCTGCACCCGCAGCACGGTGGTCGGCCCGCCCGCGGCCAACGCCCCTGCGGGCGCCGGGCCCGACGCGCACGCCACC
Organism: Actinomycetes bacterium; assembly: GCA_023415515.1. Taxonomy (GTDB): domain Bacteria; phylum Actinomycetota; class Actinomycetes; order Mycobacteriales; family Mycobacteriaceae; genus Mycobacterium. The sequence goes on from JAEZKH010000481.1 coordinate 13,648, forward strand.
AGCGCGCGGGCGAGGGGAGTGGGCCCCGCGGCGCGCACCGCGGCGTCGTCGGCGAGCAGTTCGATGAGCAGTCGGACGGCGTCGAGCGCGCTCGCACTCCTGACGAAACGCGGGAAGGCGGCGTGCACCGCGGTGAACATCTCCAGGACCAGGTCGTGCCTTGCGCGCAGGTGTGCCCGCTCATGGGACAGGATCGCGGTGAGCTCCTTGTCGCGCAGTGCCGTCAGCGTGCCTTCGCTCACGACGACTCGGCTGCGAACGCCGGGCAGGCAGTAGGCCAGCGGCTGCGCGACGTCGAGCACCCGAAGCCCGTCGCCCGCGCGTCGGTGACATGCCCATTTCTGCGGCTCGTCGACCAGGTCGACCACCATGCGGTGATGTGCCCTGCGGCGTCGCGTCGCGATCGCGACCTGTAGGACCGAAACCGCCAGCCTCGCACCGATCAGCAGGGTGAGCGCGAAGACCAGCACATAGGTGACCCACAGCGGCCAACCGAGGACATCGATCTCGCTGGTTATCGTCGCAGTCGGTCGACCGTCGGCGCCGGGTACGAACAGCCGGCTGGCGATCGCGATACCTGCGCTGAACGCCGAGAGCACAGCCGCCAGTGCCACAGCCTGCCACAGCACGATCGAGGCGCGCGGCGCACGCATCGTCCACGTCGCGCGGGCCAGCATGGCCGGAACGGGTCCAACCAGCAGCAACGCGACGAGGGCGAAGGCCAGGGCTGACACGCTGTCAGTCTCCCTCAGGGAGCGCCCGGACCGCCACTGGATGGGGGGATTTCGTGCTTGGCTTCCAACTCCGCCAACGCGCGTCGCAACGCCGCCGCCTCGCCTGCGCCGACGCGCTCGACGAAGTGCACGAGCGCGGCCTCCCGGCTACCCGAATCGGCGGCCTGGTCCAACGCGTCGACCATCAGCCCGGCGACCAGTTCGTCACGGCCGTGCGTCGGCGCGTAGCGGTGCGCCCGGTCGTCGCGGTGCTGCACGACCAGGTTTTTCTTGGCCAACCGTTGCAGCACGGTCATGATCGTGGTGTACGCGAGATCCCGTCGGGCGGAGAGCGCCTCGTGTACCTGGCGCACGGTCTGCGGCTCGCGTGAGGCCCACAGGTGATCCATCACCGCGCGTTCGAGGTCGCCTAGACGCGTCAACTTGGCCATTTTCGGTCCATCTCCACGAGAACGATCCTCCAAGGGTACTACGGCGTTACTACCGTGCGTCGTATGTAAGTCGGAGCCTCTCCGGAACCGACCCTCACGCGACGGGTTCGCACCCGCTCATCACCTTATGCGGCGGAGGGTGTGAGTCCAGTCACAGCAGCCGGCCCGACAGCATGTCGTAATTATAGTAAGCCTTACCTAACTTACTGGAGGTGGGCATGACCGTTGGAGTGGACGACCCGCTGATCGCGGGAATGGCGATCACGCGCCCACTGCCGCTGCACGAGTCCAGCAGGCGGTTGCGCGGGCTGTATCCCGAATGCCCGAGGGTTTACGGGGTCGCCGTGATGGGCGACGTCACGCGGCGTCGATGGTGGCCGCTGACCGAGGCGCTGACCGCGGATCGACTGACCGAGATGTTCGACGTCGCCGCGCTGGAGATGGGCAACCCGGTGGCCGCGGCTCAACAACTCGCGGCGACCTTCGCCCACGTCGTGATCGGCCGGGTGATCCCATTGCTCGCGCTGGAGG
>JAEZKH010000485.1 GCA_023415515.1 Actinomycetes bacterium
CGGTGACCCGATCACCCTCGCGCAGAAGCGCGACGACCTGCGTCGAGGTGCGCACGACCGCCCCGTAGTGGGCAGCGGTACGCGCGACCATCATGGTGTGGCGGGCGTCGTCGACCACGGTGTCGTAGTAGCGGATGCCACCGATGAGCGAACTCCGCTTGAGCCCCGGCGCCAGCCGCAGTGCGCTGGCTTTGAACAAATGCTTCTGCGCCGGAACGGATTTCGCCCCGCCAAGCTGGTCGTAGAGGAAGATCCCGGCCGCGACGTACGGCCGCTCCCACCACCTGCTGGTCAACGGGAACAGGAACGGCAGCGGCTTGACGAGGTGGGGCGCCAGCGTCGTCAGCGACAGTTCGCGTTCGTGCAGGGCCTCGCGCACCAGCCCGAATTCGAGCTGCTCGAGGTAGCGCAGGCCGCCGTGGAACATCTTCGACGAGCGACTCGACGTGCCGGAGGCGAAGTCCCGGGCTTCGACGAGCGCGACCTTGAGCCCTCTGGTTGCCGCGTCGAGCGCCGCACCCGCGCCGACCACCCCGCCACCGATCACGACGACGTCGAACTGCTCGCTTCCGAGGCGCTGCCACGCTTCTCGTCGTTGGTCGGGGCCCAGCAGGGTCTGCCCGTTGCCCGTGGTCGCGGGTATCGGGTCGCTCACGCGAAGACCCCTCCTCTTGGTGTTACTCGTCAGTAGCTCTTGTCCAGGCTACCTGCGGTCAGTCCAGATCGTCGTGTGCCATGAGCCGGCGCGCGGCCTCGACGATCGATCCGGACAGCGACGGGTAGACCGACAGTGTCTGGGCGAGATCGGTGACGGTCAAATTGTTCTGCACCGCCAGCGCGATGGGCAGGATGAGTTCGGAGGCGATCGGGGCGACGACGACACCGCCGATGACCACGCCGGTGGCCGGTCTGCAGAAGATCTTCACGAAGCCCCGGCGCAGCAGCGACATCTTCGCCCTGGCGTTCGTCGTCAACGGCAACATCAGCGTGCGGGCGGGCACCGTGCCGTCGTCGATCTTGGTCTGCGGAACCCCGACGGCAGCGATCTCGGGCCGGGTGAACACCGCGGCGGCCACGGTGCGCAGCCGGATCGGGGTCACGCCCTCGCCCAGGGCGTGGTACATCGCGATGCGGCCCTGCATGGCGGCCACCGACGCCAGCGGGAGTAGGCCGGTGCAGTCACCCGCGGCATAGATTCCTGCCGCCTTCGTGCGCGAAACCCGGTCCACCGGAATGTAATCACCTGATCCGAGTTCGATTCCTACGGCCTCCAACCCGAGACCTGAGGTGTTCGGCACCGAGCCGACGGTCATCAGCGCGTGGCTGCCCTCGACGGTGCGACCGTCCGTCATCGTGACCACGACGCCATCGGCATCGCGGGACACCGACTCGGCGCGGGCGTTCTTGACCAGCGAGACACCGCGTTCGTTGAACGCGTCCTCGAGCACCGCGGCGGCGTCGGAATCCTCGTGCGGCAGGATCTGGTCGCGGCTGGCCACCACCGTCACCTTGACGCCGAGTTCGGTGTAGGCGTTGCAGAATTCCGCGCCGGTGACACCCGAACCGACGATGACCAGGTGTTCGGGCAGATCGGTCAGGTCGTAGAGCTGGCGCCAGTTCAGGATGCGCTCGCCGTCGGGTTCGGCGCCGCGAAGCACGCGGGGGCTCGCGCCGGTGGCGATCAGCACGACGTCGGCCTTGAGGACGCCGACCTTGCCGCTGGAGGTGGTGACCTTCACGCGATGGTGCGCCATACCGGGGGTGGCGTCGACCAGTTCGCCGCGGCCCGCGACGACGTTGACGCCCGCGTTCAGCAGTTGGCTGCCGATATCGGCGGACTGCGACCTCGCCAGCGTCTTCACCCGGCTGTGGATCTGCTGCAGCGAGATCTTGGCATCCTCGATCGCGATGTCGAACCCCAGGCCGTCGGCGCGACGCAGCTCGGTCCGCACGCCGGTGGATGCGATGAACGTCTTCGAGGGCACGCAGTCCCACAACACGCAAGCCCCGCCGATGCCTTCGCTGTCGACGACGGTGACCTCGGCGACGTCGCGACCGCGGGCGGCGGCGACCAGTGCCGCCTCATAGCCGGCGGGCCCGCCGCCGATGATCACGATGCGGGTTGCCACCGCCCTAACCTAGCCAAGCGCGCCGTTGGCCGCCCAGCCACTGTGCGAAGCCTTAGAGTTTCTCCGTGCCGATTTACGCCGCATACGGGTCGAACATGCATCCGGAACAGATGCAGCAGCGGGCACCGCACTCGCCGATGGCGGGGACCGGCTGGCTGCACGGTTGGCGGCTCACCTTCGGCGGCGAGGACATCGGCTGGGAGGGCGCGCTGGCCACGCTCGTCGAGGATCCGCTGTCCAAGGTCTTCGTCGTGCTCTACGACATGACCGACGCCGACGAGCAGAACCTCGACCGGTGGGAGGGTGCCGAGCTCGGGGTGCACAAGAAGATCCGCTGTCGCGTGGACCGGCTGTCGTCGGACACCACCACCGACCCCGTGCTGGCGTGGCTGTATGTCGTCGACGCATGGGAGGGCGGGCTGCCGTCGGCGCGCTACCTGGGGGTGATGGCAGATGCCGCCGAAATCGCAGGCGCGCCAGAGGAATACGTGCGCGATCTGCGCACCCGCCCGTCACGGAACATCGGCCCGGGCACGACGTCGTGACTCGCCCCGCGAGCGACCGTGTCTGCACACGACACGCCGCGAAAGTGTGGCATTTTGCGGTCGCTCACGCCGCCTGAGCGCGCCGCAACTCCACGTCGATGCGCGCCACGAACTCCTGTGGCCGGTATCTGACGTCCTCGAAGACGATCGCCAGCGCCACCCAGCCGATGTCGCGCAGCGCGGCCTGCCGACGACGATCGCGCTTCATCGACTCAGGCCCGCTGTGCCAGTCCAACCCGTCGTACTCGACCGCAACTCGGACGTCGGGCCAGGCGAAGTCCAACCGCCGCAGCTCGCCGTTGCCGTCGATGACCTCGTACTGAAGTTCAGGGATCGGCAGGCCGCCGTCGATCATTGCGAGCCTCGCCTCACTTTCCATCGGCGACTCCGCGCGACCGTCGGCGATCGGAATCAGGTTCCGTACCGCAACGATGCCGCGTCGTCCAGCCTGTTCGATCGCCGCCCGCCAGATGTCAGCCCGGCTGCACGTGCCGCTGCGAATGGCGGCGTCGAGTGTCGCCATGGCGCGCCGGCGCCGCAAACTGCGCGCGACTTCGACGGCTGTCCATGCAGGCGATGTGACACGTCGACCGTTGACCATGACAAGCGGCGCGCCGTCGCGGCGGTGGACAACGAGGCCGTCGGCGGATCTCAGCCGGCACCCCGGCGGGTTGAGCACATGGAGGTCGGCGGGCTCTTCGGTATCGAAACCGTGCATTGCCGCCGCAGTACCGAGGCATGTGGCCACCTTCGTGCCGCACGTCAGGTCGAGTCCGCGCAGTCGCAGAACATCATCCGGCTCCCCGCGGCAGTACACGCCTTGCCAAATCCGTTCCAATGAACCGGTTTTCAGCTCAGCCTCGAACGTGCGTCGGCTGACCAGCCGCAGGATCTGACCGCTGGTCGCGACGCCGTCTTGATCGTCGAGTAGTCGTTCGAGTTCTTGGCGCATCGAACGATCGTCGTTGCGTGGGCGCCGCGGCGACAGGCCCCTCGTCGCGCCCTGTGGATAAACCGGGGTCTGCGCGCTGTCGATGGCCGCGAGCGACCGCAGATGTACGGCATCACGCGGCGTGTTGGCGTCCAGACACGGTCGCTCGCGGTGCGAGGGACACCTAGAAGGCCGCCGCCTGTTCGACGATGTTGACCAGCGTGCGGACGCCAACGGCAAGCGCGCGCTCGTCGATGTCGAACGTCGGCTGGTGCAGGTCCAGCTGCGGGCCACGGCCGGACCAGACCCCCAGCCGCGCCATCGCGCCGGGCACCTCCTCGAGGTACCACGAGAAGTCCTCGCCGCCGCCGGACTGGCGGGTGTCGGCCAGCACGTCGGGACCGATGGCCTCGATCGCGTGGGTGAGGATCCGCGTCGAGATCTCCTCGTTCACCACCGGCGGCACACCACGCTTGTAGTGCAGGGTGTGTTCGATGCCCAGCGGGGCGAGCAACCCGGTGATGGCCTCCTCGACAATGGCTTCCAGCGTCAGCCAGGTGTCCCGGTTGGCGGTTCGGACCGTGCCTGCGAGCAGTCCCGTCTGCGGAATGGCGTTGGCGGCCACGCCCGCGTTGACCGCACCCCACACCATCACGGTGCTGGTCCGCGGGTCGATGCGACGCGACAACACCCCCGGCAGCCCAGTGATCAGCGTGCCAAGGCCGTAGACCAGGTCACCGGTCAGGTGCGGCCGCGAGGTGTGCCCGCCCTGGCTGTGCAGTGTCACCTCGATGTGGTCGGCGGCCGACGTGATCGGCCCCTGGCGGACGGCGACGCGCCCGACGGCGAGCCGCGGATCGCAGTGCAACGCGAAGATGCGCGACACCCCGTTGATCGCGCCCGCCGCGATGGCGTCGATCGCGCCGCCCGGCATCAGCTCCTCGGCGGCCTGGAACACCAGCCGGACACCGACGGGCAGCTCTGGCACCGAATTCATCGCAAGCGCCGCCCCGAGCAGCACGGCGGTGTGCGCGTCGTGTCCGCACGCGTGCGCGACGTTGGGCACTCCGGACGCGTACGGCATCCCCGTGCGGTCGGCCATCGGCAACGCGTCCATGTCGGCGCGCAGCGCGATCCGCGGACCGTGCTCAGGCCCGAAGTCGCAGATCAGCCCCGTGCCGCCGGGCAGCACCTTCGGGTTCAGCCCGGCATCGGCCAGATGTGACGCGACGAACTGGGTGGTGGCGAACTCCTGCCGACCGAGTTCCGGGTGAGCGTGGATGTGCCTGCGCCAGGCGACCACGTCGTCGAAGTGGGCGGCCAACCAGTCGTCGGCGGCCTTCGCCAGTGTCACGGCGCCACCCGCTTGTCGTGGAGTTCGAGCACCCGGTCGCGTTCTGTGGGGGTTTGCGCGAGCGCGACGACCGTGCGCGCAAGCATGATCGCGCCCTCGACGACGGCCTTGTCGCCGCTGGGGCCTGCCGCCGCCGCGGCGAAGCCGGGTTGGTGGACCGACGCACCGTCGGCGTCGATCCCGACGACCGGGTGGATGCCGGGCATCACCTGCGTGATGTTGCCCATATCGGTGCTGCCGAGCGGCACCGCAGCCTCGATCTCCGCACCGACCGGCTGCCGGCCCAGGCGGATCATCTCGGCGCGGAACACATCGGCGAGCCAGACGTCCGGCGCGAGTTCGTCGTACGGCGGCTCGGTCTCCCTGAGGTCGTATTCGCAGCCGGTGGCGACGGCACCGGCCAGGAAGCAGTCGGCCAGCCGGTCCTCGAGGTGCCGCAGTGACGCGGCGTCGTTGGCGCGCATGATGTACTGCAGCACGGCGCGGGCCGGGATCACGTTGGCAGCCTGACCGCCCTCGGTGACGATGCCGTGCGCCATCTGCCCAGGCACGAACTGCTGACGCAGGAGCCCGATCGCGGTCTGCGCCAGCGTGATCGCGTCCGCGGCGTTGACGCCGAGGTACGGCGCGACGGCCGCGTGCGCCTCCTTACCGCGATAGGTGACCTCGACCTGTGACAGCGCCAGCGACCGGGCCCGCGCGATGTCGATCGGGCCGGGATGGATCATCACCGTCGCGGCGACGTCGTCGAATGTTCCGGCGTTGAGCAGCAACACTTTTCCGCCGCCTGCCTCTTCTGCGGGGGTGCCGAGCAGCACGACCTTGAGGCCGAGGTCGTCGGCGACGTCGGCGAGTGCGAGCGCCGCGCCGACGGCCGACGCCGCGATGATGTTGTGGCCGCAGGCATGTCCGAGCCCCGGCAGCGCGTCGTATTCGGCGCAGATTCCGATCACCAGGGGGCCGCTGCCGAACTCGGCGCGGAAGGCGGTGTCCAACCCGGCAGGCGAGGCGGTTATCTCGAAGCCGCGCTCGGCGGCCAGCGCCTGCGTCTTGGCGCAGCTCCTGTGCTCGTCGAAGGCCAGTTCCGGCTCGGAGTGGATCGCGTGCGACAGCTCAACCAGGTCACCGCGCCGCCGGTTGGTTGCGTCCTCGACGCCGGCGGCTGCGGTTGCGGTGGGCATCTCTGCAGTATCTCACTGACGGCTAAGCTGCTTGAACTGTGACCGATCCGGGTGCGGTAGCGCGCGAGGCCGCGGCCGAAATCGGCTTCCGTACCGGAGTCGACAGCCATGACGTCGCCGTCGTCCTCGGCTCGGGCTGGGCGCCCGCGGCAGCCGAATTGGGTGACGCCACGGCGGTGGTGCCGATGGCCGAACTGCCCGGCTTCACCCCGCCGCGCGCAGAGGGACATCGCGGCGAGGTCATCTCGGTGCGGACGGGTGATCATCGGGTGCTGGTCTTCGTCGGCAGGATCCACGCCTACGAGGGCCATGACCTCAGCCATGTCGTTCATCCGGTGCGCGCGGCGTGCGCGGCGGGCGCGCGAACCGTGGTGCTGACCAACGCGGCCGGGGGATTGCGGGCGGACTACCGGGTCGGCCAGCCGGTGCTGATCAGCGACCACCTGAACCTGACGGCACGCTCGCCGCTTGTCGGCGCGCACTTCGTGGACCTCGTCGACGCCTACTCGCCGCGGCTGCGGGCGCTGGCCCGCGAGATCGATCCCGATCTCGCAGACGGCGTCTACGCCTGCCTACCCGGACCGCACTACGAGACTCCGGCCGAGATTCGGATGTTGCGCACGCTCGGCGCAGACCTGGTCGGCATGTCGACGGTGCACGAGACGATCGCTGCGCGGGCGGCGGGGGCCGAGGTGCTCGCGGTTTCGCTGGTGACCAACGCGGCGGCGGGTATGACCGGTGCGCCGCTCGACCACGAAGAGGTGCTCGAAGCGGGCCGTCAGTCGGCGGCGCGGACCGGCTCCCTGCTTGCCTCGGTGATCTGGCGGCTGTGACGTCGGGCGTGCCGATCGGTCAGCCTGATCACGGTGCGGGCCAGCAACGGCGCGGTGAACAGCATCAGCAGCACCCGGAAGACCTGGGCGGCGATGATGAACGTCACGCCTGATCCGGTCTCCGCCGCGATCGCCAGCACGGCGTAGACGCCGCCGGGGCTCGTCGCCAGATAGCCCTCGAGGGGGGTCTTGCCCGCGATGTCTGCCAGCAGCACGCCGAAGCCCGCGGTCGCGACACCGAGCACGACGATCAGCACGACGGCCGAGGGCAACATCCGACCGACCGCGCGCAGGGCATCGCGGGTGAAGACGACGCCTGCCTGCCAGCCGATCACCATGTAGCCGATCTGCACCAGCACATTGGGCACGGACAGCCCGAATGACAAGCCGCTCAGCTGCAGGGCCACGGTCAGGGCGAGCGGTCCGAGCAGGCCGGCTCCCGGAAGGCGGAGCACTCGGCCGAGCGCCGCACCGGCGACGACGAGCACGGCCATCATCGCCACGCTCGAATACCAAGGTGCCGAACCGCTTTGGGTGGCCGTCGCGGCCACGTGGTGCGTCCGGTCGGCGTGATAGATCAGGGTGACCACGACAGGCATCGACGCGGTCACCAGGCCCACCCGCAGGTACTGCACGACCGCGACGACACGGTCGTCACCGCCGAGTTCCCTGGCGATCGCGACCAGGCCCGACGCGCCCCCTGCCACCAACGCCAGCGAACCGGTGAGCGGGCTGACGTCGCGATGCAGACCGAGCACGGCGCCCGCGATGATGCTCAGCACGAGGGTCGCGACGGCGACGGCGACCACGATCGGCCAGTCCGGCCCGAGTGCGCTGACCGCGTCGCGGTGCACCATGGTGCCGATGTAGACCCCGAGCACGCCTTGGGCTGCGATGCCCGCGGTTCGCGGCACGGCGCGGGGCGCCAGCGACGGCAGGGCCAACGCGATGCCGACAACCAGCGCGGCGAAGAGCACCGCCGAGGGGACGCCGACCATCGTCAGCGGAATGGTCACGGCAACGGTGACGGCGGCCAGTAACACCCATTTCGCCAGGTGTCTCAATCGCTCGTTCGTCACTTTCGCAAGTATGCCCTTAACAAAATTGGCATGCAACGACGCCTTTCAGCGACGACAGCCAAGAATTACCAAGGTATAGCTTGGTATAGTGTGGTGGTGAACTCTACGCACACCCGCTCCCCGGCCACCGAGTTGCGGGAGTCGATGGTGGCGGTGACCAGGCAGATGCGTCGCCACCGCCCCGACCACGGGTTGACGCTGTCGCAGCTGGAGGTCTTGAGCGAGGTCACCCGCACCGGGGTCATCACCCCGGCGGAGCTCGCCACCCGACTGCATGTGCGGGTTCAGTCGCTGACCGACAGCATCAACGAGTTGGTGAACCGCGGCCTGCTGTCGCGGCGCCCCGACGACGAGGACCGGCGGCGCCAACTCATCGAGGTCACGGCCGCAGGCACCACACTGCTCGACGACGACCGCGCCGAACGGGACGCCTGGCTGAACGCGACCATGCGGGAGAACCTCACCGACCTGGAGTTCAACCTGCTGATGCTGGTCGCTCCCGTGCTGCGCAAGCTGGCTTACGCCGAGGGCAAAGTGGGCACACTTGCCCTATGACCAGCGCTCGCGACGCACGTCAGTGGATTGCCCACGATCCGGATCCGGAGACAGTCGCCGAGTTGGAGGCCTGCAGCGACGATGAACTCGCGCAGCGGTTCTCCCGCCCGCTGACGTTCGGGACGGCGGGGTTACGGGGGCCCATTCGCGGTGGCCCCGATGGCATGAACCTCGCGGTCGTGCTGCGGACCACGTGGGCGGTCGCACAGGTCTTGAAGGAGCGTGACCACGCCGGCTCCCGCGTCATCGTCGGCGGAGACGCCAGGCGCCGCTCCGAGGACTTCGCGCTCGCGGCCGCCGAAGTTCTTGCCGCAGAGGACTTCATGGTGACGTTGATGTTCGCCGCGGTGCCCACCCCTGTCGTCGCCTTCGGCGCCCGCCACCTCGGCGCGAGCGCAGGCATCCAGATCACCGCATCGCACAATCCGCCGACGGACAACGGCTACAAGGTCTACTTCGACAGCGGCGTGCAGATCGTCCCGCCGACCGACAGGGAGATCGAGGCGATGGCCGCCAAGGCGCCCAACGCCGACGAGATCCCGCGGGCCGAGGTGCAGACGGCGGGGCTCGATCTGATCCAACGTTATGTCGACCGCGCCTCGCGGGTTCGGCGCACGCACGGGTCGGCCCGACTCGCCTTCACCCCGATGCACGGGGTCGGCGGCGAGTACGCGCTCGATGCGTTCGTCCACGCGGGGTTCGAGGACGTGCAGGTCGTGGAGAGCCAGTTCGCTCCCGACCCTGACTTCCCGACGGTTCCCGTTCCGAATCCCGAGGAACCGGGAGCCACCGACGAACTGCTGAAGCTCGCCGCCAGGATCGACGCAGAGGTCGCCATCGCGCTGGACCCCGACGGCGACCGGTGCGCGGTAGGAGTGCCGACCCCCGACGGATGGCGGATGCTCACCGGTGACGAAACCGGTTGGCTGCTCGGGGATTACATCCTTTCCCAGCTCGACCCAGGCGAAGTCTCCGAACACACCGTGGTGGCGAGTTCAGTCGTGTCGTCGCAGATGCTGGCCCGCATCGCCGCGGCGCACGGCGCCCGGCACGTGGAAACCCTGACCGGCTTCAAGTGGCTCTCACGAGCGGACGCGGACCTGCCCGGCTGCACCCTGGTGTACGCGTACGAGGAGGCGATCGGCCATTGCGTCGACCCGTCGGCGGTCCGCGACAAGGACGGCATCAGCGCCGCGGTGCTGTTCTGCGATCTGGTCGTCGCGCTGCGCGAACAAGGTCGCACGGTGCTCGACGCCCTCGACGACCTTGCGCGGCGGCACGGCGTACACGTCACCTGCGCGGTTTCGCGGCCGGTCGCCGATGCCGACGAGGCCGCGGAACTGATGACCCGACTGCGGGCGGATGCGCCCAGGAAACTGTGTGGGTTCCACGTCACGAAAACAGATCTGGCCGCGGCACAACCGTACGAACGACGGACCGACGCGGTGATCCTGGCGGGCGGCAACGCTGACACCGGTGTGCGGGTCGCGGTGCGGCCCTCGGGCACCGAGCCGAAGGTAAAGGCCTACATCGAGGTTCGACGGGCGTGCATCGACGGCGACGTGGATCGCGCCCGCGCAGACGCCCGACGACTGGCCGAGGAGTTGGCAGAACAGGCCGGGAAGTTCTAACGCGGCCCGAACTGCCGGTCGCCCGCGTCGCCGAGGCCGGGAACGATGTAGGCGGTCTCGTTGAGACGATCGTCGATGGTCGCGGTGAACAACCTGATGTCCGGGGCCACCTTTTCGATCGCCGCGATGCCCTCTGGGGCGACGACGACGCAGATCGCGGTGATGTCGACCGCGCTCCGGTCCTGCAGCAGGCCGATGGTGTGCGCCATGGACCCGCCGGTGGCCAGCATCGGGTCGAGGATGAACACCGGTTGAGCGCTCAGATCGTCGGGCAACGACTCCAGATACGGCGTCGGCTGGTGGGTCTTCTCGTCGCGCCCGACACCGACGAATCCGACATGCGCCTCGGGGATGAGCGCGTGCGCCTGATCCACCATGCCGAGACCGGCCCGAAGCACCGGCACCAACAGCGGCGGGTTCGCCAGCCGCGACCCGGTGGTTTCGGCGAGCGGTGTGCGGACGGGAACGCTGAGCGAAGCCGCATCGCGCGTGGCCTCGTACACCAGCATCAACGTCAGATCTCGCAGGGCGTCACGAAAAGACGCATTGTTCGTGCGCTCGTCGCGCAACGTGGTCAGCCTGGCCGCTGCCAGGGGATGGTCGACGACCCGCACGTCCATGCGCCGACCCTAACGGCAGGGAACCGACCGGCGCGCACGATCGTCTTACCGCCATGCTCGTCGATACGAATGCTGTTCGCTCGCTCGGTACACACTGCGCGACCCGATCCGATGACCTGTCCACCGCCGTCGCCGCCCTGACGGCGCTGCCCGGCCCGGACGCCGCCGCGACATTGGGGCCGATCGGTGCCCGGTTCCTCGCGACGCTCAGCGATGCGATCGCCGCCGAGGCGCGCGCCATCGCCGCGCTGGGCGATGACCTGGCATCGATGCCGTCGCGCACGGAGTCTGCAGCCCAGGCTTACGCCGCCGCCGACCGGCGCGGCAGCCACCTGCTGTAGCGATGAGCAGCGGACTCGTCGCGGCGTTGACCGCACCGATCCGAGACGTGGCGGCGACGGTCGGGCCGGGCTGGTCGGACGAGGGGGATCCGGCCGCCCAGCTCGCCGAAGTCCGCGAACTCTTGGCCGACGTCGCCGCCGCGACGCGAGCGGAGTGGAGCCGAACCACCGAAGGATGGTCTGGCGCGGGGGCCGACGGTGCGGGCGACTTCATCGCTGGCACAGCCGACGCGGCCGACCGGTTGTCGCAGCGGATCGAGGAGTTGCGCGCGACAACGGTTTCCGCTGCCGACGCGGTGTCACGCGCTCGTACTCGCCTGCGCGACATCGTCGAGCGATTCGAGGAACGCGCGGCCACGATCGAGGCGCGTCTCGAC
>JAEZKH010000487.1 GCA_023415515.1 Actinomycetes bacterium
CAAGATCGCTCCAGTTCAGAGGGGGTGCCTCGGTTTTGCTCATGGTAGCCAGCCTGCGATATGCGCAAGCTGTAAACGTCAGCACGGACGCGTAGATCTGGGGCGGGAAGGGCGTAGATATGGCGAAGCTGTGGCCGGATCGCGGTCGGGTGGCGATCCGGCCACAGCCTCGATGCGGTATCAGCCGGCGTCGGCGTCGACGGTGATGCTCTTCTGATCGCCGCCGTGGGCGATATCGATCTTGCGCGGTTTTGCGCGTTCGGCCATCGGGATGGTCACCGTCAGCACACCGTTTTCGTACGTCGCGGTGATGGCTGCGGTGTCCACACCCTCGCCGAGCGAGAGTTGGCGCCGGTAGCTGCCGAAGAAGCGCTCGTTGGCCAGCCACTGCACGGCGTCTTCACCGCGGGCGGTCCGGTGTGCCGAAATGGTCAGGGTGCCGTTGTCGACGTTGACGTCGACCGAACCGGGATCGACGCCGGGTAGGTCGGCGGTCAGCACGTAGTGGTCGTCGATCTTGCATAGGTCCATCGGCATGAACCGCGGGGTGCGATTTGATCCGGCCTGGCTGGTCAGCAAGCCCCGGGTCAGAGCATCAAGGTCACTGAACGGATCAAAGCGGAGCACAGCAATTCACCTCCTAGTCGTGTCAGAGCCCGCCACCCTGGCGGGGCAGCCAATCACTGTGCAACGCCGATATTAGCACTCGCTACATGCGAGTGCTAGAGCGAAACTGCTGACAGATTCATTTTTCGCCAAAAAATTCGCCCTCTCCGCGGCTCGGTCACGGGTGTTCAGACCCGGTCGGGAGCCGGACCGCCGCGATCTGCGCCCCGTGCAGCCGCTCGGCGCACTTGTCGCACGTCATGACCGCCGCGAACGCCGCCCCGCAAACTGTGTGGGTGAGCGTCACGGCCGGCCCCTCCGGCGCTTGGAACCACCGCTGCGCCCACTGCAGCGCGGTGATGAGAACACTGAACAGCGCCCGCCCCTTCTCGGTCAGGCGATAGCGGTTGTCCGCCACGTCCATCACGTCGTTGTCGACGAAGATCGACAAGCGGTCGGCGATCGATCCGGGCGGCGCCGCCAACTGGACCTGGAAATCGGTGAATCGGCTCAGACCGACGAACGCCGCGACCAGAAGCGCGAAGCCCCACCGGTTGCCCAACACGTTCATCGTCTCCGGAAACAGTCCCGCTTGCCGACGCTCGTTCGCCGACCGCCTGCGGGTCGCGGCGCCGGGCACCGAGCGGGCCCACGATCCACTCGGACCCCATCGCGCGACAACGTCGTCGACGGCGTGCTCGTCGACGACATCCTCACCGCAGGCCCGGCAGGTCAGCCGGGGCGAGAAGTCCGCGCCGCAAGCGATGTGCCGCATCGCGGGCAGGTCGTCGGCGTGCTCGGGCACCCAGCGTCGCTCCCAGTCCCATATCGAGACCAGCACCGGCCACAACGACCTGCTGCGGGCGGTGGTCAGATACTCGGCGCGCGGCGGATTCGTCTGATAGCTGCGCTTGACCAGCAGCCCGTCCCGCGTCAGGGATTGCAGGCGGTTGGACAACACCGAGTCCGATATCGGCAGCCGGGTGCGAAAGTCGGCGTAGCGGGTCGCGCCGAGCAGCGCCTGCTGTATCACCAGCAGCGTCCACTCGTCTCCGAGCTGTCCGAGCATCCGGCCGACGGCGTTGGTGTCACCGGCCCCCAGTTCGGTTGGCCGAGAACCGGACTGCTCCACCTAGAGACCGATTGCGGCGGCCGCGCCGTCGGTCTCGTGCCACCGCCTCAGCGACGACCCGTCAGCCCACGTGGAGTGCGTGCCGCTGGAGATCCGCTCGGGCAACAGCAGTTTGCACACCGGGCCGTCGCCGACTCGCGCCGCATCGAACACCAGACAGTAGGACGCGTCGTCATTCATGTCGGTGGTCAGCGTGATCAGGTAGCCGTCGTCTTCGGCGGCGCTGCCGACGCGCGGCGCCATCGCCGTCTCGCTGCCGTAGACGCCGTCGCCGAGGGCGTAGCGCTCCTCCGCGCCGGTCTTCAGGTCGTGTTTGACCAGTCCGTCGAACAGAAACCAGCCGGGGGTCCCTGTCGCCGCGTAGGCGTACCGGTAGTCCAGGCCGGTGTACGCGGAGTTGATCATGCCGAACTCGGTGATGGTGTCGGTGAGCTGCTCCTCGGTCGTCGCGCCGGTGACCAGATTGAAGCGCCAGCGGTGCAACCGGGTCTGCAACCGGTCGAGGGCGAGGAAGCGAAACGCCTTCTGCCACCGGTCACCGGTCAGGGTGTCGACCGGCACGGGATCGCCTTCGTAGAAGCCGTCGAGCACGATCTCGTCGCCGTCCTCATAGGCGTTGGTGAAGTGCAGAACAAAGGTCGGGTCGGCTTCGAACCACGTGATGTCCTCGGGTCCGCCGCGGCGGGGGATGACCGCGAACCGCGACGGGATGTCGGGGTGGAAGCCGGGGAAGTGGATGTCGGCCTCCAGCAGCTTGGGATCCCAAAACAGCGGAAAGTCGTTCAGGATGGCGTAATTCGTGGTGAACGCCATGTCGTGCGGCAGCCGCGGTCCTGGCAGCGGGATGTCGGTGAGGTGCACCAGGTCGTTGTCGGCGTCGACCACGCCGTAGCGCATGTAGGGCGCCTGCTTGCTGTAGCTGAAGAACAGCAGTTCGCCGGTGGCGTCGTCGACCTTCGGGTGCGCCGAGACCCCCCAGTCGGCGGGGAAGTCGCCGCCCCAGTCCTCTTTGCCGACGGTTTCGGCGCTGAACGGGTTGACGCGGTAGAGATCTCCGCACTGGTAGAAGCTGGTGAGCGCCATGCCGCGGTGAACGGTCACGTCGGTGCTGGATGCGTCCTTCATCAAGGTCCGCGCACCCCAGCCGTAGTCGCGTTTGGCCGCCTGCACGGGCTCGGCGAGCCCCGGCCACAGCGCACCGCCGGCCTCGTTCTCTGCCAGCAGCCCGTCGGTGCGGACGAACCTGTTGCGGTAGAACGCTTCTCCGTCGCGGAACCCGACGACGTGGATCATGCCGTCGCCGTCGAACGGGTGGTAGAACTTCAGCGACGGATGCAGCGGGTTCTCGGTGTTGCGCAGGTACACCCCGTCGAGATCGTGGGGGATCTCGCCCTCGACGACGGTGAGGTTGTCGGCGTCCCACTCGGTGGTCTGCGGCCGCCACGGACCGGTCCGATACGGATGGTCGTCGTCCTCGGGCAGGGTCGACAAGAATTTGCCGACGACTTCCACATCCATCTAGAACTCCTTTGCCGATCCGACGACGAAGCTGACGGTGGTGGCCGTGCTTCCGCCGAAGTTCAAGGTGCCGAACGTCTTTGCGCCTTCGACTTGATACGCGCCTGCGGCGCCGCTCACCTGTTTGGCGGCGTCGAGAAGCATCCGCACCCCGGACGCGCCGACAGGATGGCCGCCGCCGATGAGGCCGCCGCTGGGGTTGATCGGCAACGCACCACCGATCTCGATGTCGCCGTTCTCGATCGCCTTCCACGACTCGCCGGGACCGGTCAGCCCGATGTGGTCGATCGCGAGGTACTCGCTGGGGGTGAAGCAGTCGTGCACTTCGAAGCCGTCGACATCGTCGAGGCGGACGGCGGCGCGGCCGAACGCGTCGAGCACCGCACCGCGCACGTGAGGTAGCACGTACGGGTCGTCTGCCGAGCGGTCCAACTTCTGCTGCAGCCCCAACCCCACGGTGCGGTGGCCCCAACCGTCGATGCGTCCGATCGGGCGCGCGTCGGGATGCTCGCGCAGGTAGTCGTCGGTCACCAGCACGACGCCTGCGCCGCCGTCGGTCATCTGACTGCAGTCGAACCGGCGCAGCCTGCCGTCGATCACGGGATTCACGTCGTCGGCGGGTCGGTCGCTGCGTAGGTCCGGCAGGGTCCAGCCCCGCGTCTGCGCGTTCGGGTTAGAGCGGGCGTTGGTGAAGTTCACGTGCGCGATCGCCCGCAGGTGACTCTCGTCGAGGCCGTATCGAACGTCGTATTCGTCGGCGACGCGGGCGAACATGTGAGGCCACATGAACTTCGCGTCGGTGCCTTCGTGTCCGATCCAGGCCGCCGCCCCGAGGTGCTGGGCTGCGGTATCGCCGGGCACCGTCTTCTCCAACTCGACGCCGACGACCAGCGCAGTCGTGTAGGCGCCCGAGCGCAGGTCGGCGATCGCGGCCAGAACCGCGACGCTGCCCGACGCGCAGGCCGCCTCGTGCCGCGACGACGGCGTGTTCCACAGTCCCTCGGTGACGGTGGCAGGCATCGCGCCGAGGTGGGCCTGGCCCGCGAACAGGTCCCCGAACGCGTTGGCCACGTGCACGACCTCGATGGCATCGGCGCCGATCCGCGCGGCAGCAAGAGTGGAATCGACCACCTCGGAGGTGAGGGCCGCGAAGTCGAGACCCTCACGGCTGAGGTTGCGGCCGAAGTCGCTCTGGTAGCCGCCGAGAATCCAGACGCGTGGGCTGGCCATAGCGGGACGATACTACAACTAACAGAGTGACCCGCGCCTGACTACTTGCAGGCGGCCTCGTCGGCTCTTTGGCTGAACCGACGAGACCTCAGTGCGCACAGTGGTCGACCACCGTCCACACCTGCTGCGCAGCATTACCAAGGCAGGCGAATGACAAACTTTGATCAGGCGAGTTCGGTTCGGAGCGGGGGTCGTCGGTAGGTCCGAGGCCGGATGGGTAAGACTTTTCCTATGACGGAGCAGCGAAACCACGGCCTCGCTGTGCGGATGGCGGAACTGGCCCGCACGTCCGCCGCGCCGCGCAGCGTCAACGACGTGCTCGCTGATGTCACGTCGACGGCGAAGGAACTGATCCCGGGAACGGACAGCGCGGGGATCTTGATGATCGGCAAGGGCGGCAAGTTCGACTCGCTCGCCGGCACCGACGAACTACCCCATCGACTCGACGTCCTACAGATGAAATTCGAGGAAGGCCCCTGCGTGCAGGCGGCGATCGCCGAGACGATCGTCCGTACCGACGATTTCCGCACCGAGCATCGCTGGCCGCGGTACTCCCCGGCGGTCGTGGATATCGGTGTCCTCAGCGGCTTGTCGCTCAAGCTGTACACCTCCAACAGGACGGCGGGGGCGCTGAACCTGTTCGCCTTCAAGCCCAACGCCTTCGACGCCACCGACGAGACGACAGGCGCGGTGTTGGCCGCGCACGCCGCAGCGGCGATCCTCGCCAGCCGTGAGGGGGAGGAACTGCAGTCGGCGCTGAGCACCCGCGACCGGATCGGCCAGGCCAAGGGCATCATCATGGAGCGCTACAACGTCGACGACATCCGCGCGTTCGAGATGCTGCGCAAACTGTCCCAGGACGGCAACACCCGGCTCGTCGACATCGCTCAACGCGTGATCGACACCAGGGGAGACGGCAGCGCCGACGCGCGTTAGTTCACCGCGTCGCGCGGGACGACCAGCACGGGCACCGGCGTGTGCCGGACGATCTTGGCGGCCCGCGAGCCGAGGAACACCCGCGCGACCGGGCCGGACTCGCTTGACCCGATGAGCAGCAGATCGCCGTCATGCCAGGTGATGTCGTTGAGCGCGGCCTCCCAGTCATGCCCCCGCCCGATGGCAACGCCCGCATCCGGTTCGACATCGCCGAGCACTCGTCGTGCAGCGGTCTTGACGGTGTCGCGCCACTCGGCGACCACATCGGCCGACTCGGCGCGGAACATCGCCGTCACCGGCGGTGCGGGCTGGACGGCAAACGATGCCAGCCGCATTCTCGTGCCGAGTCGGCCCACCAGATCAGACGCGGTCCGGAGTAGTGAATCGCTTTGCTCGGTACCGGTGTAGGCCACCGTCAGGCAGTCCACCCTGTCGGTGTCACCGACCCGGAAACCGCGGGGCGCCAATGCGATCGGAATAGGCGAACTGTGCAGCAGTCGGTCGGCCACACTGCTCAGTTGGATACGGCCGAAGAGACCCGCGGCCGACGAGCCGACCACGACCAGGCTCGCATCATGCTCCTCGGCGGCCTGGAGCAGGCCGACCGGGGTGGACCGCGCCTTCACCGTGATGAACGTCGCCGACACATCGGGTGGCAGTTCGGAACGCGCCTGATCCAATGCTCCGGCGGTGATCGCGTCGATCTGCTGCTGATAGGCCAGATCCTCCCTGACCACGCCCGGCAGCCACGGCGGCGGTGTCACGGTGCACACGACGAGGCTCTCGCCGCTGGAACGCGACAGCAGGGCACCGAGGTTCAGTGCCGCCTTGCCTTTTCGGTTGGGGGGATAGCCGACGACGATCGTCACGGTCGCTTGTCTTCCGGCGTGAGGCCGACGAACTCATGTCGGTCCAGGTGAGAGTGGTGGCGGGAGTAGAAGAAGTACCACACGAATGCGATCGTCACCCAGATCAGGAACACGTAGATCGTGATCGGTCGCAGGCTGAGGATGATCCAGAGCGCCCCGGCGATCGACAGAAGCGGAGTGATCGGGAACAGCGGGACCTTGAAGCTGCGGGGCAGGTCGGGCGCTCTCCGTCGCAGCACCATCACCCCGATCGAGACGGCGATGAACGCCACCAGGGTGCCGATGCTCGTCATCTCGGCCAGGAAGGTGATCGGGATCAACCCGGCCATCAGGCCGATGACCACGGCGACGATGACCGTGTTCGCGATCGGGGTCAGCGTGCGGGGGTTCACCCGGTGGAAGACCTCGGGGATCATGCCGTCGCGCGACATCGCGAACAGGATGCGGGTCTGGCCGTAGATCGACACAAGCGTGACGCTGAAGATGGAGATGACCGCGCCCGCCGCGAGCACAGTGCCCGGCCACGTCGAACCGACCACGTCCTGGAGGATCTGGGCCAGTCCCGCCTCCTGGCCCTCGAACTTCTCGGTGGGTTGGGCGGCCACGCCGACGAGTGCGGTCAATACATAGAGCAGCGTGACGGTGCCCAACGCGATCATGATCGCCAGCGGCAGGTTGCGCCTCGGGTTCTTCGCCTCCTCGCCGGCGGCGGCCACGCTGTCGAGGCCGACGAAGCTGAAGAAGATGACGCCGGCCGCGGCCGAGACGCCCGCGAACCCGAACGGTGCGAAGTCCGCCAGGTTGTCGGAGTTCCAACCCTGCACGCCGATGGCGATGAACATCAGCAGCACGGCGATCTTGATGACGACCATGACGGCGTTCGTCTTCGCCGACTCGCTGACCCCGCGGATCAGCAACAGCGCGCACATGATGATCAGGATCACGGCGGGCAGGTTGATGATGCCGCCCTGTTCAGGGGCGTTCGACAGGGCGTCCGGTATCTGCCAGCCGAACGCGTTCCCGATGAACTGGTTGAGGTACTCCGTCCAGCCCACCGCGACGGCGGCGCCGGCCACGCCCCATTCGAGCAACAGGCACGCCCCGACCCCCATGGCCACGAACTCGCCGAGGGTGGCGTAGGTGTAGGAGTACGACGAGCCGGCGACCGGTACCGCGCCCGCTAGCTCGGCGTAGCAGACAGCGGTGAGCCCGGCGACGATGCCCGCGATCAGGAACGAGAAGACGACGGCGGGTCCGGCCATCGGAACGGCCTGGCTGAGGATGAAGAAGATACCGGTGCCGATCGTGCCGCCGATGCCGATGGCAGACAGGCTCCACAGGCCGATCGTGCGTTTGAGCTCACTTTGTCCGGTGTCTGCGCCGGTCTCTGCCGCCATCTGCTCTACGGGCTTGCGGCGCAGTACCTGTTCGCGAAGTGCTGCCATCGGCTCCTCCTCGGCCAGACCTTGATCATGACGCAGCCGAGCCATCGGCTGCGTGGAATCGACAAGCCGGTCGAGGGAAATTCCGGTGTCAGTTATCTCGGCTGGTGGCGACGTAGTATGCGTCGCAGCCCGGATCTTCACAGGCGGTGATCGTGATCGGCTCGAGGCCGCCGCGCCAGAGGCCGACCGACACCGCGACCTCCTGTGCAGGCCCGCCGCAGAGGGGGCACCGCTGCGCCGAGTCGCGGGGCGGGTTCATGGGCAGAGATTGCCCATATCCACCCGATATGCAACCTCGAAACCGCGATTGTTCGTCGTGGGTCAGAAACGTTTCGCTGAGTGGACCGAATTGTCCCCGAGGGTGGACGGCGACTTGCAGAGAAGATGGGTGAGCTTTGCGGTGGAACTGCAGCTCAGAGCGGCACATCGGACTTACTGAAAGCAATGGTCGAGGCGGCGACCCACGTCGTGCCGGGCGCGCGGTGGGCGGGTGTGTCGATGATCGAGGGGCGCAAGGTCGTCGCCAAGGTGCCCACCGACCCGGTCGTCGCCAAACTCGACGATGTGCAGTCCGAACTCGGGGACGGCCCGTGCATCACCGCGTTGCGCGATCACCGCACTGTGCACGTTCCCGACCTGACGAAAGAAACGCGGTGGCCCCAATATTGTTCGACGGCAGTGCAGTTGGGCATGCGCAGTCTGCTGTCGTTTCAGCTTTTCGTCCGGTCGGAGAATCTCGGTGCGCTGAACCTGTCCGCCGGGCAGGCCGACGTGTTCTCCGAGGACTCGATCGAGGTGGGAACGATCCTCGCGCAGCACGCGGCGGTGGCGCTGGTCGGTTCGACAGGCGAAGGTCATCTGCAGTCCGCGTTGGCGACCAGAGATCTCATCGGGCAGGCCAAGGGCATCTTGATGCATCGCAGCGGTCTGACCGGTGTTCAGGCGTTCTCCTTGCTGACTCGCACGTCACAGGAGACGAACATGAAGCTGGTGGATGTGGCCCGCTGGCTGGTCAGCGAGCACGAGGAGGGGCTGCACTAGAGGCCGCGATGCGGCCGCGTAACGCCACCGCTTCGTCCGGGCGGTCACGGGATCGGCGCCTCTGTCAACGCGGCGGGCGCGTCCACGCCCATCGCCGAGAGGACCGCGGCGACCTTGTGGTCGAGCTGTCTTCCGACAGCCGCAACCTCGGGCTTGTCGCCAAGACTGCCGAACAGCGTGCTGGGCTGGTCGATGACGAAGACGGCCTGGCCGGCATCGTCGGCGTAGATGAGGACACGTAGGGGTGCATACAGCATCGCCGCGGGCTCGTGACGATACATTTGCTCGGCGATGGTGTGATTGCCGACGAGATACTCGATACCGGGTCGGTCGGTTCCCGACGTATGGAGGTACGCCAGGGCATCGATCGACGCAAAGCGCATCAACCCCAACGGCGCAACGGCGTCGGAGAGCGCAAGGTTGTCCTCCCAGGTGTCCAGCGACTGGAACCGTTGCGGATCGATGGGCGGCACAACACGTTCGAAGTCGGCAACGGCGTCGCCGTAGGCTCGACCGAGCGGCACGGTCCATCGCCGTATGAGGTGTTCAGTGAAGCTTCCCTGCGTCATGTCCGTGTGCTCCTCCCAGACGAACGTCGGATGCCGCGGCGTGCGGTCCGATCAACTCCACGGTATAAGTTCAGTGAATGAACTTCAATGGAAATCAGCTGTGAGCTTGCCCGGGGTGCGCGTGGCGGCGGCGCCAGTGGTTCCCCTTGCCCCGCTGGCTTTTCACGCTGCGTCGGTGAAAGGCTCCAGCATCCGGTGTGGACGTCTCAACATTCTGCTGATCCGATCGTCGCGAATGGAGTCTGCTGATTTGGAAGCCCGCGGATGCACCTCGAGGTCGCGCGGAGCGGGCACGGTGCCGCACCGTCCGCAGTTTCCGAGTGGAGTGAGTTGCCCCCCGCATCCGTGATGGACGATCGGCCGGTGCATCTCGGAAGGCACATAGAATTCATTGCCCCAGTGCATCATTGCCCACATAGTCGGCCATAGCTGCTCACCCTTGGGGGTCAACGCATACTCGTCTCTGCCGCTCGTCCCTATCGACGTCGTCAAGATCTCGTGCTCGACGAGCAATCTCAAGCGTTCGGTCAAGACGGCTGGTGGAAGACCCAGATGCGCGCGGAAGTCGGAGAACCGTACGACGCCGTAGAATGCGTCACGGATGATCAGAAGAGTCCATCGCTCGCCGATTACTTCCAGTGTGCGCGCGACCGGGCATATCTCGTTGTCGTATTCCCGCTTGAGGGCCATGACATCAGTGTACGGCAGATAGTTCATTCAGCGAATCAATGCGGGCTCACGGCCTCGGGTTCTGCAACGCGGGACCCAACTCCATCGGCGCCCCGCGCTCCCAACGTTTCCACTTCCGGGAACGCCGATCCCGCACCGCCGGATCGATCATCGCCGCCCGCACCAACGCCCGATACACCGCCGACTCCGAGGGCACCGCTCTGACCCTGCGCTTGGCCAGTTCGAACACCGACCGCCGCGGACCCCAATACGGCCATGAGCGTCGCAATTCCAACACCACCGCTTCCACGTCGGCGGGCATCTGATGCGGACATCTCGCCGGCCGATGCGACCGATCCACCAACCCCTCGAGGCCCTGCCATCACAGCCTGATACCGCTGCTCAGCCACGCTCAACTCCCTCATCGAAGGAGTGTCACCGATCAGCCGAAACAACTGTCACGCATCAGCCGAAACACCGTCACCCATCACCCGAAGACGAAACGTCACGCATC
>JAEZKH010000377.1 GCA_023415515.1 Actinomycetes bacterium
CGTTGGAGGAGGTCGGTTCAGTTGTCGGCTTACTGGTTGAACATCGCCAGGCGGCCGACTCCGTGGTGGTAGTACCAGCCGGGGATGGCGTTCGGCGCCGGATTGGCGTATGTGTCGGGCGAGGTCGTGATCGACACGCTGGGACCGTTCTGGTTCACCGTCGTGGCCGCACCCGCCGTGCTCGCCAGGCCGAGGGCCGCGCCGCCGAGGATGCCTGCCGACACGATCGGGAGGGCCAGGTAGCGTGCGATGTTGGCGTTCATTTGAATCTCCTTGTGTGAGTTTGCTTTTCAGTTTTTCCGCCGGCTGTTTCCGGCGATGAGACAACTGTGCCTCGACAACACGGAGATGTATGTCGGCCAACCGGTCCTCAGACGTGATGAACCGGGTGTCCTCCGATCGGGGGACTAACCGCCGCTGCGCGGGGTGTGATCGGCGGCCTGAGCGCGGTGCACCGCTTTGTCGACCCTGTCGACGATCGCCCGGACGGGCCGGGGACGGGTGTTGACGGCCCGCTCCGGCGCAGGCCGAAGGCCGGAGGGCGGGAACGGGTCCCGCAGAGAGGCCCGGATGTGGTCGGCCGCGCCGGTGACCGCATTCGTCACCGTCTCGCGTGCTGCGACGACGGTGTTCACCGTGTCCTTCGCACCGACCGAGGATGCCACCGCGACGTTCCCCGTCCTCGCCAGTGTCTGCACCGTGTCGTCGGCGGCAGCCACGGCGTCGCGCAGGGCCGTCTCGGTCGCCTGGAATGCGACGGCAGACCCCACGTTGATCGCCTCCACGGCCACCACCTGCGGCAGGGTGGTCGCGCCCGTCGGACCCACCGGGTCACCGACGCGCTGATCCAGGGCGTCCGCGATCCGGGATCGCGCTCCCCCGATCGCACGCACGAACGTACCGGGGTCACCGCTGGCGAATCCGATGTTGATGAGCTCGACAGCGGAGACCTCCAACGCGTTCTGCGCCTTCGGCAGCACCAGCGACAGGTCGTTGGTGATGATCGGATCGGTGGCCCCGCGGGTGGGCGCCGTCACCGATGCCGCGGTCGCACCGACGGCCTGCAGTAGTGATCCGGAGGACAACAGAGCGCCGGTGAAGGTGACAGGGGTCGTCGCGACCGCCACCGGCACCGTCGCCACCCCCTGGACCAGGAACGGGCAGATGACGCCGCAATACTGCAGCTGGTTACGGATCACCCGCACCGGTAAGCCACCGAGTGCGGGCGCGGCCTGTGCGACCGCCGGAGCGGCCACCGCGTTGATCGTCAGCGCCGCCAGTGAACCGACGACAGCGGAACCTATTCGCTTATGCATACCTGCGACACGCAGCCGCCAGTCATCCGGTTCAACGTCGTCTCGGAGTCAGCCGCCCCAGCCTGCGCTTCGCCAGCACACCCAGTCGATCTCGACGAGGGCGCCCACCGCGAGCCCGGTGGTGCCGACGCATGTCCGGCTGGGCAGCCGCTCGGGAAACCAACGCGCATAGGCGACGTTGAATTCGTCGTAATCGTCCCAGTTGAGCAGGAAGGCGCGCACCGAGACCACGTCGGCGAGGCCCCCGCCGCACAGTTCGGTGACCCGGGCCAGATTGCCGAGCACCTGATCGGTCTGGGTGGCGACGTCGGCGCCGACCACCGCGCCGGTCGTGTTGGTGGGCATCTGTCCCGTGACGTAGAGCGTCTGGCCCGCGGACGTGGCGTGCGCGAAGGGCGCAACGCCCGGCGGGACGCCGTCGTCGGGGGTGAACGTGAATGCCCGGATTCCGCCAATGCTCATCGTTGTCGATCATGGCATCGAACTAGGGTCTTGGACCATGAGCTCAGCTGACCGGCCCATCCGGGTGATCCAATGGACGACGGGAAATATCGGCAGGCGTTCGCTGCACGCCATCATCGGCAGGTCCGACATGGAATTGGTCGGGGTGTATGCCCACGGCGCCGACAAGGTGGGAGTGGATGCCGCCGAGTTGGCCGGCTGGCCCGAGCCGACCGGCGTCTTGGCCACCGACGACGTCGATGCGCTGATCGCGCTGAACCCCGATGCTTGTTGCTACAACCCGTTGTGGCCCAACATCGATGAGCTCGTCCGGCTGCTGGAGGCCGGTGTCAATGTGTGCTCGAGCGCCGCCTGGATCACCGGTGGCAAGCAGACACCCGAAGATCTGAAACGAATCCGAAAGGCCTGTGAGAAGGGCGGTTCGACGATCTTCGGGAGCGGTGCCCATCCCGGCATGACCAACATGGTCGGCATGGTGCTCAGTGGATCCTGCGAACGGGTCGACGAGATCAGGATCACCGAGTCGGTTGACTGCTCCACCTATGAATCGGCGGGAACGCAGACCGCGATGGGCTTTTCGCAGGATCCCGGCACGCCCGGCCTGGCCGAAAGCGTGCGCAGAGAAAGCGAGGTCTTCGCGGAGTCCGCGGCGATGATGGCCGACGCGATCGGCGCCGAACTCGACCGCATGACCTTCGATGTCACATTCACCCCCGCCACCGGGGACACCGATCTCGGGTTCATGCAGATCCCGAAGGACACGGTGGCCGGCGTGATGGGCTACCACCGCGGCTGGGTCGGTGACAGAAACGTTGTCAGCGTCGGATTCAACTGGGTGATGGGCGATCACGTGTCGCCACCCAAGCCGCTGGAGCATGGGCACGTCATTCAGGTGTTCGGGCTACCGAACATGCGAACGGTCCTGCACTGCCTGCCGCCGAAGGACTGGACCGAGGCGGGTTTCATGGGCCTCGGCATGATCTACACCGCCCTGCCGGTGACCAACGCGGTGCCGGCAGTGGTTGCGGCGCCGCCGGGAATCGTCACGCTCAAGGACCTGCCGCCGATCACGGGCCGCTTCGCCGGGTAGGCGAGTGTCGAGCCCGCGGCCCTGACTGAGGCGTAGTCAGGCTTGGTCGACGTCGACATCCGGGTCGACATCCGCGTCGACATCCAGGTCGATGCAGACGCCCACAGCCCCAGCGCCGACATGCACCGCGAGTACCGGACCCATCTCGGTCACCGAAGGCGGCGCGATCTGTGGCAGCCGGACGCTGAGCGTCTTGGCGATGTCGTCGGCCGCATCGGGGTTGTCGACGTGGTGGACGGCGATCCTGGCTCCGCCGTCGCCGACGACCTCGGCGACCTGATCGATCATCGCGGCATGCGCTTTGGTGGCCGTTCGGATCCGCTGACCCAACACCAGCCTGCCGTCGACATCCAGGCACAGCAGCGGTTTCAGCGACAACGCCGAACCCAGCAGCGAGGCCCCTCGTCGGATCCGTCCGCTGCGCCGCAGGTTGTCGAGCCGATGCACCACGATGAAGGCGTGCCCGCGCGAAGCGGCCGAACGCGCCGCCGCCTCGACGGCGTCGATGTCCGCGCCCGTCGCAGCCTCCTGCGCGGCAGCCAACGTGACGAATCCGACGCCCATGGCCGCCGACCTCGAGTTGATCACCCGCACCGCGGGACCGAACTCACGCGCGGTCGACACCGCCGAACTGTAGGTACTCGACAGCGCCGCGGAGATGTGCACCGCCACCACCCCGTCGCCGCCGCTCTGCTTCAGCGCTTCCCGGTAGGCCTCGGCGAGTTCTGCGGGCGTCGCACCCGCTGTGGTGGCGTGATGCCGATGAACATCGCGAGGAACCTCGTCGACGCCGTCGCGAAAGTCTCTGCCGTCCAGCAGAACATGCAGCGGCACTTGGCGGATACCGCAGCGCTGCAGATCCTCGGGTTGCAGACGCGAAGACGAATCGGTGACCACGACGACGGTCATGTCAGGGCGCGTCCTCCTGCGTCACGCCGGCTGATTGCAGTCCCTTCAACATCAGCTCAGCGACCGCCTGGTGTGCTTCGAAGTTCCAGTGGATACCGTCGGGATTCCCGCGGCCGCTGAAGATGTGCTCTGCGACCGCGGCCTTGAGATCGACCAGCGGAACGTCATGTTGCTCTGCCCATTCGGTGATCGCCTTGACGGTGCCTGCCCTGCCGTGATGGGCCTTGCCGTAGGTCTCTGCGATGTGCACCGACGGCAACGACGCCACGATCGGAATGCCAGGCCGATTGAAATCGATTGCGCCACGGGTCATCTCCAGATACTCGACGGAGACATGCGGCGGCAGCGCCGACCGCGCGATCGGAGACAACCGCGGTTGCGCCCACCCGTAGCCGTCCCTGACCCAGCGGCGTAGCCACCCGGGACGGACGTAGCGGATCGACTCACGCAGCACCGTCGGCAGCGGCGAGGGCAACGAGTCCATCCCGCACGTCGCGAAGATGACGGCACCCGCCCGCGGCAGTGCGGCCCACGCCCTCGGATCCTGCGTCGCCGCCCACCACACATCGCGACATGTCCAGCCAATCCGGCCGATCAGCTCGACATCCCAGTTCAGTTGGGCGCCAACGATATTGGGCCAGATTCGCGGATCATCGGCGGGCAGTCCGCCGGTCGGACCGTAGTACGACAAGGAATCGCAGAAGACGAGCAGGGTCCGACGATCAGAGGACATCGTTGGCGACCTGTGCCGAGGCGTTCCAGACGTCAAGACGGAACCTGATGTCATCGAAGTCGGCGTCGTCCTCGGAATGACCGGACAACTGCACCCAGCTGGCATTGCCCATGCCGCCGAGCGCGGGCCAGTTGTCCACCGGCAGCTTCAACAGCGCGGCCGTCAGCGCGGCGATCAACCCGCCGTGTGCCACCAGCACCACAGGGCGCTCGGGTTCGTCCGCCCCCCAGTCTGTTTGCTCGGTGACGAGTTCTCTGACCACCGGTACCGAGCGCTTCGCCACGTCAACCCGGCTTTCCCCGCCGTGCGGCGCCCACCGGGCGTCGTTGCGCCACGCCAGCCGCGCGCCCGGCCATGAGGCATCGACCTCGAGGTGCGTCAGATCCTGCCACTCACCGAGATGCGTTTCCCGCAGCCGGATGTCGGAACGCACCGGCACTCCCGCGCGTTCGCCGAGCACGGTCGCGGTGTCCCAGGCGCGCCGCAGGTCGGAGGAGACCACCACCAGTGGTTGCCGTTTCGCCAACACCTCGGCAGCGCCCGCCGCCTGCTCCCGACCGAGCTCGCTGAGATCGGTGTCCAGCTGTCCCTGCATGCGGCTGCCTGCGTTGTACTCGGTCTGGCCGTGCCGCAGCATCACCAGCCTGCGGAGTCCCACGACTCCGCCTCGAGGGCGATCGGAATGGCCGGGCAGTCGCGCCAAAGCCGGTCCAGCGCATAGAAGTTGCGCTCGTCCTGATGCTGGATGTGGACAACGATGTCGACGTAGTCGAGCAAGGTCCAGCGGCCCTCGCGGGCCCCTTCCCTGCGCGCAGGCTTGTATCCGGCGAGACGCATCTTCTCTTCGACCTCGTCGACGATCGCGTTGACCTGGCGCTCGTTCGACGCCGACGCGATGACGAAGCAGTCCGTGATCACCAGTTGGCCGGACACGTCGATCACCACGACGTCATCGGCCAATTTGGCCGACGCCGCGCGCGCGGCGACCGTCGCCATGTCGACGGCTTCTTCGGAGGCACTCACTTCGGCTGCTCCTGGATGGCGAGGGCGTGGGAACGGTAGAGGTTGCGTTTCGACACGTACTGCACGACGCCGTCGGGCACCAGATACCAGATCGGGCGGCCGTCCTCGGCGCGTTTGCGGCAGTCGGTCGACGAGATCGACAGCGCGGGCACCTCGACCAGCGTCAGGGCATCGGCGGGCATCTCCTTCAGCGCCTTCTCGATGTGCTTGCCATCCAGTTCGTAGCCCGGCCTGCTGACACCGACGAACCTGGCGAGCGCAAACATCTCCTCCCAGTCCTGCCACGTCAGGATCGACGCCAGCGCGTCGGCTCCGGTGATGAAGTAGAGATCGGCGTCGGGGTTGAGCGCATGCAGGTCGCGCAGGGTGTCGCGGGTGTACGTCTGGCCGCCCCTGTCGATGTCGACCCGGCTGACCGAGAACCGAGGGTTGGACGCGGTCGCGATGACCGTCATCAGGTAGCGGTCCTCGGCGGGCGTCACGTCGCGGTTCTTCTGCCACGGCTGGCCCGTCGGCACGAACACCACCTCGTCCAGATCGAACAGGTCGGCGACCTCGCTGGCGGCGACCAGGTGTCCGTTGTGGACGGGATCGAAGGTCCCGCCCATCACGCCCAGCCTGCGTCGAGATGCCACGTTCAGGCAGCTTACGGCAGCGTGGCCGACGGTCAGACGGCCGAGAGCCGATGCGAGCCCAGTCGCTCGGACACTTCGAACGAGGCGCGGTCGGCGCGGTACACGTCGCGCGCGTACTCGACGCATCTGCCGGTGCTGTCCTCGGTGCGACGGGTGAGCAAGGTGCCCGCCGACCCCGCACGGACACCCAGCTGCGAGCTCGACGCGTCGTCGAGCACGATCGACTCGAGCACCGCCGTCGAGCGCGCGAGGTCGACGCCGTAGCGGCTCCGCAGGATGGCCCACAGCGAACCGTCGTCGGGTTCGTCGAGGATGCCGGGTGTCAGATCGGCGGGCAAGAAGGTCGTCTCGAGCGCGAACGGCACGTCGTCGACGGTGCGCAGCCGGTGAAACACGTTGACCATTGCGTCGGCGTCGAGATCGAGCGCGATCCGGACCGCAGGCGTCGGATGCTGGTGCTCGGCCCACAGCAGCCGAGCCGCAGGTCGGCGCCCGAGCCGGGAGACCTCTTCGGAGAAGCTGCCGATGTGGAACCGCACCCGCGGCTCGGCGACGAATGTCCCGCGCGGGGGCTTGCGGTAGACCACGCCCTCGCTCTCCAGCAGCGACAGCGCCTGCCTCGCGGTCATCCGGCTCACCCCGTGCTGTTCGGCCAGTTCCCGCTCGGACGGAAGCAACGTGTGCGGGCCCATCTGCTCGGTCGCGATGCGGTCGCGCACCAGGGCCGCGATCGCGATGTAGCGCGGAGTGGGCGGCGGCCCACCCCTCTTTGCCTGATTCCTGGCGCCGCGGGGCATCTCTGCAGACTAGTCGCGGCCGATGACCACCTGGTCTAGGCCATTTGGTTTTGTAAACGTTTCGTGACTGCCCGCGGGTGCTCTTGACGGTGGCGTGCGCCACACCCATACTACGGTTCGACCACATGGTCTATACCAACACTCTGCGATGGAGAACCTCATGACGAGTCCCGATCCGTCGGCCGGCGGCGACGCCGCTGACCTCGCAAAGTTCGGCTACACCCAATCCATGGAGCGGCGCACGGGGCGCTTCGCGTCCTTCGCCGTGGCGTTCACGTTCGTGTCTATCGCCACCGGCATCTTCACCACATACGGGTCGGTGCTGAACTCGTCCGGACCGATGGGCATCTGGACCTGGCCCATCGCCACCATCGGCCAACTGGCCGTGGCATTCGTTCTCGGCGCGCTCGCGGCGCGGATCCCGGTGACCGGCTACCACTACCAGTGGATGTCGCGGCTGGCCAATCCCGTGCTCGGCTGGATTCTCGGTTGGATCTCGTTCACGTTCCTGGCCATCGTGGTGGTCGCGGTGGACTACACCATCGCCTCGACGATCTTCCCGGTGCTGCTGAACTACGAAGGCACCGCGACGATCGCGTGGCTGGTGACCGGCCTCGTGCTTCTGCTGCAGGCGCTGCTGGTCGGATTCTCGACGCCGTGGGCGGAGCGGGTGAACAACGCCTTCGTGTCACTCGAGCTCATCGGCATGGTGGCGCTGACGGTGTTGCTGCTGATCGTGGCCGCCGTCCGAGGGGAGTCGGATGCGTCGAACCTGTTCAGCCTCGGCGCAGTTCCCGCTGAGGGCTACTGGAGCTTCGGCGACCTGACCACCGCTGGGCCGTGGATGCTCGGCTTCCTGCTCGGCGCATTCACCATCGTCGGCTTCGAGTCCGCTGCCAACCTCGCCGAGGAGACCAATGACCCCGAACGGGTTGTGCCACGCGCGATGTGGCAGGCGGTGCTGGCATCGGGGGTGCTCGGCTTCCTGTTCATCATCGCCGTGACGCTGGCGGCCGGTGACCCCGTCGCGCTCGCCGAATCCGGCACGCCGATCGCCGATGTCATCGACAACACGCTGGGGTCGGCCGTCGCCACCCTGCTGCTGCTGATGGTGGTGCTCGCGATCTTCGCCTGCGGTCTGGTCATCATGATCACCGGTGTCCGGCTGACGTGGGCGATGTCGCGCGACGAGCGCTTCCCCGGCTGGCAGCAGTGGAGCCAGATCTCACCCAAGTTCCACACCCCCCTGAAGGCGACCATCCTGTATGTCGTTCTCGCCGAGCTGATCCTGGCGATCTTCTCGCACTCGGAAACCGCGCTGTTCACGTTGTTCGGCGCTGCCACACTGCTGCCCGCGGTGATGTACGCATCGACGGTGGTGCTGTACCTGATCAAGCGGAGGTCGCTGCCGGTCAGCGACAAGTTCAACCTTGGCGCATGGGAGATCCCCGTCCTGGTGGTCGCGGTGGTGTGGCTGGCCTTCGAACTCGCGTTGTTCCGGGACTCGAGTTTCAAGCAGGCGTGGGCATACGTCATCGTGATGTTGTTGATCGGCGCCTGCTACCTCGCCTACCTGCTGGCCAGCAGGGGCAAGAGCGGTCTGACGATGCCGGGTATGGCTTCGATCGACGCCGAACTCGACGCCGAGGCTGCGAAGGACTGACCATGCCGCACTGCCTGGCCATCGACCAGGGTACGTCGGGGACGAAGGCCGTGGTCGTCGGCATCGACGAGGATGGCGCCACGCAGGTCGCCTCCATCGCCGAGGTCGCCGTACGGCCTGAGTACCTGGCCGCGGGCGGTGTCGAGCAGGATCCGGAAGCGCTGTTCGACTCCGTCGTCGGCGCGGGCCGAAAGGCACTGGCGCAGGCCGGCGTTCCCGTCGCAGCGGTTGCGCTGGCAAACCAGGGCGAAACGGTCCTCGCCTGGAACAGGCGCACCGGTGAGCCGCTGACACCTGCGGTGGTGTGGCAGGACCGCCGCGCCGAGTCGATCTGCGGACCGCTCGCAGCGGCGGCGCCGACGGTGGCGCAACGCACCGGATTGGTGCTCGACCCGTATTTCTCCGCGCCCAAAATGGCGTGGATACGGGCGAACATGACCACCGACGGCGTCGTCACCACCACCGACACCTGGTTGATCCACCGGTTGTGCGGAGCATTCGTCACCGATGCCTCCACCGCGAGCAGATCGCTGTTGCTCTCGCTGGACTCCGTCGAGTGGGACGACGAGCTGATCGGGCTGTTCGGGCTGACCGGCGAGGCACTTCCCGAGATCGTCGGGTGCGACCAGACCGTCGGCAGCACGGACCTTTTCGGCCCGACGATTCCGGTGGCGGGTTTGATCGTCGACCAGCAGGCCGCGCTGCTGGCCGAGAGCTGCCTCGCACCGGGCGACGCCAAATGCACGTTCGGCACCGGGGCGTTTCTGCTGGCCCAACTGGGTTCGAACTCGACACGGTCGCAGTCAGGTCTGACGACGTCGGTGGCGTGGCGGCTGCGCGACGCCACCTCGTATTGCGTGGACGGACAGGTCTACACCGCTGCCTCCGCGATCCGCTGGGCCGTCGACCTGGGCTTGGTTCCGGCCGCCGACCACATCGACGCCGTCGCAGCCGATTCCAGCGACGGGGTGATGTGTGTGCCCGCTCTCGCCGGACTTGCTGCCCCGTGGTGGGACTCTGCGGCGACTGCGTCGTTCTCCGGCATGACGCTGGGCAGCGGTCGCGGTCAGTTGGTGCGTGCACTGCTGGAGGGCATCGCGGCTCAGGTCGCCGCACTCGCCGACCTCGTCGCCACCGATCTGGCACAGCCGCTGACCCGGTTACGGGTCGACGGCGGCCTCACCCGATCCGCAGTGCTCATGCAGGCGCAGGCCGACCTCGCGCGTATCCCCGTCGACATCTACCCGTCGTTGCACGCCACCGCACTCGGAGCGGCGGCGTGCGCGCGGCTGGCCCTGGATTCCGGCCTCGACATCGCAGCCGCCGTCGGCACGTGGACGCCTGAGCGCACATACGAACCCGCCTGGTCGGCGGACCGGGCCGAGGAGTTCATGTCGGCTTGGATGCGGGCCGCGGAATCCGTTCGGGCGCATAAGGAGACAGCCACATGAGCGGGCCCCCCTCCGACGTCGTCGTGGTCGGCGCGGGCATCGTCGGTTGCGCCATCGCGCGCGCCCTGGCGGGCGCCAATCTCACCGTGACGCTGGTCGAAGCGCGCGCCGATGTCGGCGACGGCACCAGCAAGGCCAACACCGCCTTGTTGCACACCGGATACGACGCATCACCGGGCACCCTCGAGTCGAAACTGGTGGCGCGCGGTTACGAACTGCTCG
This sequence comes from Actinomycetes bacterium, assembly GCA_023415515.1. GTDB lineage: Bacteria > Actinomycetota > Actinomycetes > Mycobacteriales > Mycobacteriaceae > Mycobacterium. The sequence goes on from JAEZKH010000377.1 coordinate 10,302, forward strand.
GTGCCTACGCCGAGCAGACCGGGATACCGGTCGAGCGCACCGGGGCACTCCTTGTGGCGTGGACCGACGAGGAACTCGACGCCCTGCCCGGCCTGAAGGACAAGGCGGAAAAGAACTTCTACCACCGCTGCGAGATCGTCGACGCCGACGAGGTGTACCGCAGGGTGCCCGATCTCGGCCAGGGCGTGCTCGGCGGACTGACCGTGCCCGGCGAGTCGATCATCTGCACCTGGACGACGAATCTCGCGCTGGCCACCGACGCCGTCGCGCGCGGCGCCCGGTTGACGCGCGGCGCTCGCATCACCGGCGTAACGGCCGGCGACGAGTTCACCACGCTGCAAACCACCCGCGGCGAGGTGTCCGGACGCTGGATCGTCAACGCGGCGGGTCTCGGCGCCGACTACATCGACGCGGAGTTCGGCTATCACCGCTTCACGGTCACTCCCCGCCGCGGGGAACTTCTGGTGTTCGACAAGCTGACCAGGCCGATGGTGCCGTGCATCGTGCTCGCCGTCCCGTCGTCGCGCGGCAAAGGGGTGCTGGTCAGCCCGACCATCTACGGCAATGTGATGGTGGGCCCGACATCGGAGAACCTTGAAGACCGGAGCGCCACAGGCACTTCCGAAGACGGCTTCGAATTCCTTGTCTCCAAGGGTCGCGCATTGATGCCGTCGCTGTTCGAGGAGGAGATCACCGCGACCTACGCGGGTCTGCGCGCAGCCACCGAACACGACGACTACCTCATCGACATCGATACGCGGGCACGCTACCTGCTCGTCGGCGGAATCCGGTCCACCGGGCTGACATCGGGGATGGCGATCGCCGAGTACGTCACCGGTCTGCTCGCCGAAGCCGGACTCGACGTCACCGAGCGGGCCGAACTTCCGGCACCGCCGCAGATGCCGAACCTCGGCGAGGCGTTCGTCCGCCCGTACCAGGACGCCGCGCGCATCGCGGCCGACCCCGAGTACGGCCGCATCGTCTGCTTCTGCGAGCGGGTCACCGCAGGCGAGGTTCGCGATGCGTTCCGATCCCCCATCCCGCCCGCCGATCTCGACGGGCTGCGCCGCCGGACCCGGATCATGAACGGGCGCTGCCAAGGCTTCTACTGCGGCGCGCACACCGCGGCACTACTGGATGCGAACGGCGCTTCGCGGTGACCGACCAGCATGTGGCTGTCGTGATCGTCGGGGGCGGCCCGTCCGGCCTGACCGCCGCAGCCGCGCTCGCCGGTCAGGTGCATGGCGACGTGCTCGTCGTCGAACGCGAAGCGCAGACCGGCGGAATACCCAGGCACAGCGACCATCTCGGCTACGGCATGCGCGATCTCAAGCGGTTCATCTCCGGCCCCGCCTACGCCAAACGCCTCACCGCGATGGCCGTGGACGCAGGAGCAACACTGGAAACCGAGGCGATGGTCACCGGGTGGGTGGGTGAGCGAGGTCTGCAGATCACGTCGCCGCGCGGGCTGCGCACGGTCACCGCCGACGCCGTCGTGCTGGCCACCGGCGCGAGAGAGCGGCCCAGGCCCGCGCGCCTGGTACCCGGCGATCGGCCCGACGGCGTGTACACCACCGGACAACTGCAGAACCTCGTACACGTTCACCACGCCGAGGTCGGCCGTCGCGCGTTGATCGTCGGGGCGGAACTGGTCAGCTGGTCGGCGGTCCTGACATTGCGCGAGGCCGGTTGCGCCACAGTCGGAATGGTCAGCGGCTATCCACGCTCAGAGGCATACGCGGTCTTTCGACTGCCGGGGCGCGCGCTGACCCGCGGCCCGGTGTTCACCCGCAGTCGGATCGTCGGCATCGAGGGCAAGCAGCGCGTGCGCGCCGCGATCGTGGAGAACATCGACACCGGCGCGCGCACCACCGTCGACTGCGACACGGTCGTGTTCACCGGCGACTGGATTCCCGACCACGAACTGGCTCGCACCGGCGACCTCGCGATGGATCCCGCGACGCGCGGACCGCTCGTCGATGCGGCACTGCGTACCAGCAGCCCCGGCGTGTTCGCCGTCGGCAACCTGCTGCATCCCGTCGACACCGCCGACGGCGCGGCGCTGGACGGCCGGCATGTGACGACCGCAGTGAAAGGCTGGCTGCAGCGCCGTGACGAGGCGCCGAAAGCTGTTCGCATTCGCACCGACGGACCGTTCAGATGGGTTGCCCCTCAACTTGTTTCACCCGAGGGCGGCGTCGCGGCCCGGGGTGATCTGCTGTTCTGGGTTGACGAGTATCGACGGTTTCCGAAGCTGCGCGCCGTTCAGGACGGCCGGACGCTGGCGACGAAGCGCACGCCGTGGCCCGCCGCGCCGGGGCGGGTGTACCGGGCGCCGTGGTCGCTGGTGGCGGGCGCCGACCCGGCGGGCGGCGACATCACGGTCTCGTTCGCCTGACTTCCCGCGAAACGACATTCCAGTACGCCTCTACTCGCACTTCGTGTACCGGAATGTCGTTTCGCGCAGAACTAGACAGGCAGCAGTGCGTCGATGACGCTTGCCAATTGCTTGGCCGAGCGGCATTCGTGCATCGGGATGACCTCCTCGTAGCGGGGCACCGCCGAGTCGCCGCTGCCCCACAGGTGCCGCGG
>JAEZKH010000062.1 GCA_023415515.1 Actinomycetes bacterium
GCCACAGCACGAACACGACGAACCCGGAGGCCGTCAGCGCGAACAGCCAGCCGGTGTTGTCCATGATCCAGCCGAGGGCCGTGCTGGACGCGCCGGCCAGCGTGCTGGTGCTGACGAAACCCCACACCAGAAACGCCACGGCGATCACGGCGGTCACACCGAAGACGACCTTGTCCAGTCCGCGATTGCGGTTGTGGACCTCGTCGTCGATCGGCACCGCGAAGATCGGGTGGTCGCGCTGCCCGCTGCCTGACGGCGGCGCGGCACCGGAAGCGGTGGCGTCGGATGTCTCGGAGGAGTCGGAGCTGATCGTCATCGTGATTTCATTCGAAACCGTCACCGCCGGTGAGTCAAATTCCCAGGCACGACCGGCGGGCTCATTGCGCGGCTTCGAGCAGTTCGTCCAGCGATTCCTGCAGCAGGGTCGGCAGCACATCGACGTCGCTCATCGCGTCGCGGTCGGCGTTGACCCCGAAGTAGAGCATTCCGTTGTAGGACGTGACGCCGATCGCGAGCACCTGGTTGTGCAGCAGTGGCGGCACCGCGTAGGTCTCGAGCAGCTTGGTGCCCGCGATGTACATCTGCTTCTGCGCGCCGGGCACATTGGTGATCAAAAGGTTGAACTGTCTGGCCGAGAAAGTGGTGGCCACCCGAATGCCCATGGCGTGCAACGTCGGTGGCGCGAAGCCCGACAGCGTGACGATGGTCCGCGCGTCGACGAGGCTGCCTGCGGTCGGGTGCGTCTCCGTCATGTGCGCGATCTGTGACAGCCGCACCACCGCGTTGCCCTCCCCGACGGGAAGGTCGACCAGAAACGGCGCCACCTCGCTGATCGCCTGGCCCGGCCCGGCCGAGTCCAGTTCCTGGTCCGGATACACCGACATCGGCGCCATCGCCCGCACGGTGGCCGTCGGCGACACCGGTTCGCCACGCGACAGCAGCCAGTTGCGCAGCGCGCCGGCTATCACCGCGAGTACGACGTCGTTGACGTCGCAGTCGTAGCGGGCCCGCAGGTTGCGGTAGTGCGCCAGCTCCGCCTTGGCCACCGTGAACCGGCGGTTGCGCGACACCTTGGTGTTCAGCGGGCTCGACGGGGCGGTACCCCTGGCGAAGGTCTTCGCCGCCGCGGTGAATCGACGGCCGAGATCGAGCAGCTGTCCCGAGTTGGTGGCCACCTCCGTGACCGCGGACTGCACGGCGGCCAGTTGCGCACCGGGCCGGGCGATCCACTCCCCGATCGCGCCCATCACGAGCTGCGCGTCGCTCGGCTCGCGGGCCGGGATCCAGATGTCCTCGGCGAACGGCGGCGGCTTCTGGGTGCGGTCGGCGATCACATGGCCGATCTCCAGTGCGGTCATCCCATTGACCAGCGCCTGGTGCGACCTGGTGTAGAGCGCCAGCCGGTTTCCGGCCAGCCCCTCGACCAGGTACATCTCCCACAGCGGCCTGGACTTGTCGAGCGCCCGCGACCCCAGCCGCGCGACGAGTTCGTGCAGCTGGGCGTCGCTGCCCGGCGACGGCAGGGCGGACCTGCGAATGTGGTAGGTGATGTCGAAGTCGCGATCGTCGATCCAGACCGGACGGGCCAACCCGAGGGCCACCTCGCGCACCTTCTGCCGATAGCGCGGAATCTGCGGCAATCGTTGCTCGACGGTCTCCAACAGCGCCTCGTAGCTCAACCCGCCGCGCGGCTTGCGGAGAATCGACAGAGAGGACACGTACATCGGCGTCGAGGAGTTCTCCAGGCCGAAAAACGACGCATCGGAGGCCGACAACCGGGTCACCATGTGCGGCGCCACCCCCCCCCTGGCATCTGACGTCCACGCTCGTCGAACTCCGACACGGTAACCGCCAATTCTGTAGGCGCGCATCACGGGTGCACGCCGGCTCCCACAACCATGGGATCATGGAGGTGTCTGTTCCTCTCCAGCAGGCGTCATCATCTCGTCTGATCGAACTGCTGGAGGGTCCCGTGACAACGTCGTCGACATCGTCGGTCGCCTTCAAAGCCGGCGCCCTCACCGCGCCTGTCGTCGACTACGAGCCACCGCCGTTCGACGCGAGCAGGGCACAGCCGTGCCCGGTGCCCAGCCCGGCGGCGATGCACCGGGGAACGACCAGGCCCGCGCGCTCCGTCGGGCCGGCCGGGGAGACACATCCGCCGCAAGCGGCAGCGGCGTTCGCCGACGCCGCGCTGCGCCGGGTGCTCGAGGTGCTCGACCGGCGCAGGCCGATCGCGCAGCTGCGGCCGATGCTGACGCCCGCGCTGATGGACATGGTCTTCACGATGACCAGGTCCGCCCCGCCCGACACGGCCGGGGTGCTGCGGCGGGTCCGACTGCGCGGCACCGACGCGGCCGCCGAGGTGTTCGCCACGTATTCGAGGGGCGGGCGCGTCCGAGCCATCGCGGGCCGTGTCGAGGCCGAAGAGGGCCGCTGGCGCATGGTGGCGTTGCAGATCGGATAATGGGCCGGTGCAGGGAAACACCGTCAGCGTCGAACGCGTGATCAGAGCACCGGCGCGCGAGATCTTCGCGTTGCTCGCCGACGCAGGGCGACATTCCAGCTTCGACGGGTCGGGCACCGTCGACCATGCGGAGTCTGCGTCGATCCCGCTGCAACTCGGTACGACGTTCGCGATGCGGATGCGCGGTCGGCCCGAAACCCTGTTCGTGCCCTACACGATGACCAACACGGTGATCGAATTCGAGCCCGATCGCCGCATCGCGTGGCAGCCGACCACGCTCGGCGGACTTGTCGGCGGCCGCATCTGGCGCTACGAACTCACCCCGACCGAAGACGGCACCCTGGTCCGTGAGACGTGGGACGTGTCGAAGGACCGGCAGCGTGCTCTGCTCAAGATGGGCGGGATGGCGCGCCAGGCCGAGGACGGCATGCGCGCAACCCTGGCGCGCATCGCCGCGCTCCTCGAGCACTAGCGAAGGGTCAGCCCTTCTTGCCCGCCTTGGCCTGGCGGCGAGCGGCCTCGCGCCGCTCCCGCCTGCTCGGCGCGGCATGCCTCGGGCCACCGTTGCCGCCGTTGCCGCCGTTGCCGCTCTGCCGTTGCACCTGCGCGGAGCCGTCCTCGGAAGGTCCGGTGTAGGTCAGCGGCGGCGCGTCATCGTCAATTCCCTTGGCGCGCAATGCCGCAGGCTGCTGACGCTCCTTGGTCGCAACGCCGCCCTGCTTGGCTTTGGCGGCCGCCTCTTCGGCGAACTCGGCGAGGCCGGTCGGCGCAGCAACCGGTGCGACCTGCGCTGCGGGCTGGGCGGGCACCGCCTCGACGGTGACGTTGAACAGGAAGCCGACGGCCTCCTCCTTCATCGCGTCGAGCATGCCGTTGAACATGTCGTAGCCCTCGCGCTGGTACTCCACCACCGGGTCCTTCTGCGCGACGGCACGCAGGTTGATGCCCTCCTTGAGGTAATCCATCTCGTAGAGGTGCTCACGCCACTTGCGGTCGATGACGTTGAGCAGCACGTTGCGCTCGAGCTGGCGCATCGCGCCCTCGCCTGCCAGCTCCTCGAGCTGCCGCTCACGGGCCTCGTATGCCTTCTCGGCGTCGGCGATCAGCGCGTCGAGCAGCTCCTCGCGGGTCAGTTCGCCCGGCTCGCCGATCGCGTCGGAGTCGATCAGGTCATGGTGGTCGATGCTGATCGGGTAGAGCGTCTTGAGTGCCGCCCACAACGTCTCGAGGTCCCAGTCCTCGGAGTAGCCCTCGGCGGTCGCACCGTCGACGTATGCGGTGATGACGTCGACGAGCATGGCGTGGGCCTGCTCCTTGAGGTTCTCCCCCTCGAGGATGCGCAGGCGCTCGGCGTAGATGACCTTGCGCTGCTGGTTCATCACCTCGTCGTACTTCAGCACGTACTTGCGGATCTCGAAGTTCTGCTGCTCGACCTGCGTCTGCGCGCTCTTGATGGCCCTGCTGACCATCTTCGCCTCGATCGGCACATCGTCGGGCAGGCTCAGCCGGGTGAGCAGCGACTCGAGCGCGGCCCCGTTGAACCGCCGCATCAACTCGTCGGCCAGCGACAGGTAGAACCGCGACTCACCGGGGTCGCCCTGGCGACCCGAGCGGCCGCGCAGCTGATTGTCGATGCGGCGCGACTCGTGGCGCTCGGTGCCGAGCACGTAGAGCCCGCCGGCGGCGATGACCTCTTCGGCCTCTTTCGCCGCCTCGGCCTTCACCCGAGGGCGCAGTTCGTGCCAGGCGGCGTCGTACTCGTCGGGGGTCTCGACCGGGTCGAGTCCCTGCTCGCGCAGCCGCTTGTCGGTCAGGAAGTCGACGTTGCCGCCCAGCACGATGTCGGTACCGCGGCCCGCCATGTTGGTGGCGACCGTGACGGCGCCGCGTCGGCCCGCCTCGGCGATGATGTTCGCCTCCTGCTCGTGGTACTTCGCGTTGAGCACGTTGTGCGGGATGCGGCGCTTGGTGAACTGCCGCGACAGGTACTCCGAGCGCTCGACGCTGGTGGTGCCGATCAGCACCGGCTGACCCTTCTCGTAGCGCTCGGTGACGTCGTCGACGACCGCGATGTACTTGGCCTCTTCGGTCTTGTAGATCAGGTCGGACTGGTCGACGCGGACCATCGGCTTGTTGGTCGGGATCGGCACCACACCGAGCTTGTAGATCTCGTGCAGCTCGGCGGCCTCTGTCTGGGCGGTGCCCGTCATGCCCGCGAGCTTGTCGTAGAGGCGGAAGTAGTTCTGCAGCGTGATCGTGGCCAGCGTCTGGTTCTCGGCTTTGATCTCGACGTTCTCCTTGGCCTCGATGGCCTGGTGCATGCCCTCGTTGTAGCGGCGGCCGACCAGCACGCGGCCGGTGAACTCGTCGACGATCAGCACCTCGCCGTCGCGCACGATGTAGTCCTTGTCGCGCATGAACAGCTCTTTGGCCTTGATGGCGTTGTTGAGGTAGCTCACCAGCGGCGAATTGGCGGCCTCGTAGAGGTTGTCGATGCCGAGCTGGTCCTCGACGAACTCGACGCCGAGCTCGCTGACGCCGATGGTGCGCTTGCGGATGTCGACCTCGTAGTGCTTGTCCTTCTCCATCAGCGGGGCCAGCCGGGCGAACTCGGAGTACCAGTTCGACGATCCGTCGGCGGGTCCGGAGATGATCAGCGGCGTGCGGGCCTCGTCGATGAGGATCGAGTCGACCTCGTCGACGATGGCGAAGGCGTTTCCTCGCTGCACCCTGTCCTCGACCGTGTGCGCCATGTTGTCGCGCAGATAGTCGAAGCCGAACTCGTTGTTGGTGCCGTAGGTGATGTCTGCGTGGTAGGCGACCCGACGCTGGTCGGGGGTCATCTGGGCGAGGATCACCCCGACGTCGAGGCCGAGGAAGCGGTGCACCCGGCCCATCCACTCGCTGTCGCGTTTGGCCAGGTAGTCGTTGACGGTGACGACATGCACGCCCTGCCCGGACAGCGCGTTGAGGTAAGCGGGCAGCACACAGGTCAGCGTCTTGCCCTCACCGGTCTTCATCTCGGCGACGTTGCCGAAGTGCAGTGCCGCCCCGCCCATCACCTGCACGTCGTAGGGACGCTGGTCGAGAACGCGCCACGCGGCCTCGCGGGCCACCGCGAACGCCTCGGGCATCAGGTCGTCGAGGTCCGCGCCGTCGGCGTAGCGCTTCTTGAACTCGTCGGTTTTGGCGCGCAGTTCGGCGTCGGAGAGTTTCTCGACGTCGTCGGACAAGGTGTTGACATAGTCAGCCACCCGCTTGAGGCGCTTGACCATGCGGCCTTCACCGAAACGCAGCAACTTATCGAGCACGGCTTGTATCCCCTGTGGGTTGATGGATCCCGTCGCGTATGAGACTGCGGTCCATCCTAGGCGACACGCCGAAGTGGCTGGTCGAATGCGTCGGGTGCGGCGTCGCGGACGTGCGGGGCCAGAGCGTCAGGCCAGTCGGATCAACCCGTAGTCGTAGGCATGCCTCCGGTAGACCACGCACGGCCGGTCGCTCTCCTTGTCGTGAAACAGGAAGAAGTCGTGGCCGACCAGTTCCATCTCGTAGAGCGCGTCGTCGACGGTCATCGGTGTCGCCGGGTGTTCCTTCACGCGCACGATCTGGCCGGGCTCACGCGGTTCGACGCCGTCGTTCGGCACGGCCTGGTCTGAGGTGGTCTCCGGGGCGACGAACGCCTCGGGCACGGCGATCTTGGTGGCCTCGGCCACCGAAACCGGGGTTTTGTCGCCATAGTGCACCTTGCGGCGATCCTTGGCCCGTCGAAGCCGGTTCTCGAGTTTGCAGACCGCCGATTCCAGTGCGGCGTAGAAGCTGTCGGCGCACGCCTCGCCCCGTACCACGGGACCGCGGCCTCGCGCGGTGATCTCCACATGCTGGCAGTTCTTGCGTTGGCGCCGATTGCGCTCATGGTCGAGTTCGACGTCGAAAAGGTAGATGCTGCGGTCAAACCGCTCGAGCCGAGCAAGCTTCTCGGCGACATAGAGGCGGAAATGGTCGGGAATTTCGACGTTGCGTCCCGTGACGACGACCTCGGCGTTCGGCGCGGGGGCGGGCTTGGTGTCGTCAACGATCATCGAGCGGTCGGTTTCCATGGAACGGATTGACATGCTTGGCGACTCGTTTCTCTTTTCGCGTCGCACGCGTGCGCGCGTGCCTGCCTGGTGGAAACTGCACCGACGGGGCACGCGTCGTTTCGCCGCTCGCCGGTGCAAGGTGTCGATCAGTCACCTCCTACCGCTGGGCGATGGTTGGCGCGTCGGGCTCTGAGCGCCGCCGTGAGGTGTTCACGGATGTTGGCCCCAAGGTAGTCCGTGTTCACCCGGTAGTGCCACTGATTCGACCCACCCGTTTTCAGTTCTTCACGTCCGTTTGATATGTCCGAAATCGGCTTCGCCGTCACGCTCGTGGTCAGGCATTGGCGAGGGCGAGAACCGCCACCACCCGGGCGCCGGCGGTTTGCAGGACCCGGACCGCCTCACCGGCCGTCGCACCGGTGGTCACGACGTCGTCGACCACCACGACGTCGCCGGCGGGGAGGGCCGCTGACCGCTTCACGGCAACCCGGCCCGCGATGTTTCGCTGCCGCGCCGCGCCGGACAGCCCGACCGAGTCGCGGACCAGCGCCCTCATCCGCAGTGCCTGGA
>JAEZKH010000066.1 GCA_023415515.1 Actinomycetes bacterium
GTCCACATCGGGCACTCCACCGGTGGCGGTGAGGTGGTGCGGTACTTCTCCCGTCACGGTGAGTCCCGGGTTGCCAAGGGCGTCCTGATCAGCGCGGTACCGCCGCTGATGCTGCACACCGACACCAATCCGGAGGGGCTACCCAAAGCGGTGTTCGACGATCTGCAGGCGCAGCTCGCAGCGAATCGGTCGGTGTTCTACCGAAACTTGGCCGCAGGGCCGTTCTACGGATTCAATCGCAGCGACAGCGGTCCCGATGAAGGCGTGGTCGCGAACTGGTGGCGCCAAGGCATGATGGGTGACGCTTATTCGCACTACGACGGGATCGTGGCGTTCTCGCAGACCGATTTCACCGACGACCTGAAGAAGATCAGAGTCCCGGTATTGGTGATGCACAGCGAAGACGACCAGATCGTCCCCTACGTCGCCGCGGGCCCGAAAGCGGCGGCATTGCTGAAAAATGGAATCCTCAAGACCTACAGTGGTTTTCCACATGGCATGATCACCACACAGGCAGACACCGTCAACGCCGACATCCTGGCGTTCATCTGAACAGTTCAGCGGCCAGAGCGCGGTAACTGGCCATGGGGCTCGCCCCGTCTGCGGTCAGGATCTGCACCCCTACGTGGTCGGCGCCGACAGCCAGGTGCTCCTGCAGTCGTACGACGACGTCCTCGACGTCACCGTGCGGCACCAGGTCATCGATGAGGCGATCGCTGCCCTGACCGTCGAGGTCTGCGTCGGTGTAGCCGCAGCGGCGTAAGTTGTTCGTGTAATTGCTCAATGTGAGGTACGGATTGGTGACGAAGGTGCGGGCGATCTTTCGCGCCGCATCCGGGTCGGGATCGATCACCACGGTCTGTTCGGGGGCGATCAGGACGTCGGGGCCGAGCATCGCGCGTGCTTCCCGGGTGTGTTCTGGCACAACGAGATACGGATGAGTACCCAAAGTTCGGGTGGCGGCCAGTCGCAAGGCTCGGGGTCCGAGCGCTGCGAGAATCCGCCCGCCGACCGGAACGCTCGCGGCGTCGAGTCGATCGAGGTAGTCGACCATGGTGGCGTACGGCGTGCGATACGTCGCGACCGCTTCGGCGTGTCCTATGCCGACGCCGAGCAGGAAGCGTTCTCCGTAGGCCGCGGTGAGCCTCCGGTAGGACGCGGCGATCACGTCGGCGTCGTTGGTCCACATGTTCACAATCGCGGTCGCCACAATGATCGATTCGGTCGCTTCGAGGATTCGCTCGGCGAACGCGAGATCGGCGACGGATGCGGTGCCCAGCCCGAGCCACACGGTGGGGTAGCCCAATTCTTCAGCCTCAATGGCAAACTGGGTGCGCGCCGCGTCGCCGTAGCCGGGATGCAACCAAGCTCCGAAGCTGCCGAGGCGGGATCGTAGCGGTGTGGTCATCACGTCGCCGGCACGATGCGCAAGTCGACGATATGTCCGTCGCGAATGGTGAAGCCGTTGTCCAGGTCAACTTCGCCGCCGGGAAAGTTGCCCTGCAGATGCAGGGTCACGTCGTAGCGCTGCGCGCCGTCGGTGAGTGGGGCCGCAGACCATCGGATGAGCTTTGATGTGTACTCGAAAGTTGTGTCGACATCTTCGCGCCAGCGGCGAATCTCGGCCAATCCGCGCCGCTGTTTGCCCTCGTCGAGCACGGTGGCGTCGTCGCTGAAGCACGCGACGATGGCGTCTACATCGCGTCGCTCGGAGGCGGACAAGTACGCCGATATCACGGGGGGCAGTGCCGATGGTGATTCGTGTGTGGTCACGGGGTCTCCCGACTAGTAGAGTTACTTCTGAAATTGAAGTTATTAACTTCCGAATTAAAGTTATTAACTTCCGAATTAGAAGTCATGATGATTGTGTGACCTACAGGATCCGTCCCGTGGACCGCAAATGCCCGCTGTCGGCGACGCTGGGCTTGGTCGGGGATTTGTGGACACTGCTGATCCTGCACGATGCGTTCGACGGCTACACGCGCTACGACCAGTTCCAGGAGAATCTCGGAGTGTCGTCTAGTCTGCTGGCGGGCCGGCTGAAGCGACTGGTCGAGACGGGCATCTTCGTACGACGTCGGTATCAGTCGAAACCCGTTCGATACGAATACGTTCTGACCGAACATGGCCGATCGCTGCGCCCGGTCATGGTCGCTTTGGCGGCGTGGGGTAACGCGCGGCTCGACCCCGACCAGCGCAGCGTGGTTCTTGTCGACGCCGAAACCGGCATGGAGGCAGAGCCCGTTCTCGTCGACCGCGCCACCGGCAGGCGAGTCGACGGTCCCGACTTCGTGTTCAGCGCGGGCCCCGCCGCCAGCAAGCCCTTTCGCGATCGCTATGCCAGCAGGCCGAAGTCGCGGCAGGCGCCATAACCAGACCATGGTGATAGATCAAACCGTCTAAAGGCCCGCAGCGAACCCGCAGAAGATACGGGCGCAGCGGTTCAGTCCAATGAGATATCGCGAAGGTTGCGTCTCGACGAGACTCCGAGTTTGGCCAGGATGTGGCCCATATGCCATTCCACGGTGCGCGGACTCAGGAACAGCTGACTTGCGATCTCGTTGTTGGTGTGGCCTCTTTGGGCCAGCCGAGCGATGTGCTTTTCCTGGGTAGTGAGCATCGCGTCAACCGGGATGGTGGGTGACTGTATCGTCTCGCCGGCGGCCTGCAATTCCCGACGCGCGCGATCCGCGAAACCGGCAGCACCGATGCTGGAGAGCATCTCGTAGGCGGTTCGTAGCTGCTTCCTCGCATCTGACTTTCGGCGGCGACGGCGCAGCCATTCGCCGTAGACCAGATGTGTGCGGGCCAGATAGACGACATACCCGTCATCGAGTTGACTGATCGCGCGCTGGTATTCGCCCTCGGCGCCGTCGGTCCCATCGACGAGTGCCGCGCACCGTGCCGCCAGCCCCAAACCCATGGCAGTTCGAGTGGAGGCTGCCAGTTCGGCGATTCGGCCAGCCGACTCCCGGGCGATCTGCATCTGGCCACAACGGCTCGCGGCTTCTACTGTCTCGACCAAGATGTACCCGTAATAGCCGACCTCATCGAACCTCGCGAGGGAGCCGCAGGCGTCGAATGCTTCTGCATACTGGCCTAGACCGTTGTGCAAGATGGCCTTTGCGCACAACGCGAGGGTCACTTCAGCTCCCTCCCCTCGCAACGTCGATTCCTCGACAGCGGATTCCACCAACTTGCGGCATAGCTCCTCCTGGCCACGGTAGGCGGCAAGAATGGGGCGGATGGAACCGTGGGCGGGAGCGCCGGTTGCGGCGATGAGCGCGTCGGCCCGCTCCAGCAGCATCGTCGCCAGGTCAAATCTCCCGGTGTACACGCTCAGTCCAGCGCTCTGGAACAGCGCGCTGGAGAGGACAGTCAGATTTCCTGCAGCACTGAGCTTTTGAAGGTGGTGCGTCGCCAACGCCGTGCAGGCCTGCGGATCGAAGAGGTCGAGGCTGACGAGATGGCTGATCGCGTGCCAGCTTGGGTCAGACGTGCCTTCGAGGTCCTCGCGCAGATAGGCGTCCAGCGCCGTTCGCATCATGGGTGCGGCGGCGGCATATTCGCCGGTCAGCCTGACGACAAGGGCATCCAGTAATTGATCGATCGCCCGCGGCGGGACCGTCGCTCGCGGAGCCCCCCGTCCGGAAGCAACTGCGATCGCGCGCGCCGAAGTGCTCGCGTCCGTCGCCTGACGGCCGACGAAGAGCGCCGCCATGAGGGCTTGAAGATACGTCTCT
>JAEZKH010000383.1 GCA_023415515.1 Actinomycetes bacterium
ACCCAACTTCCAGATGAAGTGACGCCTTTCGCACGCCGGCGAGGCGCCTCACCTTCCACCGCGACCGGGCGCGTCTGCGGCTGGCGCTTATACACATCACCCAGCCCACGAGACCGAGGGCATGCACGAGAACGAGGCCTTCAAGCCCGACACCGCCAACGGCATCACGGTGTTCCTGAGCCAGGATGCCAAGGAGGGCCCGCTGGCGTTCAAGGAGAAGCGGGCACCCAACTTCCAGATGAAGTGACGCCTTTCGCACGCCGGCGAGGCGCCTCACCTTCCACCGCGAGCGGGCGCGTCTGCTGCGCGACACGCCGCGCAATCCCCTGCAGTTGCGCACGCTCGCGGACCCATCAGGAATTAAACGCCTGTTGAAATCGTTCTGACTGATAAAGGTCCGATCAGTCAGGAGTTCGCCATGTACGACTTGGAACAGGCGATCAACGAGCGGCATTCGATCCGGATGTTCCTTCGGGACAAGCCGGTACCGCCGGAATTGGTCCACGAAGCGCTGACGCTCGCCATGCGGGCGCCGTCGAACTCCAACATTCAGCCGTGGCACGTGGTTCTCGCTTCGGGTCCCGCGAGAGACCGCCTCGTCGAGGCCCTCCTCGAGGTGGCCGCCGTTGAGTCGCCCAGCGTGCCGGTGCTGCCGGATGGCTTCGCGCACATGCGCCGCGACCTGGGCGCGCTGGTGTACGGGACGATGGGCGTCGCCCGCCACGATGCCGAAGCCCGGCGCATCGCCGTGCTGAGAAACTGGGAGTTCTTCCGTGCGCCGCTGGCCGGAATCGTCTGCATGCACCGCGATCTCGATTATGTCGATGCGCTCGGCGTGGGGATGTTCTTACAGAACCTGGTGTTGGCGTTGACGGCGCGCGGCGTGGGCACGTGCGTGCAGGTGTCGATCGCCGGCTATCCCGAGGTCGTCCGCGAACAGCTGAACATCAGTGCGGACATGCGAATCCTCTGCGGTCTTGCCATCGGTTATCCGGATCCGACCTTCGCCGCCAACAATCTCCATGTGCCGCGAAACCCCGTCGAGCAGAACGTCGTGTTCGTCGACCGCTGAGCGTGCGCGAATGCGGGCGAATGCGCGGCGTGTCGGGCAGCGGACACGCACGCTCGCCGAGAGAGGTGCCCCAATTTTGCGGTGCGGCTCAGATGTCGAGTGGTTTGGTGGGGGTGAACGTCACCGGCATCTTCTCCAGGCCACTGACGAAATTGGCCGGGCGAAGCGGCAATTCGGCACCCGAGGCAAGCGCCAGGTCGGGCAGTCGCTTGAGCAGCCGCTCCTGCATCAGGGACAGCTCCAGCCGGGCCAGTTGGTTGCCCAGGCAGAAGTGCGTGCCGAAGCCGAACGCCAGATGGTTGTTGGGATAGCGGGTGATGTCGAACCGCTCGGGATCGGTGAAGACCTTCTCGTCGAAGTTCGCGGACTCGAAGAGCAGGATCATCTTCTCGCCCTCCCGCAGCGCCGTGCCGTGGAACTCGGTGTCGGCGGTGACGGTACGGGCCATGTTCTTCACCGGTGCAGTCCAGCGCAGCATCTCTTCGATTGCGTTGGGCAACAGGTCGAGATCGCTGATCAGCCGTTGGTGCTGGTCGGGGTGGACAAGCAACTGCCTCGTGCCGCCGGACAGCGTGTGGCGAGTCGTTTCGTCACCGCCGATCAACAGCAGCAGCACCTCGGTGACGATCTGGTGGTCCTCGAGCTTGGAGCCCTCCACCTCGGCGTGTACGAGGACGCTGACGAGATCGTCTGTCGGCTCGGTCTTGCGCGCCGCGATCATGCCCATCATGTACTCGCTGTACGCCGCGAAGGCGTCCATCGTCACCTGCATCTTCTCGGGATCCGCGGTACTGCTCAACGCGCCGACCAGGTCATCGGACCAGCGCAGGAACATCTCCCGTTCCTCCGGACGGACACCGAGCATGTCACCGATGACGGCCATCGGCAGCGGTGCGGCGATGTCCCAGACGAAGTCACACTCCCCGCGCTCGCACACCGCGTCGATGAGGGTGTCGCACAGCGAGATGATCGAGCCTTCGAGGTCCTTCACGCGCTTGCGGGTGAAGCCCGCGTTGACGAGCTTGCGACGCAACAGGTGCTGCGGGTCGTCCATTTCGATCATCATCTCGACACCCGGCTGATCGGGTCGGATGCCGCCGGCGTTGGAGAACAGCTCCGGGTTGCGCTCGGCTTCGATCACCGCGGCGTAGCTCGCCGCCGCGGCGAGCCCGTTGCGGTCGCGAAACACCGGTTCGTGCTCGCGCATCCACCTGTAGACCGACCGAGAGTCGCCGGCGTAGAAGTCACCGTCGGTCAGGTCGACGTCTGGTCTGCTCACAGTCATCAGGGATCTCGCTCCTCGCGTGCGCGGCCCGCCTCCATTGGTTGACAAGGAATCTAGACGACGGGTCAACCCCTTCGGTTGCATTACCGTGATCCGGCATGACCGCCAGCAGAACCACATTCGCCTTCGTCGCATTTGCGACGGCTCTGACGCTCGCCGGGTGCGGCGAGGACAAGCCGTCGCCGTCGGAATCAGCAGCTCAGTCCAGCGGTCCGCCCGCACCCGGCACACCGATCGATGCCTGCGCGCTCGTGAGCGACGACGACATCGCCAAGCTGCTCGGAAATCCGGTCGAGGGCAGGTCGATCGGCGGTGGCCCCGACACGCCTGCCTGTACGTGGGAGAACCGGGACACCTACGAGTCGGTCACGGTGGAGATCGGCAACCCCGGCACGGCGGTCAACGGAACGCTGCCGCCGCCGGAGCCCGGCTTCCCCGAGGTCGGCACCCCCGGACCGGACGGCATGCGGTTCCTCGCCACCGGCATGGTCGAGTTCCCCGCGGCCGGTCGGTCGAACAC
>JAEZKH010000114.1 GCA_023415515.1 Actinomycetes bacterium
TAGCGATTTCGGCGCGGCTGGTCACGCTCAGCGTGACCCAGCGCGCCGAAACCACGAAGTCAGCGTGCGAACTTCTCGGCGTCCGCGCGTGCCTGAGCCGCGATCTTCTCGGCCAGGTCGGCCTTCCACCGGATCTCCTTCTGCACCCACGGGTTGTCCAGCGGGAACTCGTCGGTCTCCGACACCCGCCGTACCTCGAGCGTCACGCCCTTGCCAAGCGGAACCTTCTGCGCCCACTGCTTGGCCTCCTCCTTGGATGACACGTCGAGGATCCAGAACCCGTTGAACATCTCCTTGGCCTCGGTGTACGGGCCGTCGGTGACCACCGGCGGGTCGGAGTTGAAGTCGACGACGAAGCCCTCCTCGGGGCCGGTCAGGCCCTCACCGGCCAGCAGCACGCCGGCTTTGATGAGCTCTTCGTTGAAGCGGCCCATCGACTCGATGACCTCGCTGAAGTCGATGTTCATCTCCTCCATGGCGGCCTCGGCCTCGGGGGTGGACCGCATGATCAGCATGTAGCGCGACATTGATGTCTCCTTCGATCTGTCGTGGAAGGGGCCCGTCCATCGTGCCCTCGTCGACACGTCGAACGGCACCCCGGCGGAATCGACAACGCCGAAAAACTTTTTCAGAAAAAGTTTCGAGAAAAGTGTGCGACTGGGGTAGGCCCGGCGCTCCTACCCGTGAAAGCAGCCCAAACCGGGGCCGCACCAAAGATCACGGGAGACATCATGAACAGCTACTACGGCCCCCAGAACAGCTACTACGGCCAGCCCCAGACCTACTACGCGCCCGCCCCGCAGCCGATGTACGCCCAGGCGCCGATGGCCCCGCAGAACTCCGGCTCCGGCATGAAGATGGCCGCGGGCGCGCTGGCGCTGCTGGCCATCGGCATCGCGGCGTTCGCGATCGTGGCCGGGATGAAGAAGTCGGAGCCGACGATGACGGCACAGAGCACACC
This sequence comes from Actinomycetes bacterium, assembly GCA_023415515.1. GTDB lineage: Bacteria > Actinomycetota > Actinomycetes > Mycobacteriales > Mycobacteriaceae > Mycobacterium. Next base: position 962 of record JAEZKH010000114.1, read on the forward strand.
GTCGACGGTGTTCAACATTCCTTCGGAGATCAACATCCCGTCGCTGACCAGCGATTCGCCCTCCAGTGCCCCGGTCGTGGTGAACAATCCGGCCCCGCGCGTCATCACGATCCCCGGCCAGGCCCCGGCCCAGCAGGCCCCCGTCCAGCAGCAGGCCCCCGTCCAGCAGGCGCCGGCCCAGCAGCAGGCTCCGGTGCAGCAGGCACCCGTTCAGCAGGGCAACGACAACGGGCAGGCGCAGAAGGACGCCGAGGAGAAGGCGGCAGCCGACAAGAAAGCCGCCGAGGAGAAGGCGGCAGCCGACAAGAAAGCCGCCGAAGAAGCCGCCGCGAAGAAGGCCGCGGAGGAGAAGGCAGCCGCCGACGCCAAGGCCAAGGCAGACCAGAAGGCCGGACTGCTCAACCAGGCCGCGGCGCTGGAAAGCCAGGCGACGCAGCTCGAGAACAGTGGTAACCCGGCGCTCATCGCCCAGGCGGCTTCGCTGCGCTCGCAGGCCGCACAGCTGAAGGCGGCGGCAGCGCAACTGTAGATCTCCCTCACCCAGCCCAGGCCGTTCGCGGTCTGGGCTGGGCGCGTCGATGGGTCCGCGCGAGTTGGCCATCGAGAAGAATGGGCCCGTGCCCAACGCCGAGCTTGTCATCCGCGGAACAGTCCTGACCGTCGACAACGCCCAACCCACCGCCGAGGCGATGGCGGTAACGGGCGGCCGGATCACAGCTGTCGGCGGCAGGGCCGACATCGACGCACTCATCGGACCCGACACCGAGGTCGTCGACGTCAGCGACGGTTGCGTGCTACCGGGCTTCGTCGAGGCGCACGGACACCCGCTGATGGAGGCGATCGCACTGTCCGACCGCCTCGTCGACATCCGGCCCGTCACGATGCCCGACGCGGGTGACGTCGTCGCCGCGGTCGGCGCCGAAGTCGCCAGGCGGGGTGCTGACGGCGCCTACCTCAACGGCTGGGATCAGCTGCTGCAGAACGGGCTGCCCGAGCCGACGCTGGACTGGCTCGACGGGATCGCGCCGGACACCCCGCTGGTGATCATCCACAACTCCGGCCACAAGGCGTTCTTCAACTCCGCGGCCGCCGCGGCCGCGGGGCTGACCCGCGACACCCCCGATCCCAAGGGCGCGCGATACGGGCGCGACGCAACCGGAGAACTCGACGGCACCGCGGAGGAGGCCGCGGCGGTGTTCCCGCTGCTGGCGGGCGCCATCTCACCGAGCGATCATCCGGCGATGCTGCTCGCCGAAACCGCGCGCCTCAACCGCGCAGGATTGACGATGTGCTCGGAGATGGCCTTCGACCCGATGTTCCGCCCGATGCTCGACCAACTTCGGGACCGGCTCACCGTTCGCCTGCGCACGTACGAGATGTCGACCGCGAGGCTTGCCACCGACGAGACCCTCGACAACGGCGACGACACGGTGCGTCAGGTCGGCATCAAGATCTGGGTCGACGGCTCGCCGTGGATCGGGAACATCGATCTGACCTTCCCGTATCTGGACACCGACGCCACCCGCACGATCGGTGTGGTGCCGGGATCCTGCGGGCACGCGAACTACACCCGGGAGCAGCTGACCGAGATCGTCGAGGCCTACTTCCCGCTCGGATGGCAGATGGCGTGCCACGTCCATGGCGACAAGGGCGTCGACACCATCCTCGATGTCTACGAGGAGGCGCTCAAGAAGCATCCGCGCGACGACCACCGGTTGCGGCTCGAGCATGTCGGGGCGATCACCGACGGACAACTCGCGCGTGCCGCCGACCTCGGCGTCACCTGCAGCATCTTCGTCGACCAGATTCACTACTGGGGCGACATCATCGTCGACGGCCTGTTCGGGCCGGAACGCGGATCCCGTTGGATGCCATGCGGTTCAGCCGTCGCCACCGGCATGCGGATCTCACTGCACAACGATCCGCCGGTCACCCCCGAGGAGCCGCTGCGCAACATCAGCGTCGCTGCCACCAGGACCGCGCCGAGTGGGCGGGTGCTCGGCCCCGAGCAGCGGTTGTCCGTCGAGCAGGCCATCCGCGCGCAGACACTCGACGCGGCGTGGCAGCTGTTCAGCGACGACGTGGCCGGTTCGCTCGAGGTCGGCAAGTACGCCGATTTCGTTGTGCTGTCGGCAGATCCGCGGTCGGTGCCGCCGGAGCAGATACCCGACCTCGAGGTGCGCGCCACCTACCTGGCCGGCCGGAACGTATACAGATCGGACCGAGCGCTCTAGTCGGCCCGCGCCGGGACCGCGATCTCGTTGCGGCGCAGGAACGGAAGCGTCCACGGCGGATCGTAGAACCAGGCGACCGGATCACCGGTGACATCGATGCTCTTGTCACGCAGTATCTCGAGCAGTTCGTCGGTTCTCTTCGCCACCGCTGCCGGACTGCGGTCTCCGCTGAACCGCAACACCGCGACGGTCTCGGGCGGGACGGTGACCAGAGTGACATCGTCGTCGTCGGGCTCAGGAAGCGTCTCCAACGTCCACTTCGACGGCATGAAGAACCGGATGGTCCAGCCGGTCTCGGTGGCCCGGGACTGCGCCACCGGTGCCGTCATCGCGATCGTGTCGCCGCCCCGGTCGGCCTGCTGCGCCACCGGAGCGGTCATCGAGATCTGCTCATCGCGGTGGTTGGCGCCGAAGATGTAGCCCGCAAGTCGACGGAAACCGAGGTTGCGGGCCTTATCTTCGTCGGCGTCGACGGTCGTCTCCGCCGCGATGCGCGGCCCGTACCGTCGGAGTTCGACGCCGTCGCCGACCGGGATGGATATGTAGTGCGGTTCCTCGGTCCCCACCCGGATGCCGAAGATCGACAACGCGGACTCGGCGACCTGGGCGGGGATCGAAAGAATGTTCATCACGAAGTGCGGTGTCCTAGTCGTTGACGCTCGAGTTCGTCGCCCTGTCGGTAACACGCTCCGACCGAGCGCCCGACCGCGCGGCCGACGATGCCGAACCGACCGGGTTGGGAAGACCGATGCCGCCGATGCCGATGGTGTTGCCGGAGTTGAACGCGCCGATGTTGTTGTCACCGGTGTTGAAGAACCCTACGTTGCCGTTGCCGGTGTTCCCGATCCCGGCATTGAAGTTGCCGGTGTTGTTCACGCCGAGGTTTGCCACGCCGCGGTTGCCCGAGCCGACGTTCAGCGCGCCGACGTTGTTGGTGCCGAAGTTGCGAGAACCGGTGTTGTCGAGACCGACGTTGAAGTCGCCGTCGTTGCCGATGCCCACGTTGGCGACGGCGACGTTGTCCAGGTCGGTGGCGCCGGGCACCGGGTTACCGCTGTCGACGTTGTTGAAGCCGATGTTGAAGTCGCCTTCGTTGTCGGTGCCGATGTTGAAGTTGCCCTCGTTGTTGGCGCCGATGTTGAAGTCGCCGCCGTTGTCGGTGCCGACGTTGAAGTTCCCGACGTTGCCTGCGCCCAGGTTCGGGGTGCCGGTCAGCAGGCTGAGCTGCACGCCGGGCGGCACGAACGGTACGTCCGGCAGCGCCGAGCGCGCCGAAACGATCGGGGCGACCGCCGAGTCGGCCGCGGTGGAGATGGCGTCGCCGATGGCGGGAAGCGCGCGCGATCCGATGCTCGGCGACGGCAGGGGCAGGATCGCCGCTCCGAGTGATACGTCGGGGGACGGGACCCGGGGCGCAGCGACGGGTGCGGACGGGGCCGACGGGATGGCGGCGATGACGCCGGCGCCGAGAGCCGCGATGCCCGCGACGAAAGACGAACGAAGGGTTATGTGCATCCGGCACCTCACAGGTCGGGGGTCAGTCAAGACAACGACGCTGTTCCCCGCGAGGCCCGGTTGAACTCCTCCATTTTCTTACCGAACAATGACCTGAGTGTGACGTCATGGATCATGGACGCCGTGCCGTCGTCAGCGGACGTCCTCGATCGCCTCCACGTCGTGGCCCTGCCGATGCGGGTGAAATTCCGCGGCATCACGGTTCGCGAGGTGGCGCTGATCGACGGGCCCGCGGGCTGGGGCGAGTTCGGCGCCTTTCCCGAATACGAGCCACTCGAGGCGGCGGCGTGGCTGTCCGCGGCGATCGAAGCCGCGTACACGCCGCCGCCCGCCCTCTGCCGCGACCGCATTCCGATCAACGCGACCGTGCCCGCCGTGGCCGCCGCGCAGGTGCCTGAGGTGTTGGCCCGCTTCCCCGGCGCACGCACCGCAAAGGTGAAGGTCGCCGAACGCGGCCAGACACTTGCCGAGGACGTGGCGCGGGTCAACGCCGTTCGGGGGCAGGTGTCGACGGTGCGCGTCGACGCCAACGGCGGGTGGAGCGTCGCCGAGGCCGTCGCGGCTGCGGCGGCGCTGACCGCCGACGGGCCACTGGAGTATCTGGAACAGCCCTGCGCGACGGTTTCGGAATTGGCGCAGCTGCGCAGGCTCGTCGAGGTGCCGATCGCCGCCGACGAGAGCATTCGCAGAGCAGAGGATCCGTTGCACGTCGTGCGGTCGAACGCTGCCGACGTCGCGGTGCTGAAGGTCGCGCCGCTGGGTGGGATCACCGCAATGCTCGACATCGCCGCGCAGATCGACATCCCGGTCGTGGTGTCCAGCGCACTGGATTCGGCGGTCGGGATCGGGCGCGGTCTGCAGGCCGCCGGCGCACTGCCCGACCTACGACACGCGTGTGGGTTGGGTACCGGCGGATTCTTCGTCGACGACGTCGCAGACCCGCTGACGCCCGTCGACGGCTACCTGCCCGTCGTGACGGTCACACCTGATCCTGATCGGCTCGCCGCGTTGGCCGCACCGGCAGAGCGCCGCCAGTGGTGGATCGATCGGGTCAAGGCGTGCTTCGACTCAGGGCGCGCAGACCTCGTGGCCGAGTAGCAGAAACGGCCACAGCGCGGTTGTCGCCCCGAACGCCGCGAGTTCGGAGCCCGCCGGAAGCCGGGTCTCCAACCGGGTTTCGATGCGCGAGACGTCGTCGGCGTTGAAGAACGTCCACACGATGCCGACCAGCAGGTAGGGGATCGCGATCCACATCGCGAACTCCAGCATCGCCCCGATGCTCACCCGACGGCTCAAGAGCCGACGCAGGACCGGCATCGTCATATGAGCGCGCTGCGGGCGCGGACGCGCCTGCGCACGTCGGCAAGGACGATGAAGCTGCCGCCCTGGCGCAGGAACACCGGGATGAACCGGTTGACGAATGCGACGAGAAGGAACAGCCATTCGAAGCGACGTTGTCTGCTCCTGCTCCACTTCACCCCGAGTGCTTCGCGGAAGACCGGCGCGAGGAAGCCGATGGTGAGGAACTTCAGCAGCGGCCGGAACGGAAGCCCGAGAATCGGGTTGATCATTCGTAGGTTGATCAGTTCGAGGAGGTAGTCGCGCACCGGCGGGTCGATGCTCACCTGCCTGCACGCGGCGTCCCAGTACGTGTCGAACTCGGCACGGGTGGCCGGCCACTGGTCCTCGGTGACCTGAAGTGTGGTGCCCAACGTCCAGGCCGACCGGTAGAACTGCTCGGCCTGCTCGGCCGTCATCTCACCGCGCAGCAGTTCATAGGTGTCCTCGAGGCCGACGAAAAGGCAAGCGGCCACCCACATCTGGAGATCGCGGTCGAAGGCGTTGTACTTCACCGGGCTCTCGGCGGTGGAGATCACCTGCCGGTGTGCTCCGTCGACGGCCGCGCGGAACGCGGCGCGGTCCTGCTCGGATCCGAAGACGGCGACGGCCAGGTACTGCGACGTCGTTCGCAGCCGCTTCCACGGATGCTTGAGGATGCTGCCGGAGTCGACCCTGCTCTCGACGACGCCGTAGCCGACGCCGGGCAGCGACAACTGCATGACCACGTTGGCGGCCGCGGCGGCGAACGACCAGAAGTCCATTGCCTCTTTCACCGAGACCTCGGCGTCTGGATCCCAGCGCGCGGCCCTCCGCCTGACCGAAATACGGGTTTGTCCGCTCATGTGCCGGCCTCGCGGGCTCGGCCGCCACATGCCGGCCTGATGATTCGCTCGCAAGCTTCGCTCATGCCATGCACACATCCGAGAACAGCAGTACGGGCCAGCTCACGATCGAACCGAGAAACGACACCGCGCTGTCGATGCCGGTCGCGCCGGCCGACCCCGAAGTGTGCGTCAACGCCCAGATCACGCCGATCACCAGGTAAGGGATGGCGGCGAGGACGGCCGTACCGATCCATTCGGCGATCGTCATCTCGAAGGCCAGGAAGGCGCGCAGCGTAGCGAGCACACGTCTATGTTAATGGCCGTTCCGTGCAAGGCGGTCAGTTCCCCGACGCCGCCTGCGATGTCCTGATCTGTGGGCTGCATGGCGTAGACGCCACGGGCTCGGTGGCGAACACTGAAGAGCGTGACGCGATCGGTGGTGATCCTCGGCTATCCCGGCGTCCAGGCACTGGACGTCGTCGGTCCGTTCGACGTGTTCACCGGCGCGACGATGAACCTGGCCGCACGCAAGCGCGCCGACGACGGCTACACCGTCACGCTCGCCTCCGAGGACGGCAAGCCGGTCGCCACCGGTACCGGCCTCACGCTCGTCGCCGAGCCGCTGCCCGACCCTCACGGACCGATCGACACCGTGGTGCTGCCCGGCGGTTGGGGACTCGCTGCGGCCTGCGACAACGCGAACATCGTCGAATGGGTCAAGGCGGTGTCGGCCGGCGCGCGCCGCGTTGTCAGCGTGTGCACCGGCGCCTTCCTTGCCGCCGCGGCCGGACTACTCGACGGCTGCCGGGCGACGACGCACTGGGCGTTCGCCGACGAGTTGGCCCGCCAATTTCCAGCGGTCACCGTCGATCCCGATCCGATCTTCGTGCAGAGCTCACCGTCGGTGTGGACGGCGGCCGGAGTGACGGCAGGCATCGACCTCGCGCTGTCGCTTGTCGAAGAGGACCACGGCACCGAGGTCGCCCAGACGGTCGCCCGGTTCCTGGTGTTGTACCTACGCAGGCCGGGCGGGCAGAGTCAGTTCGCCGCTCCGGTGTGGATGCCGAGGGCGAAGCGGGCGCCGATCCGGCGGGTACAGGAGTCAATAGAAGCCGAACCCGGTGCCGCGCACAGCATTTCCGAACTCGCCCGGCGAGCGGCAATGAGCCCTCGACACTTCACCCGGGTCTTCACCGAGCAGGTCGGCGAAGCGCCGGGGGCCTACGTCGAGCGTATCCGCACAGAGGCCGCCCGCCGCCAGCTCGAGGAGACCGACGACACCGTCACGGTCATCGCCAACCGCTGCGGCTTCGGCACGGCAGAAACACTGCGCCGCAACTTCGTTCGACGGGTGGGCGTATCACCCGACCAGTACCGCAAGACATTCGCCTAGAGGAGGAATCATGCAGACCGCCATCGTGCTGTATCCCGGCTTCACCGCGCTGGATTTCATCGGACCCTACGAGAGCCTGCGCTGGCTACCCGACGCCGAGGTGCGCCTGGTCTGGCATGAGCCGGGCCCGATCATCGCCGACTCCGGTGTTCTCGTCATCGGGGCGACCCATTCGTTCGACGAAACCCCCTCGCCGGACATCATTCTCGTGCCCGGTGGGATGACGTCGCTGGAACACGCCCGCGACCAGAAAGTGCTCGATTGGCTGCGCCGAGCACACGAGACGGCGACCTGGACGACATCGGTGTGCTCGGGGTCGGTGCTACTCGCGGCGGCCGGGCTGCTGGAGGGCAAGCGGGCGACGTCGCACTGGGCGGCGCTTTCGGCGCTGAAGACGATGGGCGTCAACGCCGTCGGTGACGAACGCATCGTGCACGAGGGCGACACCGTCACCTGTGCGGGTGTGTCGGCGGGCATCGATCTCGGGCTGTGGCTGGTCGGGCAGATCAGTGGCGAGGGCCGCGCCAAGGCCATCCAGCTGTCGATCGAATACGACCCCCAGCCGCCCTTCGACTCCGGCCACATGTCGAAGGCCTCGGCGTCGACGAAGGCGACGGCGGTCGCGTTCATGTCGAAAGACCTCATCAAGCCAACACAACTCAAGGCCGCGACGGGCCTGCTCTGGGACAGCGCGATCGGGCGCGCACGCGGCAAGCGGCGCAAAGGCCGGGCAGGCAAGCCGGTTTCGGCGTGATGCAAGCGCAGCGGCGGTGACGACCCCCGACGGCTCAGCGGCCGCCTTCGGACAGGTCTCGGCCCGCATCGGTGAACGCCTGAGCGCCTTGAATGAGGGCGGCGCGATCGGCGGCGTCCATCCGCTCGACGACTTCACCGAATGCCCGGATGCGTAGGACGACCAGCTCAGCAAGAATTGCGCGGCCGGCATCGGTCAGCTCCAACACCGTGGCGCGTCGATTCGCCGGAGAGACCGAACGGGTGATGTAGCCTGCCTCGGCGAGTCGGTCGCTGAGCCTGCTTGCGGTCGACGGCAGCAGGTCGAGATCGGCGCCGAGCTCGGTGACCAGGCTCGGGCCCAGTCGCTCGAGGGACTGCAGCGCGCGCAGGGGCGCCAGACCGATCCGCTTCTCCATGTGCTCGAGGACCGAGACGTTGAGCGCAAGCAGTCCACGGGTGGCCCGCTCGAGTCGTGTGACAACGTCACTGAGGTCGTGGTCGGCGACGATCGCGGTGTCGCTCTTCCTGATCGATGTCACGGGCCACTCGTTTCTTCGGGGCGACTGCGTCGGCGGGCTTGTCACAGCTGGTAGTCGGGGATGTCCACATCGTCTCGCAGTGAGCGCCGCATCACCAGGTCGCCGACGAGCGGAAGGTTCATCGCCTTCATGACCGCGTCGCGGACGCGGATGCCCAACCGGGTGCGCGCGGTGAAGAACGACACGAATTTCGTCGCGCCGTTTTGCTTCGCTTCGATGAAGTCGCGCAGCCGGGCTTCGTAAGCGGAGAACGCGCGCGTGATGTCCGCACCGGCGCGCGCGAGTTCGCCTGCCAGAACATAGGACTCGGCAAGGGCCAGGCCCGTGCCCTCACCTGCGAGCAGGGACACGCACGCCGCGGCATCGCCGATCAGCGCCACTCGGCCTGCCGACCATCTGGGCATCTTGATCTGGCTCACCACATCGACATAGAGGTCGTCCACGTCGTCGAGGGCAGCGAGTATCCGCGGCACTTCCCACGCGGCGTCGGCGAACTGCCTGCAGAGCAGCGCTTTGCCTGAGTCGAGGGTATCGGGGATGTAGGGGTTCGACATCGAGAAGATGAACAGCACGAGGGTGCGGTCGCCGTCCATCGCGAATCTGCTGACCTGCCCGCCCGGCAGATTGTGCGTGACATACACGTCGTCGTCGCGGGGCCGGTAGCCGTTGAGCACGCACGCCGCGACCTGACAGCCCAGATAGTGCGTGAACCACGACTCGGGACCGAACGCCAACGACCGCACGGTCGAGTGCAGGCCGTCGGCGCCGATGACCATGTCGAAGTCACGCGGTGGGGAGTGCCTGAAGGTCAGCGACACCGCATCCGGTTGGTTGTCGAGGGAGGTGATGTTCTCGGAATAGAGCGTCTCGACGTCGTTTTCGATGGTTCGGTAGATCGTCTCAGCGAGGTCGCCGCGAGCGATCGTCACGTACCGGTCATGGGTTGCCCGGCGGATCGAGTCGACGCCAAGCCTTGCGCTGGTTCGACCGTCGGCCCGCATCGAGCGGACTTCGCGTATCTGGTAGCCGACCTTGCGCAGATCGTCCTCGACCCCCATCCGCTCGGCGATGGTGTAGCCGAGACCCCAGAAGTCGATGACGTACCCGCCGGTGCGGAAGTGCGGCGCCTTCTCGATGATCGTCACCTCGTGCCCGGCCCGCGCCATCCAGTAGGCGAATGCGGGTCCGGCGACACCGGCACCGTTGATTGCCACCCTCATGTCGATCTCCCGTCCACACCTCCTTCGACCCTACGACCATTTCGTGCGAACCGCACGACATGCAAAATGGAAATCGAGTCGCTCGCGTAGCCTCTGCGGGGTGAATCTGGCCTACGACGACAGAGGCGCAGGCGACCCGGTGCTGTTCATCGCCGGCCGGGGCGGCGCGGGCCGCACCTGGCACCTGCATCAGGTCCCGGAGTTCGTCCGGGCCGGCTACCGCGCGATCACCTTCGACAACCGGGGCGTCGGGGCAACCGAGCAGGCTTCCGGGTTCGGCACCGAGCAGATGGTCGCCGACACCGCCGCGCTGATCGAGAAGCTCGACGTGGCGCCGGTTCGCATCGTCGCGGTGTCGATGGGCTCGTTCATCGCCCAGGAGCTGATGCTCGCCCGCCCCGAACTGGTGCGGTCGGCCGTGCTGATGGCGACCCGGGGCCGCCACGACCGCGTCCGCGACTTCTTCCGCACCGCTGAACGCGAACTCGCCGACTCCGGCGTCGAGCTGCCCGCCTCTTACGACGCGAAGCTGCGGCTTCTCGAGAGCTTCTCGCGAAAGACACTCAACGACGACAGCGCCGTGCGCGACTGGATCGACATGTTCACCATGTGGCCCACCAGGGCGACACCCGGTGTGCGGGCCCAGCTCGAGGTCGGCCCGCACGACAATCGGCTGCCCGCCTACCGGGGCATCACGGCACCCGTGCTCGTCATCGGGTTCGGCGACGACATCGTGCTGCCGCCGCACCTGGGCCGCGAGGTCGCCGAGGCCATCCCCGACGGTCGCTACCTGGAGATCGCCGACGCCGGACATCTGGGCTTCATCGAGAAACCGCAGGTGGTGAACGCGGCGGCGCTCGACTTCTTTGCCGAATAGGCTGTAGTGGTGAACCCATCGACGGCACAGGCGCGTGTCGTCGTCGACGAACTCATTCGCGGCGGCGTGCGCGACGTCGTGCTGTGCCCCGGATCGCGGAATGCGCCGTTGGCGTTCGCGCTGCACGACGCCGATCGCGACGGCCGGATCCGGCTGCACGTCCGCATCGACGAGCGCACCGCCGGCTACCTCGCGATCGGCCTCGCGGTTGCCGAGGGCGCGCCGGTGTGCGTGGCGATGACGTCGGGCACGGCGGTTGCGAACCTCGGTCCCGCGGTGGTGGAGGCGAACTACGCCCGGGTGCCGTTGATCGTGCTGTCGGCGAACCGGCCCTACGAACTGCTCGGCACCGGTGCCAACCAGACGATGGAGCAACTCGGGTACTTCGGCACGCAGGTCCGCGCGAACATCAGCCTCGGGCTCGCGCCCGAACTGAGGGGAGCCGCGCCGGGCGATATCGACAAGTTCAACGCGCAGTGGCGCTCGGCCACCTGCCGAGTGTTGGTGGCCGCCACCGGTTCTCGCACCGCGAACGCGGGTCCGGTGCAATTCGACATCCCGCTGCGCGAACCGCTGGTGCCCGACCGCGATCTCGACCCGTCGACGGCGTACGCGCCGCAGGGCCGACCCGGCGGCAAGCCGTGGACCTACACCCCGCCGGTGACGTTCGACCAGCCTCTCGACATCGACCTCACGCCGGACACGGTCGTCATCGCCGGCCACGGCGCCGGGGTGCACCCGAACCTGGCCGCCGTCCCGACGGTCGCCGAACCCACGGCGCCGCCCGCGGAGAATCCGCTGCACCCGATGGCGCTGCCGCTGCTACGGCCGCAGCAGGTCATCATGTTGGGCCGTCCGACGCTGCACCGGCCCGTTTCGAACCTGCTCGCCGACCCTTCGGTGCCGGTGTTCGCGCTGACCACCGGCCCGCGCTGGCCCGACGTCTCGGGAAACTCGCAGGCCACCGGCACCAGGGCGGTCACGTCGGGTGCGCCGAACCCGGCCTGGTTGCGCCGCTGCGCGGCGGTCAACGCCCACGCCGTCGACGCGGTGCGCGGCCAACTCGAGGCCCACCCGCTGACCACCGGCCTGCACGTGGCTGCCGCCGTCGCCGACGCGCTGCGCGAAGGCGACCAGCTGGTGTTGGGCGCGTCCAACCCGGTGCGTGACGCAGCGCTGGTCGGCCTGGACACCCACGGCGTCAAGGTGCGGTCGAACCGCGGCGTCGCAGGCATCGACGGCACGGTCTCCACGGCGATCGGGGCCGCGCTGGCTCACGACCGCACCGGCGGACGCACCGTCGCGCTGATCGGCGACCTGACGTTCGTGCACGACAGCTCGGGGCTGCTGATCGGGCCGACGGAGCCGACCCCGCGGCGGCTGACGATCGTGGTGTCCAACGACAACGGCGGCGGCATCTTCGAATTGCTCGAGCAGGGTGACCCGAGGTACTCCGACGTCTCCTCGCGCGTCTTCGGCACACCGCACGACGTCGACGTCGGTGCGCTGTGCCGGGCCTACCACGTGGACAGCCGCCAGATCGAGGTCGGCGACCTGGGCGCCGCCATGGCCGAGCCGTTCGACGGGATGCGGGTGCTGGAGGTGAAGGCAGACCGCTCGTCGCTGCGCGCACTGCACGCGTCGATCAAGGCGGCGTTGTGATCGACCGAGTCAAGCTGCTGGTGCATCGTGTTGTCCCCCAAGTGATTCCGCACCTACAAGGAAGACCCGGAGAAACGAGAACCGCGCGCGTCTTCCGTCGCATGCGCATCGGTGTCGTGCTCATGGCGTTGCTGGTGACAGTGCAGTCACTGCTGCTGGTGCTCGGCGCCTGGCGTAACGACCGGCAGATCGAAGGCAACATGGGGGTGGCGGCCGCCGAGGTGCTCAGCGCCGGTCCCCGACGTTCCACGATCGAGTTCGTCACACCCGACCGCGTCACCTACCGCCCGGAGTTGGGCGTGCTCTATCCGTCCGAGTTGGACACGGGCATGCGGATATACGTCGAATACGACAAGGACAACCCCGATCTGGTCCGCGTGCAGGACCGCAACGCGGCGCTGGCGATCATCCCGGCCGGTTCGATCGCGGTGGTCGGCTGGTCGGTGGCGAGCGCGGCGCTGATGTTGTTGACGTTCGTCGAACGCAGGCTGACAGCTCAGACCGTCGACAGCAGGTTCTCCAGCCAGTCGTCGTCGTGAATGTCGACCTTCTCCTGGGAGCCGAGGTCGTAAACCGTTGGCGTTCCGGTGGTTATCGGATCGATGCCGATCAACGCGCCGTAGTTGTAGGCAGCCATCTCGTCGATGTCCGTCTGGTCGGCGGTATCGCCGTCACCGATCCGGCTCGCGACATCGTCGGGTAGCCCGGAGTCCTTGGCCATCTTCGCCATCTGCTTGTCGCTGGGGCCCGGACGGCCCGGGTTCTGGTGGGCCCACAGGTCCTCGACGAAAGCCTGGAACTCCGGACCGGACGCCATGTTGTTCTCGTCGCTGGCCTCGGGTGCGCCGACGGCGAGGAACAACGCGTTGGCGACCCGGGCCGAATGGTGATCGGTTGCGGGGTCGTCCAGGAAGGTCAGGGGGCGATAGGTCACCGCGAGGTCGCCGAGATTGATGTGGCGCTTCATGTCCTCGCCGAAGGCGGCCTGCAGATCGGCGCAATGCGTGCACTGCGGTTCGGTGTACAACTCGATCTGCACCGGAGCGTCGGGGTAACCGGCGACGATGCCGTAGCCGTCCTCGCTGAGCCCGAGGGGCGGATTCGTCGGATCCACCGTCGCCGTGCCGGTGACCTGGTTGGTGCAGCCGACCGCGCCGAGCAACAGGGCCGCGGCCACCGCCGCCGCGCCGCGAAGAATCCGCATGTCAACCGCCCTTCCTTGTGCGCAGGATACCCGCATGGCCGCGGCGAGGTTCCGCCGTCAGCACCAGGACTTCGCATGTCGTACCCCCGCAGGCAACCCCGCCGACAGCCTTGGATGCCACCATCGTGGCGTGCGCGTCGCGATCGTCGCCGAATCGTTTCTGCCCAACGTCAACGGCGTCACCAACTCGGTGCTTCGGGTGATGGAGCACCTCCGCCACCGCGGCCACGAGGTCCTCGTCATCGCCCCGGACTCCCCGCGCGGGCATGCGCAGGCCGACCGCGTCCATGACGGGGTCCGCATCCACCGGGTGCCGTCGCGGATGTTCCCCAAGATCACCTCGCTGCCGCTGGGCATACCGCGGCCGCGGATGGTCAGCGTGCTGCGGGGTTTCGATCCCGACGTCGTGCACCTGGCATCGCCTGCGCTGCTGGGCTGGGGCGGTATGCTCGCCGCGCGTCACCTCGGGGTGCCCACGGTGGCGATCTTCCAGACAGACGTGGCGGGTTTCGCGCAGAGCTACGGCATCGGCTTCACCGCGCGCGCGGCGTGGGCGTGGACCAGGATGGTGCACAGTCGGGTGGACCGCACGCTGGCCCCGTCGACGGCCGCTATCGAAAATCTTGTTGCGCAACGCATCCCGCGCGTCCACAAGTGGGCGCGCGGCGTCGACGTCGCGGGCTTCGCACCGTCGGCGCGCGACGAGCGACTGCGCAGCCGGTGGTCATCCGAGGGCAAGCCCATCGTCGGCTTCGTCGGCCGGCTCGCCCCGGAGAAGCATGTCGAGCGGCTCGGCGTCCTCGCCGGTCGCGACGATCTGCAGCTCGTCGTCGTCGGCGACGGCGTTGACCGCGCGAAGCTCGAATCATTGATGCCGTCAGCGGTTTTCACCGGCGCGTTGTACGGCGAGCACCTCGCGGCGGCCTACGCCAGCATGGACGTCTTCGTCCATCCAGGTGAGCATGAGACCTTTTGTCAGGCCGTGCAGGAGGCGATGGCTTCTGGACTGCCTGTCATCGCACCCGATGCGGGCGGTCCGCGGGATCTGGTCGCGCCGATGCACACCGGCCTGCTGCTTCCGGTCGGCGAGTTCGAGCGCCGCCTTTCGGCCTCGGTCGACCAGCTGCTGGCCGAGCGGGCCCGCTACTCGGTTGCCGCCCGCCGCAGCGTGCTCGGGCGTACCTGGCCGGTCATCTGCGACGAGCTGATCGGCCATTACCGGGAGGTGCTGGGCACCCGCGGTGCCCAGGCCGCCTGACCTCAGGCGCCCAGCGTGCGGACGATGTCGGGCTTCATCGCGTTGAGCTGCGCCTGCCAATACGCCCATGTGTGTGTGCCGTTCGGCGGGAAATTGAAGGTGGCGTTGCGCCCGCCCGCCGAGGTGTAGGCGTTCTGGAACGCGACGTTGCCGTCTCTGGTGAGTCCTTCGAGGAACGTTGCGGGCAGGTCGGCGCCGCCGAGTTCGGTCGGCGTGCCGTTGCCCGTGTAGACCCACAGCCGGGTGCCGTTGGCGACGAGTTTGCCGACCTGAAGGGTCGGGTCGTTGCGCTGCCACGCAGGCCCACCGCCGGGGCCCCACATGGCGTTGGGGTCGAAGCCTCCTGCGTCATGCATCGCGAAACCGACCAGCGTGGGCCAGATACCTTCCGACAGATGGAGGAAACCTGACAGCGAGCCCGCGTAACCGAAGACGTCGGGGTGGTAGGCGGCCAGGATCAGCGCAGCGCTGCCCGACATCGACAGGCCAACGACGGCGTTCCCGCTCGGCGAGATGCCCTTGTTCGCCGACAGGTACGCGGGCAGCTCAGAGGTCAGAAACGTCTCCCACTGATAGTTGTACGTCCCGCCGTTGCCGACCGCCGGCTGCTGCCAATTCGTGTAGAAACTGGACATCCCGCCGACCGGCATGACAACGGAAACGCCTGACTGGTAGAAGGTTTCGAACGCGTTTGTCTCGATGTCCCAACCGTTGTTGTCGTCGCGGGCGCGCAGCCCGTCGAGCAGGTACACGGCGTGTTTGCCGCCGCCCTGGAACCGGACCGGGATGTCTCGGCCCATGGCGGCCGACGGAACCATCAGCGTCTCGACGGGAAGACCCGGCCGCGACAGCGCCGATGCGGTGGCGGCGCCGCCTGCGACGGCAGTCAGCCCGGCGAGCATCAGGGCAACGACAATCCCAACCGTCCCACGACGAAACCAGTTGGCGGCGTTCATATCTGCTGCTCCTCGGACGTCGACCCCTGCGCCAGGATCGCGACCGGCTGCCACTCGTCCCAGGTCGCAAGACGTTTCTCGTAGTCGGCCTTGGCCAGCGACAGTGGTCGCTCACCGAAGAAGACGCGCAGCGGCGGATCGGGGGCGTCGACGACTCTGAGGATCGCGGCCGCCGATGCCCGCGGATCGCCAGGCGTGGCGTTGCGGCTCGCGCGTGATTCTTCTGATCTCCGGTGTGCGTCTTCGTAAGCGGGCAGCTGTGTGGATCGCTTCGACGACGAACCTGCCCAGTCGGTGGAGAACCCGCCCGGCTCGACGAGCGTGATGTGGACGCCGAACGGCTCCACCTCCTGCGCCAACGCCTGGGAGAACCCCTCGAGCGCCCACTTCGACGCATGGTAGATCCCGACGTTCGGGAACGCGACGATGCCGCCGATCGACGACACCTGGATGATGTGCCCGCTGCCCTGTGTCCGCAGGTAGGGCAGCGCGGCCTGGGTCACCCACAGCGCGCCGAACACATTCGTCTCGAGCTGGGCGCGCGCCTCCTCTTCGGTGATCTCCTCGATGAAGCCGAAGTGCCCGTACCCGGCATTGTTGACGACGATGTCCAATCGGCCGAAGTGGTCGTGCGCCTGCTTGACGGCGGCGAAGTCCGCGTCGCGGTCGGTGACGTCCAGCTGGATCGGCAGCAGCGCGTCGCCGTACTTGTCGACGAGGTCGGCGAGCGTCGCGGTGTCGCGGGCGGTGCCTGCGACCTTGTCGCCGCGTTCGAGCGCCGCGATCGCCCATTCCCTGCCGAAGCCACGTGATGTCCCGGTGATGAACCAAACTTTTTCAGCCATGAGGGCACAAATGCCCATGACCGTGCCGTGCATTCCCGATCCAAGGAAGTTCGCAGGTAGCGTCACGGGCGTGAACAGGGCGTCGCTGGACAAGGACCCGCGCGAGGTCGCGTCGATGTTCGACGCGGTCGCGCGGCGCTACGACCTGACCAACACGGTGCTGTCGCTGGGGCAGGACCGGTTCTGGCGGCGTGCGACCAGGTCTGCGCTGGGCATCGGGGCAGGCGACAAGGTCCTGGACCTGGCTGCGGGCACGGCGGTGTCGACGGTCGAGCTGACGCGCTCCGGCGCCTGGTGTGTGGCCGCGGACTTCTCCGTCGGGATGCTCGCCGCCGGCCGGGGCCGAGACGTCCCGAAGGTCGCAGGCGATGCGACTCGGCTGCCGTTCGACGACGGCGTGTTCGACGCGGTGACCATCAGCTTCGGGCTGCGCAACGTCGTCGATCACGCCGCGGGGCTGCGCGAGATGGCGCGGGTCACACGGCCGGGCGGACGGCTCGTGGTGTGCGAGTTCTCGACGCCGACCAACAAGCTGTTCGCCACCGCCTACAAGGAGTACCTGATGCAGGCGCTGCCGCGGATCGCGAGAAAAGTGTCGTCGAATCCGGACGCCTATGTGTATCTCGCCGAGTCCATCAGGGCCTGGCCCGACCAGGCGCAGCTTGCACGTCAGATCGCCGATGCCGGCTGGTCGACGGTGCGGTGGCGCAATCTCACCGGGGGGATCGTCGCCCTGCACGCTGCAGTGAAGCCGTCGCGTTAGGGCTCGTCGTCATCGGCGTGGAATTCCGCAATGCCGGCGGCTGTGACCTGTTGCTCGGCGATCTGCCCGAGGTGTTAGCCGCCGGCATCCGCGACGTCAAGGGCTTCGCGGACTCCCTCGCCTAGATACCCGTGGTGCGTTTCTCGGCGAGCGTGCGCGTCTGCTGCGCGACACGCCGCAAAACATCAGCGATATGTGCACCCTCGCCGCTAGCTCAGCGTGCGCCAAAGCTGCATACTCTCGTCGCCGACGCTCGCGTGGTGCGTCTGCTGGAAATTGCGGCCACCTCGGCGAAAGGTGGCGACGACGGCTGGCGGCACTTTCGGCTCGAGGAGAGGTGTTGACAGCCAATCGCATTCGCGCACATGAACGAGGTCGACGGCGGCGGCGTCATCGCTGTCGTCGCAGAAGTACGGCCCCGTGATGCGGCCGAGCCAATAAAGGCCGTCGGGATCGCGAGTCCAGACGAACGAGCCGTCGGCGACCTCGCGGAACCGTTCGATGCGGCGGGCGAGACGTTCGTCGGACGGCCGCCTCGGGCCGCCGAACCCGCACAGGCCTCGCGACAGCGCCCGCTCGAGCGTCGCCTCGACGTCGACGTCGTCGCGGCGTGACCGCATCGGAGCCCGGTAGACCGCCACTTCCACGTCACTCATCGTGCGCGAGCGACCGCTGTTGTACGCCCGTTCGCGGCGTGTCGCCGTGCAGACACGGTCGCTCGCGGTGCAGGTCTCGCGGTGCAGGTCTCGCGGTGCAGGTCATACGAACGGTGGGCGGCGGTCCAGCCGCCGCGAGCCCGCCCCTGCGGCCCGCCACCCGCCGGCG
>JAEZKH010000128.1 GCA_023415515.1 Actinomycetes bacterium
CGCGCCGAGCAGAAGCGCGCCGTAGCCGCCCATCGACCAACCCAGGAAGGCCACCCGCGAAGTGTCGAGACCGTGCCCGCCGAGCATCGGAATGAGCTCGTCGAGCACCATCGCGCCGGAGTCGTCGCCGTCGGCGCGCTTGTGCCAGTAGCCGCCACCGCCGTCGACGGCCACCACGGCGAACGGCGGCAAAGCCGCGTCGACTGCCTGCGCCAGGCCTTGCTCGACGCCGCCCGCCATCACCTGGGCCGCGTCGGCGCCCTTGCCGTGCAGTGCGATCACCGGCCGCAGCGGCTGTGTCTGTCCGGGTGGTCGCGCAATTGCCCAGTTGGTGTCGATGCCGCCGCGGGCCGCCGATACGAAGGATCCGGATTCATAGGTCGGCGCCGCGGTGGGAGCGGGTTCCAGCGGCGCAGGCGGTGCCAACGGTGCCAGTGGGGTGCCCGCGCCCGTCATCGCCACGGGCGGACCAGCCACCGACGCACCCGTTTCGCGTAGCGTGCCGAGTGCGTACGCGCCGGCTGCGCCCGCGGCGGCGCTGACGCCGAGCCGCAGCATCGCCCGTCGACTCAGCCGATCGCGCTGACTCGGTCGCTCAGGCATGCCGGCCATCATGCCACTGACCGTTGGCGCACCCGCGCGGCGGCGGTTCGGCAATGCATTCAGCGATCCGCGCGGCCCGACTTCCTGTGTAAAGGCTTAGCTTTAGCCGAAAGAGTCATTTCGACCTCGGTCGGCTGGCAGCATGCATGCCATGACGGCGGCGGTGACTCCGAAGGGCGTGCGCCGCCAGTACGCGCTCGTCACGGCCGCAGCCGAGTTGCTGTGTGAAGGCGGGTTCGACGCCGTTCGGCACCGTGCCGTGGCGCGCCGGGCCGGTCTGCCGTTGGCGGCGACCACGTATTACTTCTCTTCGCTCGACGACCTGATCGTCAAGGCCGTCGAACACGTGGGGGCGCTGGAGGCCCAGCAATTGCGCGAGCGGGTGGCCGGGCTGTCGCGGCGGCGTCGCGCCGCGGAAGCGACCGTCGACGTGCTGGTGGACCTCCTCGTCGGCGACGACCCCTGCGGGGACGACGACCCCGAAGCGCAAGTGAACGAGCAGTTGATCTCCCGGTACGAGCGCTACATCGCCTGCGCTCGTCAACCGGCGCTGCGGGAAGTCCAGCGGCGAATCCTGCAGCAGCGCACCGACGCGGTCGTGAAGGTCGTCGAACTCTCCGGCCGTTCGGTGCGGGCCGAGCTCGTCCCCGCGCTGGTGTGTGCGGTCGACGGGGCGGTCGTCGCGGCGCTCGTCGACGACGGCGACGGTCCGCGCAGTGCCGCGCGCGCGACGTTGATCGACGTGATCGATGTGCTGGCGCCGATCATGACGCCGATATCGCCGCCGGTACTGACCGCGGCATCCGGCTGACTCCCGCATTCTTTGCGCCATTGCGGGTGCAGCGTCGTTGCCGCTGACCCATGATGGGGTATTCACAGCGCTTCGACAGGGGGAACACATGAGCCAGCAGGCCGAGACCGTCGAACAGCAGCCTGAACTGAAGCGGGTGATGGGGCCCGGTCTGCTGCTGCTGTTCGTCGTCGGAGACATCCTCGGCACCGGGGTGTATGCCCTGACCGGCGACGTGGCGGCCGAAGTCGGTGGCGCGGCATGGGTTCCGTTCCTCGTGGCGTTTCTGATCGCCACCGTCACCGCGTTCAGCTATCTGGAACTGGTCACCAAGTACCCGCAGGCCGCAGGGGCAGCGCTGTACGCGCACAAGGCTTTCGGTATTCAGTTCGTCACGTTCCTGATCGCGTTCGTCGTGATGTGCTCCGGCATCACCTCCGCGTCGACCGCATCCCGGTTCTTCGCGGCGAACTTCTTCGAGGCATTCCACTTCAGCTGGGGCACGGCCGGGATCGTGGCCGTCGCACTGCTTTTCATGCTTCTGCTTGCGCTGGTCAACCTCCGTGGAGTCGGTGAGAGCGTCAAGCTCAACGTCGTACTGACCATCATCGAGATCAGCGGCCTCATGCTGGTGATCGTGGTCGGGCTGTTCGCCTTCACCGGTGGGGGCGACGTCGATTTCTCGCGCGTCGTCGCGTTCGACACGGCCGGCGACAAGCACTGGTTCATGGCGGTCACGACCGCGACGTCGCTGGCGTTCTTCGCGATGGTCGGCTTCGAGGATTCGGTCAACATGGCCGAGGAGACCAAGGACCCGGTCAAGACCTTTCCGAAGGTGCTGCTCAGCGGGCTGGCGATCGCCGGCCTCGTCTACGTCGTCGTGGCGATCGTCGCCGTCGCGCTGGTGCCCGTCGGCACGTTGGAGGAGAGCGAGACCCCGCTTGTCGAGGTGGTCAAGGCCGGCGCGCCGGGGTTGCCCATCGAGGACATCCTGCCCTTCATCTCCATGTTCGCGGTGTCCAACACCGCCTTGATCAACATGCTGATGGCCAGCAGGCTGATCTACGGGATGGCGCGTCAGCACGTGTTGCCGCCGGTGCTGGGGCGCGTGCATCCGCGTCGGCTCACGCCCTATGTCGCGATCGTCTTCACCACGCTGATCGCGTTCGGTTTGATCCTCTATGTCACCGCCTTCGCCAACAGCGAGGCGATCTCGCTGCTCGGCGGTACGACGTCACTGCTGCTGCTCGCAGTGTTCGCGGTGGTCAATGTCGCGGTGCTGGTGTTGCGACGCGACGTCAAGGCGGCCGGTGGGAACTTCAAGACGCCGACGGCGTTGCCGATCATCGGCTTCCTCGCGTCGCTGTATCTCGTCACCCCGCTCTCGGGCCGGCCGGGACAGCAGTACGTGCTCGCCGGGATCCTGATCGTGATCGGCATCGTGCTGTTCTTCCTCACCATGGTGATCAACCGGCAACTCGGGGTGCGCGACGCCGGCATCACCGATCCGACGCACCTGGGCGACGCGCCGAAATAGGTGTCACATCCGGTAGAGCTGTTCGCGGATCGTTCTCGCCTCCAGCTGGGCTTGGGCCAGCAGCTCTTCCAGGCGCGAAAGCCGTTCGTGCAGTTCGTCGTTCGGCGGCGGCACGGCACGCCTGCGGGGAGCAGCAGAGAGATCGGGCGGAAGACTCGGGGTGACGATGTATCCGGTCTCGAAGTCGCCGTAGATCGCGGTGTCGTCGGGCCGGTGATACCAGTACAGCGCGATATAGGCGCACAACACCGCGTCGACGGGATCCTCGTCGCGGTCGAGTTGCGCAGGACGCGTCGCCGCTTCGACCCGCTTCCGCAGCGCGACCCAGTTCATGTTGTGGTTGACCCGCAATCGCGGCGACGCATCGTCGAGGCCCTCGATGAGGGTCATCAGCTTCAGCAGCTCGCGTTGCCGCTGGTCGAACGACCGACCCTGCTTGTTCTTGTACTTGAGGGTCTTCTCGAGCTGGAACAACACGACGCTGGCCGGATGCGGATAGACCTCGATCGCGCGTCGCTGCGCACCCGAGGCGGGATCGGAGTTGAGCCCGAGCGCCTCGGCAATCGCGGCGGCACGCGGCGGGTTGAACAGCGGATTGCCGGTGTTCGCCGGGTAGGCACCCGCGTCGAACTTGGCGAAGTCGCGGTTGAACGCGGTTTCGGCGGTCCGGTAGCCGCTCGGGTTGTTGACGATCAGCGGCGCGTCGATGGCGACGATGCAGTCGCCACCGACATAGGGGGCGACGGTGTCGAGGATGCTCGCATCGTCCTGGGCGATTCCGACGTCGAGCAGCCGACCGTCGGATCCGACGGCCGCCACGCCCGTCTGCTTCTTCTCACCCCACGCCAGGTCCAATCCAACGAAGTGCATGGGAGCTACCCTGCCCCATCCGGGCCGTAAGCTGTCACACTGTGACGATCCCCAACGTGCTGGCCAGCAGGTATGCCAGCGAGGAGATGGCGGCGATCTGGTCGCCCGAGGCCAAGATCGTCGGCGAACGTCGGCTGTGGCTGGCCGTGCTGCGCGCGCAGGCCGAACTGGGGGTCGACGTGCCCGACGGCGTCATCGACGACTACGAGCGCGTCATCGACCAGGTCGATCTGGCGTCGATCGCCGCGCGGGAACGCGTGTTGCGCCACGACGTGAAGGCCCGTATCGAGGAGTTCAACGCGCTCGCCGGTCACGAGCACGTCCACAAAGGCATGACCAGCCGTGACCTCACGGAAAACGTTGAGCAACTGCAGATTCGGCGCTCGCTGGAGCTGGTTTTCTCACACGCGGTCGCCGTGGTTGCCCGGCTTGCGGAGCGGGCGATCAGCTACCGCGACCTGGTGATGGCAGGCCGCAGCCACAACGTCGCTGCGCAGGCGACCACACTGGGCAAGCGGTTCGCATCGGCGGCCGAGGAGATGCTGGTCGCGTTGTCGCGGCTGCGGGAACTGATCGACCGCTACCCACTGCGCGGCATCAAGGGGCCGATGGGCACGGCACAGGACATGCTCGACCTGTTCGACGGCGACACGTCGCGGCTGGCCGAACTCGAACGCCGGACCGCGCAGTTCCTCGGTTTCACCGAGATCCTGACCAGCGTGGGTCAGGTGTACCCCCGCTCCCTCGACCACGACGTCGTGTCTGCGCTGGTGCAGGTCGGCGCCGGGCCGTCGTCGCTGGCGCACACCATCCGGCTGATGGCGGGCCACGAGCTGGTGACCGAGGGTTTCGCGCCCGGTCAGGTCGGGTCGTCGGCGATGCCGCACAAGATGAACACGCGGTCGTGTGAACGGGTCAACGGGCTGCAGGTGGTGCTGCGCGGGTACGCGTCGATGGCCGCGGAACTCGCTGGGGCGCAATGGAATGAGGGCGACGTATTCTGCTCGGTGGTGCGCAGGGTGGCGCTGCCCGACGCGTTCTTCGCCATCGACGGTCAGATCGAGACGTTCTTGACCGTGCTCGACGAGTTCGGCGCTTACCCGGCGGTGATCCAGCGTGAGCTCGACCGCTACCTGCCGTTCCTTGCGACGACGCGGATCCTGATCGCGGCCGTACGGTCGGGAATGGGGCGTGAGGCCGCGCACGAGGTCATCAAGGAGAACGCGGTCGCGGTCGCATTGGCGATGCGCGAGAAAGGCGCCGAGCCAGACCTTTTGGACCGCCTCGCCGCCGACCCCCGACTGCCGCTCGATCGCGCCGCGCTCGATGCCGCGCTGGCCGACAAGCAGGCGTTCACCGGCGCGGCGGGAAGCCAGGTCGACGCCGTCGCCGCGGCAGTCGACGAACTCGTCAGCCGTTACCCCGAGGCGGCCAAGTACACCTCGGGCGCGATCCTGTGACGCTGGCCGGTTCGCTGTCACAGATCGACTTCACCGATCTGGACAACTTCGCCACCGGCTTTCCGCACCACCTCTTCGAGGTGCATCGCCGCGAGGCCCCGGTGTACTGGCACGAGGCGACCGACAACACACCGGACGGCGAAGGCTTCTGGTCGGTGGCCACCTATGCCGAAACGCTTGCGGTGCTTCGTGATCCGGACACGTACTCGTCGGTGACCGGCGGTTCACGACCGTACGGCGGCACGCTGCTCCAGGACCTCGCCATCGCGGGCCAGGTGCTCAACATGATGGACGACCCACGGCACTCGCAGATCCGTCGGCTGGTGAGCTCCGGGCTGACGCCGCGGATGATCCGTCGCGTCGAGGACGATCTTCGGACGCGGGCCCGTCGTCTTCTCGACGCCGTATCGCCGGGTTCACCGTTCGACTTCCTGGTCGAGATCGCCGCGGAGCTCCCGATGCAGATGATCTGCATCCTGCTCGGAGTCCCTGAGTCAGAACGGCATTGGCTGTTCGAGGCCATCGAGCCGCAGTTCGATTTCGGCATGGCCCGCAGGGCCCAGTTAGGCACCGTCGGGCAGTTGACGCCCGAGGAGGCGGGCACCCGCATGTACACCTACGGCCAGGAGTTGATCGCGGCCAAACGTGCGCAGCCCACCGACGACATGCTGTCGGTCGTCGCGAACGCGACGTCTGCCGAGCTGTCGGACCTGGAGTTGTACCTGTTCTTCAGCCTGCTGTTCAGTGCGGGCGCGGAGACCACGCGCAATGCCGTGGCGGGCGGCCTGCTTGCGCTCGCATCGCACCCTTCGCAACTGGCGCTGCTGCGAGGGAATCTGTCGCTGCTGCCGACGGCCGTCGAGGAGATCGTGCGGTGGACGTCGCCGTCGCCGTCGAAGCGGCGCACCGCAACCCGTGACGTCGAGTTGGGCGGCTGCGCGATCAAAGCCGGGCAGAAGGTGCAGATCTGGGAGGGTTCGGCCAACCGCGACGAGTCGGCGTTCGACCGGCCAGACGTATTCGATGTCGCACGAAAGCCGAACCCGCACTTGGGCTTCGGTCAAGGGATCCATTACTGCCTCGGCGCCAATCTGGCCCGGCTCGAGCTGCGGGTGCTCTACGAGGAGCTGCTCACCCGGTTCTCCTCGATCCGCGTCGTCGCGCCGGTCGAGTGGACTCGAAGTAACCGGCACACCGGTATCCGCCACCTCGTCGTCGAACTGGACGCGTGAGGCCCGACGCGTTCGCTGCGGTGATGGCGACCGGCATCGTGGCGATCGCGACGCAGGACCACGGGTTCGAGCGCGTCAGCGCAATCTTGGCTGCCGTGTCTGTGGTGTTGTTCGCGGTTCTGGTGGTCGCGGCGGTGGCGCGGTTGCGGCCGGACTTCGGCGACATCGACGTGCCGATTCAGCTGCTGACATTCGTCGCGGCCTGCGCCGTCGTGGCAACGAGGCTGAACTGGTGGCCGCTGTCAGTCGTCGGACTGGTCGGCTGGCTGGCGCTGATGCCGTTGGTGTTCCGCGACATGTGGCGACATCGGTGGACGTGCCTTCGGGATCGCGCGCGCGGCGGCGGCGAACTGGTGAGCGTCGCGACGTCGGGCCTCGCCATCGTCGCGGCGGACTTCGGCTTCGTGCATGTGGCGCTCGGCGCGCTGGCCCTGGCGATCTGCCTGTACTGCGTGATGACGATCCTGGTGCTGTGGCGGGTGGCGCACGATCCCGGGGCGCCCGCGCTGTATCAGCCCGATATGTGGATCCTGATGGGTGGTGCGGCGATCGCAACGCTGGCCGGCGACCACATCCACCATGCGGGCGTCGAGGAGATCTGGCCGGTGACCGTCGTCACGTGGATCGTCGCGAGCGCGTGGATACCGGTGCTGGTGGCAGCGAGCGTGCGACTGCGCGACGGTAATTGGTGGGCGATGGTCTTTCCGCTGGGAATGTATTCGTCGGCGAGCTACGCCACGGCCGTCGAGATGGGCTGGCAGTGGTTGACGGCGCTGTCGCTGACGTTCATGTGGATCGCGCTCGCGGCCTGGCTCGTCACCACCGCCCTCCCGCTTTTGCGATTTCGGCGTGATTACCTGCGCTGAGCGCAGCTAATCACGCCCGAATCGCACGTTTGATCTCGGCGATGACCCGGTCCGGGTACTCCACGAGGTCGAGCCACGTGAACCGGAGAACCTGCCAGCCCGCCAAGGCGATCGCGTTCTGTCGTCTGCGATCCCGATGGAAGTCCTCGCTGTCGCTGTGGAAGGCGAAACCGTCGACTTCGATGGCGACCTCCCGCTCGGGAAAGCCGACGTCGACGCGGTAACCGGCGACGGGGTGGTTCGCCTGCCAACCCGTGATCCGCGCGGCTCTCAGTAGCCTGATGAGCAATCGCTCGGCTTCGGAATGAGCATTGTCGTCTGCTGCCTGCAGCAGGCGGCGGGCGGCGGGCGAGCCGTATCGACCCTTGTTTCGCAGGTGTGCGTGCCATAGCGCGCGCAGGTCGACCCGCTGCTGCAGCGCGGTGTCCATGATCTTCGCTCCGCCGCGCTGCCGGACGGCTGCCTCGACGACCGTCAGCGGCAAGGTCGTGACGAGCAAGTCGTTCCACTCGACGATGTCGGCGGCTTTGAGGTCTCGCCGGCGTACGCGGGTGCCGGCATGACATCGGCCGTTGCTGTCGCGAGGCACGGTCACCTCGACGATGTTCGGCGCGAACCGGGTCAAGCCCAGCCACCACGCCGCAGCGAGTCCGCTCGCCGCCGCCCTGAGGCCGTAGCTCCACACCGCTGCGCGGATGCGCGCGCCGTCGGTGAAAGGGCGGTCGTTGACGAAGTAGACGCCCGGGCCGCAGCGGCGCCACCGCCCGGCGCGGTGACGCCGGAGTACGGCGTGCTCGCTCATGCCCAGGCGCCGCGCCTGGGAGAGCGTGATGACGCCGTCGTGGGTACGCAGATGGTCGTCGAGCACATTGGGATTGACGTGACGCGGCGTCCCAACGGTTCCCGGTCATGCGATTCGGGCGTGAAAACCTGCGCTGACCGCGGGAAATCACGCCGAAATCGCTAACCGCCGCGACGGGCGACGCCTGCTGCGCGCAGTTCGAGGGCGGCAAGGCCGCTGATCGTGTGCGCGTCCTGGCTGCGCCAGGCCCCTACGGGATCGTCATGGACGGCGACCAGCTTGGCCAGCGGACGGTTGGCCAGTGCGCGCAGCGCGAGCAGTTGCTCGCCCGCCGGCGTCCTCGCCAGCGTCAACGCCACCCACTTGCGGCGGAAGAACCGCAACCGCAGCACCAGCCACGGGCCCGCGATCGCGAGGATCGGCGGCGCGGCCACCGCGAGCGCAAGCAGCCACGCCAGCCACGTCGCCGTCGAGTTCAGCTGGGCGCCCGCCCCGGCGATATCGCGCGCGAAACCGCCTGCCGCCTCCAGCGGGCTGCTGAGCGCGTCGCCGATCAATGGGACCTTGCCCGCGTTGTCCCCGGCGGAGTCGAGGTTGCCTGCAATGCCGTTGGCGCCGGTCTCCACGTCGCTGCCGAAGTCGGCGATGGCCGCGACGGCCGAGTGCACCGCCAATCCGACCACCACCCAGATGGCGATCCAGACGCCGACGACGAAGTCGCTGAGCAGTTGTCCGAGCAGGCGCGCTGGGGTGGTGGCGTAGGGCACGTACCGCGAAGTCATGCCTTCGATCCCAACACAGATGGACCGCTAGGCTGACCCGATGCGCCCAGCTCTCTCCGACTACGAGCATCTGGCCAGCGGCAAGGTCCGCGAGCTCTACCGCATCGACGACGACCACATGCTGTTCGTCGCCAGCGACCGCATCTCGGCGTTCGACTTCATCCTCGACAACGAGATTCCCGACAAGGGCCGCATCCTGACGGCGATGAGCGTGTTCTTCTTCGACTACACCAAGGCGCCCAACCATCTCGCGGGCCCGCCCGACGATCCGCGCATCCCCGGCGACGTGCTGGGCCGGGCGCTGGTGGTGCGCAAGCTCGACATGATCCCGGTGGAGTGTGTGGCCCGCGGCTACCTGACCGGTTCCGGGTTGCTGGACTACCAGAGGACGGGCGAGGTCAGCGGCATCGCGCTGCCGCCGGGTCTGACCGAGGCCAGCAAGTTCGAAACCCCGTTGTTCACCCCGGCCACCAAGGCCGAACTCGGGGCACACGACGAGAACATCTCCTTCGCCGACGTCATCGACATGGTCGGCGCCGAGCGCGCCAACCAACTGCGCGACCTCACCCTGGCCACCTATACCCGTGCCGCAGACCACGCCTTGACGAAGGGAATCATCATCGCCGACACCAAGTTCGAATTCGGCGTCGACAGCCGCGGAGACCTGGTTCTTGCCGACGAGGTGTTCACGCCGGACTCGTCGCGCTACTGGGCCGTCGAGACTTATCAGGAGGGTGTGGTGCAGCCCAGCTTCGACAAGCAGTTCGTCCGCAACTGGCTGCTGAGCGCCGAGTCCGGTTGGGACCGCGGCGGCAACGAACCCCCTCCGCCATTGCCGACCGCCATCGTGGACGCCACCCGCGAACGCTATATCAATGCCTACGAACGGATTTCAGGCTTGAGCTTTGGCGACTGGATCGGCTCCGAGGCATGAGCCAAGCCGCTGTCCCGCCCGTCGCGAAACGGGTCGAGCATCGCCGCGAACACCACGGCGACGTATTCGTCGACCACTACGAATGGCTGCGCGACAAGACCGACCCCGCGGTGATCGCGCACCTGGAGGCCGAGAACGCGTACACCGAGAAGATCACCGAGCACTTGGCGCCGTTGCGGCAGAAGATCTTCGATGAGATCAAGGCGCGCACCAAAGAGACCGACCTGTCTGTGCCCATCCGGCGCGACAACTGGTGGTACTACACGCGCAGCTTCGAAGGCAAGCAGTACAGCGTGCATTGCCGTTGCCCGATAAGCGGTCCCGACGACTGGACGCCGCCGATGTTCGACGAGGACACCGAGATCGCCGGCGAACAGGTGTTGCTTGACGAGAACGTCGAGGCCGAGGGCCACGACTTCTTCGCGATGGGCGCCGCCACCGTCAGCATCGACGCCAACACCTTGGCCTACTCGGTCGACGTGCTCGGTGACGAGCGGTACACGTTGCGGTTCAAGGATCTACGCACCGGCCAACTGTACGAGGACGAGATCGTCGGTATCGGCGCAGGCGCGACATGGGCCGCCGACAACCGAACCGTCTACTACACCACCGTCGACGACGCGTGGCGGCCGGACACCGTGTGGCGCCACCGTGTCGGCTCGGGACTGCCCGCCCAGAAGGTCTACCACGAACCCGACGAGAAGTTCTGGCTCGCGGTTGGCCGCACCCGCAGCGACAAGTACCTCGTGATCGCCGCAGGCAGCGCGGTCACGTCCGAGATCCGTTACGCCGACGCGGGAGACGGCAGCGGCGAGTTCAGCGTCGTCTGGCCGCGCCGCGAGCACGTCGAGTACTCCGTCGAGCACGCCGTGGTCGGCGGTGAAGACCGGTTTCTGATCCTGCACAACGACGGCGCCGAGAACTTCACGCTGGTCGAGGCGCCCGTGACCGACCCGACCGCAACCCGCACGCTCATCGAGCATCGCGACGATGTCCGACTCGACGCCGTCGACGCATTCGCGGGCCATCTCGTGGTGAGCTACCGCAGCGAGGCGCTTCCGCGCATCCAACTCTGGCCGATCGACGCGCAGGGCCAGTACGGCCGCGCGGAGGATTTCACCTTCGAGTCCGAGTTGATGTCGGCGGGGCTGAGCGGCAACCCGAACTGGGATTCGCCGAAGCTGCGGATCGGTTCGACGTCGTTCGTCACGCCGGTGCGCATCTACGACGTCGACCTCGTCACCGGCGAGCGCACGCTGCTGCGCGAGCAACCCGTGCTCGGCGACTACCGCCCCGAGGACTATGTCGAGCGCCGCGACTGGGCGATCGCGCAGGACGGTGCGCGGGTACCGATTTCGATCATCCATCGGGTCGGACTGCAGTTCCCGGCTCCCACCGTGCTGTACGGGTATGGCGCCTACGAGTCCTGCGAAGATCCTCGTTTCTCGATCGCGCGGCTGTCGCTGCTGGACCGCGGCATGGTGTTCGCGATCGCACACGTGCGCGGCGGAGGTGAACTCGGCCGCCCGTGGTACGAGCACGGCAAGCTGTTGGAGAAGGTGAACACGTTCACCGACTTCGTCTCGGTGGCAGCCCATCTCATCAACACCGACGTGACGCGGCCGGAGAACCTGGTCGCGCTCGGTGGCAGCGCGGGCGGTCTGCTGATCGGCGCCGTCGCCAACATCGCGCCGCAGCTGTTCGCCGGCTTCCTGGCGCAGGTGCCGTTCGTCGACGCCCTGACGACGATCCTCGATCCGTCGCTTCCGTTGACGGTCACCGAGTGGGACGAATGGGGCGACCCGCTGCACGACGAGAACGTCTACCACTACATGAAGTCCTACTCGCCGTACGAGAACGTGACCGCAAAGGAATATCCGCCGATACTTGCCATGACGTCACTGAACGACACCCGGGTCTACTACGTCGAGCCTGCGAAATGGGTTGCGGCGCTGCGACACACGAAGACCGACGCGAATCCGGTGCTGTTGAAGACCGAGATGAGCGCCGGTCATGGTGGCATAAGCGGCCGATACGAGCGCTGGAAGGAGGCGGCGTTCCAGTATGCGTGGCTACTGGACACCGCCAAGGCCAACCACGAGGGCGGCGCCTATGAAGACGATCTGCTCGACGGTTCGTAGCGGCAGATTCGTGGTCATGGACTTGGGCGGGGCGGGCATTCGCGACGCGTAGACGTTCGCGGGGAACATCGCCACCATCAGCGCACCCAGCGCGACGGCAGCGGCCACCCGGGTCGGCGGATACAGCAGTCCGGCGGCGCCGAGCAGTTCGAGCACGCCGGTGATCGTGACCAACAAGCCGCGGACGTGAGGAGCAACAGGACCCAGCGCGGGCAGTCGCGGCGGCACGATCGTGATCAGGTCCGCGCGCAACGGGTTCACGAAGTGCGCGACGCCGGTGACGACGAACATCAGCGCCAACCCGACGGCCACGGCGGCAGGCCAGCCTGCGGCGTACGCCATGCCGAGGGCGCCTGCGAGCCTGGCGGCCAGCGTTCCCAATACGAGTGCGATGAGCGGGGCCATCTCCGTCTCCAATCTAGACACTGACAAGATGTCACGGTAGGCAACGATCTAGGCAGTGTCAAGATTCTCCGGCTAGGATGACCGACATGAGCGGCAGGGACACCTACCACCACGGGGATCTGAAGGCGACGATCCTGGCCGAGGCGGCGTCCCTGGTCGCCGAACGCGGTGCCGACGGGCTTTCGCTGCGCGAACTCGCCCGGGCGGCAGGGGTGTCCCATGCGGCGCCCGCCCATCACTTCACCGACCGTCGCGGGCTGTTCACCGCGTTGGCGACCGAGGGCTTCGGCATGCTGGCCGACGCGTTGGCGGCCGCGCGGCCGGACTTCCAGGACGCGGCACTCGCCTATGTCCGCTTTGCGCTCGACCACCCCGGCCATTACGAGGTGATGTTCGACAAATCGCTCTACGACGCCGCCGACCCCGATCTCGTCGCCGCCGAGAGGGCCGCCGGTGGCGAGCTGGCCGCAGGGGTGGGAACCCTCGACGACCCGCGCGCCAAAGCCGACCCGCAGGCGGCCGCTCTGGCGGCATGGTCTCTGGTGCACGGCTTTTCGCAGCTGTGGCTCAACAACGCCATCGACGCCGGAGACGATCCGATGGCCACCGTCCATCGGGTGGCAGGCATGCTCTTCGGCACCTAGTAGTGTCGGCCCCCATGACCGACACGCAGCTGCGCGAGATCGCGCTGGTTACCCTCGACGGCAACCCGACCACGCTGGCCGAGCTCGCCGACGGCGCGGCGTTGATCGTCAACGTCGCGTCGAAGTGCGGCCTGACGCCGCAGTACAGCGCGCTGGAAAAACTCGCCGAGGACTATCGCGGGCGGGGGCTGACGGTGATCGGCGTGCCGTGCAACCAGTTCATGGGTCAAGAGCCGGGCACGGCCGAAGAGATCCAGGCGTTCTGCTCCACCACCTACGGCGTGACGTTCCCTCTGCTGGAGAAGACCGACGTCAACGGCCCGGATCGACATCCGCTGTTCGCCGAGCTGACGAAGGCGGCCGACGACGACGGCCAGGCAGGTGACGTGCAATGGAACTTCGAGAAGTTCCTGCTCGCCCCCGGCGGCGAAGTGGTCAGGCGGTTCCGGCCGCGCACCGAACCTGATGCACCCGAGGTGGTCGACGCCATCGAGGCCGTGCTGCCGCGATAGCCGATGGACAACTGCCGTCAGCGTGTCGGAAACCGTTGAGACACCTGGGGTTGCGACCGTGACGGGGTGGCTGGACAACTGATCGTCTCGGTATCCGGGATCAGTGAGCAGACGCTCCCCGATGTCGCGGCGTTCTGCGAACAACTCGACCTGCGGGCGGTGCCGTCGTCGTTGCTCGTGGCGCCCCGGCTGAAGCACGGCTACCGGTTGGACCGGGACCCTGCGACGGTCGAATGGCTCGCCGGGCGACGGATCCGCGGCGACGCCATCGTCCTGCATGGTTTCGACGAGGCCGCCACCAAGAAGCGTCGCGGCGAGTTCGCGAGCCTGCCGGCACACGAGGCCAACCTGCGGCTGATGGCCGCCGATCGGGTGCTCGAACATCTCGGCCTGCGCACCCGACTGTTCGCCGCACCCGGCTGGTCGGTCAGCCAGGGCACGGTGGATGTGCTGCCCCGCAACGGCTTCCGGTTGGTGGCGGGTCTGGGCGGGATCCTCGATCTGATACGACGAACCTCCGTCCGCGCGCGGGTGGTCGGGATCGGGGAGGGCTTTCTCGCGGAGCCGTGGTGGTGTCGAACCGTGGTCCTGTCCGCCGAGCGCACCGCGCGCCGGTCGGGTGTCGTGCGCGTCGGCGTCGCCGCACGCCACCTGTGCACGCCGGGACCGCGCCAGGCCATGCTCGACGCCGTCGACCTCGCGTTGATGCACGGGTGCGCGCCCGCGGTGTACGAATGGCTGCCCGGTCGCGTTTTCACCGAGGCGGCCTGACCGAGCGCTACATTGGCGGCCATGGCAGATGCGGACGTCATCGTCGTGGGTGCGGGTCTGGCGGGACTCGTCGCCGCTTGCGAGCTGGCCGATCGGGGCCGACGGGTCCTGATCGTCGACCAGGAGAACGCCGCCAACGTCGGCGGGCAGGCGTACTGGTCGTTCGGCGGGCTGTTCTTCGTCGACAGCCCCGAGCAGCGCAGGCTGGGCATTCACGACAGCCACGAGTTGGCGCTACAGGACTGGCTCGGCACCGCGGGCTTCGACCGGCCCGAGGACCACTGGCCGCGTCAGTGGGCGCACGCCTACGTGGACTTCGCGGCCGGTGAGAAGCGGAGGTGGCTGCGCGAACGCGGCCTCACGACCTTCCCGCTTGTCGGGTGGGCCGAGCGGGGCGGCTACGACGCCCGCGGACACGGCAACTCGGTACCGCGCTTCCACATCACCTGGGGCACGGGGCCCGCCATCGTCGAGGTCTTCGCGAAGAGGCTGCGGGGCAACGGCAAGGTGGCGTTCGCACACCGCCACCGCGTCGACGAGCTGATCGTCTCCGACGGCGCGGTCGCCGGCGTGCGCGGCGCGGTGCTGGAGCCCACCGATGCCGCGCGCGGAGTGGCAACCTCGCGAAACACCGTCGGCGAGTTCGAATTTCGGGCGCAGGCGGTCATCGTCGCCAGTGGGGGCATCGGGGGCAATCACGATCTGGTCAGGAAGAACTGGCCCAAGCGGATGGGCAGGGTGCCCGAGCAGCTGCTCAGCGGCGTGCCTGCCCACGTGGACGGCCGGATGATCGGCATCAGCGAGTCGGCGGGCGCACACGTCATCAACAGCGACCGGATGTGGCACTACACAGAAGGCATCACGAACTACGACCCGATCTGGCCGCTGCACGGCATCCGGATCCTGCCCGCCCCGTCCTCGTTGTGGCTCGACGCCACCGGTAGGAGACTGCCCGCCCCGCTGTACCCGGGCTTCGACACACTGGGCACGCTCGAACACATCGCCCGAACCGGGCAGGACTACACATGGTTCGTGCTGAACGCCCGCATCATCGCCAAGGAGTTCGCACTGTCGGGCCAGGAACAGAATCCCGACCTGACCGGGCGGAGCATCCGCGACGTGCTGGCGAGGGTGAAACCGGGGGCGCCCGCGCCCGTGCAGGCGTTCGTCGACAGGGGGGTCGACTTCGTCAGCGCAAACACCCTGCAGCAGTTGGTGACCGGGATGAACGCCGTGCCCGACGTCATCCCTCTCGATTACGCGACCGTCGAGGCGGAGGTCACCGCGCGCGACCGCGAGGTCGCCAACCGGTTCACCAAGGACACCCAGGTGACCGCGATCAGGGCGGCCCGCGGTTACCTCGGTGACCGTTTCACCCGGGTCGTCGCCCCGCACCGGCTGACCGACCCGAAAGCCGGGCCACTGATCGCGGTCAAGCTGCACATACTGACGCGGAAATCGTTGGGCGGGTTGGAAACCGACCTGGACTCCCGCGCGCTGCGCGGCGACGGTTCGGTGTTCGACGGGCTCTACGCCGCAGGAGAGGCGGCCGGCTTCGGGGGCGGCGGCGTCCACGGCTACCGTTCGCTGGAGGGCACGTTCCTCGGGGGATGCATCTTCTCCGGCCGTGCCGCGGGCCGCGCTGCCGCGCGCGACACGGCTTAGAAGGCGGTGGCGTTCTCCTCCTCGAGCACCTGGAAGTCGGTGTCGGTCATCTCCGACAGCCTGCCGTAGTAGATACCGCGGGCGTTGGGTTCGACGATCGCCTGGTGGATCGGCACCGCGCGGGCGGGTGCGACCGCGCGCAGAAAGTCAACGGCCTCAGAGATTTTCATCCATGGCGCAGCCGCGGGAGTGGCCAGCACGTCGACCGGCTCGCCCGGTGTGAACAGCGAGTCGCCGGGATGCATGAAACGCGCCGGATGGTCGCCGTCACCGATCAGGTAGGCGATGTTGTCGATGATCGGAAGGTCCGGGTGGATAACCGCATGCTTGCCCCCCGCCCCGCGCACCGTCACACCGCCGATCGTGAACTGATCGCCGACGTTGACCGCCGTCCACGGCGCGCCCAGCTGCGAGGCAGTCTGCGGATCGGCGTACAGCGCCGCCTGCGGGTTGGCGTCGACCAGCGCAGGCAGCCGCTCGGCGTCGGCGTGATCGGGATGTTGATGGGTGATCAGGATGGCATCGAGGCCGCTGATCCCCTCGAAGCCGTGCGAGAAGTTGCCCGGATCGAACAGCACCCTGGTCGACCCGGATTCGCCGGTGAACTCGGCGAGTAGGCAGGAATGTCCGAAATGCGTCAGCTGCATGCCTATATTGTGCGCTCGAGGGGTGGTGGACGATGCGACTGATGCTGGCGGTGGTGCTGGCGAGCTGCGGCCTGGCGTTAGCGCCGGGCGCGATCGGCCCTGCGTACGGGGCTCCGATGGATTGCCCGCCCAACTGCGACCGCATCCCGGACTCCGCGTGGATCGACCCGGCGGCGCTTCCTTTGTACTCGGCCTACCGCTGGCCGGGCCTTGCCGGTATCGCCGTCACCGCAACCAACCCGCGGCTGAGGTTCGAGGAGGCGTGCAACACGCCGCAGGCCGCCGACGACCCGAGGACTTTCGCCGTCGCCGCCCGCGCCCAGGTGGCGCAGCCCGAAGGGCAGTGGCAGCTGCAGGTGCAGGTACTGCACTGGCGCGGTGAGACCTGGCGCGGTGGCCAACTCGCGGCGTCGGTGTTCGACAATGCGGTCGCCGCCCTCCGCGCGTGCCAGCAGAGCGCCCCGCTGACGTCGCCGTCGCTGACCACCGACAGCACCAACAGGGTGGCGGCCGTCGTCACCGGGGTGCTGCCGGGCCAGGCTGTGCTGCACCAATATCTGCTGGTCAATCCGTTCAACAGCACGATCGTCGAGGTCGCGATGTGGGCGACAGCGCCGCCACGCGTCGACTGGCCCGCAATCCCCGACGCACAGCTCCTCGACGCGATGGACTCGCCGCTGTGCACGGCCTACATCGATTCGTGCCGGTGAGGCGGCAGCGCCGATCGCGCCGGTAGAGTGGGCCCGTGGCAAAGGTGGTTGTACACGTGATGCCGAAGGCCGAAATCCTCGACCCGCAGGGGCAGGCGATCGTCGGCGCGCTGGGCCGTCTCGGCTACAACGGAGTGTCAGATGTGCGGCAGGGCAAGCGTTTCGAGCTGGAAGTCGACGACAGTGTGGCAGATGAAACTGTCGCCGAGATCGCCGAATCGCTCTTGGCGAACGTCGTGATCGAGGACTGGTCGGTCAGCAGGGAGCCGTCGTGACGGCCGGGAGCACCTCGCGCTCACAGGGCAGAGTGGGCGTCATCACATTTCCCGGCACGCTCGACGACGTCGACGCCGCCAGGGCGGTCCGGTTGGCCGGCGGCGAGCCGGTAAGCCTCTGGCACGCCGATGCCGACCTCAAGGGCGTCGACGCCGTCATCGTGCCCGGCGGCTTCTCCTATGGCGACTATCTGCGCTGTGGCGCCATCGCCAAGTTCGCGCCCGTGATGAAGTCCGTCGTCGATGCCGCGGGCAACGGGATGCCGGTGTTGGGTATCTGCAATGGATTTCAGGTGCTGTGCGAAGCCGGGTTGCTGCCCGGCGCGCTGACCCGAAACGCCGGTCTGCACTTCGTGTGTCGCGATTTGTGGCTCGAGGTGGCGTCGAACACGTCGGCCTGGTCGACCCGGTTCGAGCCGGGCGCCGACATCCTCGTGCCGTTGAAGTCGGGAGAGGGCCGGTACGTGGCGTCCGACGACGTGCTCGACCGCCTCGAGGGTGACGGCCGTGTGGTGTTCCGCTACCGCGACAACCCCAACGGTTCGATGCGGGACATCGCCGGAATCTCGTCTGCCAACGGCCGCGTCGTCGGGTTGATGCCGCACCCCGAGCACGCGACAGAGGCGCTGACCGGCCCGTCCGATGACGGTCTCGGCCTGTTCTACTCCGCGCTCGACGCCGTGCTCGCCAACGTCTGACCGGTCACGCAACCGGCCGTTGAGCGCGTGCGCCGCCGTCGACCGGCAGTAATGCTCCGTTGATGTAACTCGCCGCGGGTGAGGCGATGAACGCGACCGCGCGCGCGATCTCGTCGGGTTGGCCGATCCGCTGAAGCGCCCTGGTCCGGCCGAGCCCCTCGATGATGTCGCCGAGTTCGGCGCTGCCCTCGGTCTCCACGGGCCCTGGCGCGATGGCGTTCACCCGTATCCCGGACTCGCCGAACTCGTCGGCCCACAGCCTGGTCAGCAGGTCGAGTGCGGCCTTGCTGGCACCGTAGATGCCCGCACCCGCCGCCGGTGTGTCCGCGGCGACCGTGCTGATGTTCACCACGTTTCCGTGCCCGCGTTCGATCATGCCGGGCACCAGCTTCTGCACCAGGATGTACGGCGCGCGCACGTTGGTGTCGAAGTGGACGTCGAAATCGGCGTCGTCGGTGTCGAATGTCGACGCGAACCCGTAGACGCCGGCGTTGTTGACGAGGATGTCGACCTCGCCCGCCGCGGCGGCGAGCCTGCGAACGTCATCGGGGTCGGTGAGGTCCGCTGCGACGAAACGCGCTGTCCCACCGACATTTTCGATCTGCTGGACGGCCTTGGCACCACGCTCGGCGTTGCGGCCGTGGACAACCACCTCGGCGCCTTGGCGCGCGAGCTCGAGCGCGATCGCGTAGCCGATACCCGAGGTCGCCCCTGTGACAAGAGCGGTACTGCCTTTGAAATCGTTCATGACCGCATAAGCCCGGCCGCCCGCGGATTATTCCGGGCGCACGACTACGCGGACAGCGCGACAGACGCCTCGGCGGTGTAGCACAGGAACGTCAGCGTCTCCTGCAGGTAGAGCTGCACCGTGTCGGCGTCGTGTGACAGGTAACCGATCGACACGTCGGTGCCGAGCCGCAGGTCGAAGTCGCCGCCGCGGGTGGAAAGGACGAACGCGCCATCGATCGCGGGCGCCCAGATGATGTCCCCGTCGACCAGCCGGTTGATGTGCTCGAGGATCGGATAACCGTGCGCGGTGGTCTCGCTGACCTTGGTGTACGCGTCGGCCGACAGCAGCACCGAATAGGGACCGTCGACACCGGCAAGCCGCAGCTCCGAGAGCGCCTGGGCGATCACGTCGGGATAGCCGCGCGGATCCTCGGGCAGCGCCAGGCCGGGATTCGAGCTGCCCGCCCGGATGCCCTGGATGTTGGCCGCCGCGTAACCCTCGAAGATCGCCCGGTCCTCGGCGAACGCCAGCTTCTTGGCGGCGTCCTTGACCGGATCCCAGTCCGAGTCCTGCGAGCCGCGTTCCACGTCGTCGATGGCATCGCGGGTGATGGTGAACGGCACCCGCAGTCGAACCAACGGACGGCTGT
This sequence comes from Actinomycetes bacterium, assembly GCA_023415515.1. Lineage (GTDB taxonomy): Bacteria > Actinomycetota > Actinomycetes > Mycobacteriales > Mycobacteriaceae > Mycobacterium. Next base: position 19,724 of record JAEZKH010000128.1, read on the forward strand.
CGCGAAGGTGCGCGATGACACCGTCACCCGGGGAGGTCACATCCAGCAGGTGACCGGTGGACACCGCGGCGGTGGTGGCGCCGGTCGGACCGGTGCAGTCGACGACCCGGCGCC
>JAEZKH010000387.1 GCA_023415515.1 Actinomycetes bacterium
CTGTTCGACCCCGAGGGACGCGCGATCACCGGCGTGGAGTGCCAGACCGCCGCAAGCGGTCTGCCAGGACGCGATCTGGCCTATTTCACCGGAACCAGCCTGGAACCTGCGGTCCGCTCGGACATCGAACGCGACCTCGTCGAGCAGTACCACCGGTCGCTCGTCGAATTCGGTGTCACCGATTACGACCTCGAAACCTGCTGGGATGACTATCGACTCGGGGTGCTGCAAGTGCCACTGCTGGTCGCGCTCGGCACCGCCTTCGCATCGACGACCGATCGCGGCGACGACATGATGATGGCCATGTTGAGCCGTGGGTGTCAGGCGATCCGCGACCTCGAGACCTTGGAGCTGGTCAGCTCGTATCCGTCGCGTTGAGCCAGGCCGCGGCCTCGTCGACAGTCGACACCGCGGTCACGCCGTCGGGCAGCGGCGGCCGGTCCACCATCACCACGGGAATGCCAAGTGCCGCGGCGGCATCGAGTTTCGGCCTGGTCATGTCGCCGCCACTGTTCTTCGTCACCAGGCAGTCGATGCGATGCTCGACCAGCACCGCATACTCGTCGTCATAGCGGTACGGTCCCCGCGAAAGCACGAGTTCGTGGCGACGCGGCAGGGTGTCGGGTTCAGGTGCGGTGACGGCACGGATGAGGAACCACGCGTCGACGTCCTTGAACACCTCCACTCCTGACCGTCCCGTGGTGAGAAACACCCGCTCGAACCCGTTGTCCTGCACGGCGTTCACCGCATCGGCATTGGAGGTCGCGGGAATGGCGTCGCCTTGGGGCCAGGCCGCTCGTGCCAGCACGAGATGCGGCACTTCGAGCGCTGCGCAGGCTTCCGCGGCATGCGCGGTGATCGTCTCGGCGTAGGGGTGTGTTGCGTCGACGACGGCGTCGACCGTCGACTCGGCCAGATAGCGCCGCATCCCCTCGACTCCGCCGAATCCGCCGATGCGCACCTCGCCGACCGGCAGCGCAGGATCGGGCACCCGCCCCGCCAGCGAGCTGATCACGTCGACGCCGGGATGCAGCCGCGAGGCGAGCGTTCGCGCCTCGGATGTTCCGCCGAGCAGCAGCACCCGCATCAGTGCCGGTCTCCTCGTGTTCTGCCCGCCGAATACAGGTAGCTGTCGGCGAACCCCTCAGCGGCCAGCACGTCACCGACGACGATCACCGCGGTCCTGGTGATGTGCGCCGCGTGTGTCTCGGCGGCCAGTTCGGCGAGTGTGCACCGTAGCACGACTTCCTGCGGCCAACTCACGAAAGCCACTACTGCACAAGGTGTTTCAGGATGATAACCACCTGCCAAGAGCTGCGGGACGATGGCGTCGACTTGGGCGGCGGCCAGGTGCAGCACAAGCGTCGCGCCCGGTGCCGACAGCGTTTGCAGGTCCTCCCCCTGCGGCATCGCCGTGGACAGCGTCGCGACCCGTGTCAGCGTCACGGTCTGCGCCACTCCGGGCACCGTGAGCTCCCGGCCGAGCGCGGCCGCCGCCGCGGCGAAGGCCGGGACCCCCGGCACGACCTGGTAGTCGATACCCAGCACGTCAAGACGCCTGCGCTGTTCGGCGAGCGCGCTGTAGAGCGACGGGTCACCCGAATGCAGCCGGGCCACATCGAGACCCTCCGCGTGCGCCGAGGCGATCTCGTCGACGATGGCGTCGAGAGTCATCGGTCCGGTATCGATGATCCGGGCGTCCGGTGGGCACAGCTCAAGCAGATCGTCGGGCATGATCGACCCGGCGTAAAGGCACACCGGACACCTGCTCAGGATGCGTTGTCCGCGAACGGTGATCAGGTCTGCGGCGCCGGGGCCCGCGCCGATGAAATGAACCGTCATCGCTTGGTGACCACCCACTGCGTGACGGGCATCGCGGGGCGCCAGCCGGTGAACGCGCCAAGCGGCTCACCAAGGTAGTGCTGATAACGCCGCAACTCGCCACCGCGGCGCTCATGCCATTGAGCGACAAGGGCTTCCGATTGGACGGTGACCGCGTTGGCCACGAGTCTGCCGCCTGCTTCGAGGCGCTCGTAGCAGGCTTCGAGAAGACCGGGCTGGGTGAGACCGCCGCCGACGAAGATGGTCGACGGAGGCGCGACGAACTCGAATGCCTCCGGCGCGTCGAAATGCACCTCCACGTTGACGCCGAACGCCATCGCGTTGTCCGTGATCCGCTTTCGACGGTGTTCGTCGCGCTCGAAAGCCACTGCCCGGCAACCAGGGCCGCTTCGGCACCATTCGATGGCGATGCTGCCCGAACCGGCACCGACATCCCAGAGATATCCGCCCGGGCGCGGCGCGAGCGCCGCCATCGTCACCGCACGCATCGACTGCTTGGTGATCTGCCCGTCATGGGCGAACGCCTCGTCGGGCAACACGCCGAACCGACGGTCGTCCGGTAGGTAGCGCACGGCGATGACGTTCAGGTCGTCGACATCGCCCGGTGGCCGTCGCGCCCACTCGCGCGCCGTCGACGACCGGCGCCGCTCCGACCGCCCGCCGAGTTGTTCGAGCACGGTGATCTCGGAGTCGCCGCGCCCGGTGTCGGTGAGCAGGCGGGCCAGTTCTGTCGGGGTCGCCGAGTCGCGGGACAGGACGACCGCCTGCCCACCCCGGCGCACCGCGGTGTGAGTTGCCGCGGTGACGAGGCTGATGATCTCGGTGTCCTGCACGATCCACCCCACTCGCGAGCAGGCCAACGTCACGGACGACACATGCGGCAGCACGGCGACCCTGTCGCTGCCGTACATCCGGATCAGCGTGCCGCCGACGCCGTGCATCAACGGGTCGCCGCTGGCGACGACGTGGACGTCGCCCTCGATACCGTCGAGCAGTGTGCGCAAGGCGGGCAGCATCGGCGTCGGCCACGGCCGCCGCACCGCGGACACGCTGTCGTCGAGCAGATCGAGTTGCCGTCGCGATCCGAAGATGACTGTGGCTCTGCGCAATTCAGCGAGTGCCGACGGCGCCAGACCGGTCAGCCCGTCCGCTCCGATGCCGACGACGACGATCATCGCGGCATCCTCCGCCACACGGATTGCGGCAGCAGTCGCATGAAGACGAAGAAAGGCCGCAACATCCACGGGATCCACACCGTGCGACGTCCTTTCGCGAGCGCCCTGGCGGTCGCTCTGGCCACCTGCGGAGGCGTGCTCGACATCGGAGCGGGCTTCATCCCCTCGGTCATCCTGCCGATGACGAAGCCCGGGCGGACGAGCAGCAACCGGACCCCGGAACCGTGCAGCGCGTCGGAGAGTCCGCTGCAGAAACCGTCCAGCCCGGCCTTGGCCGAACCGTAGACGTAGTTCGCGCGACGAACCCGCACCCCGGCCACGGACGAGAACACGACGATCGCGCCGGACCCGGCAGCTCGCATCGTGGCGGCGAGCACAGTGAGCAGGTTCGCCTGCGCGACGAAGTCGGTGTGCAGCACTGCTGAGGCGTGTGCCGGATCCTTTTCGGCGCGGGCCTGGTCGCCGAGGACCCCGAAGGCGAGGACGGCGGTGCCGATGGGCCCGTGGTCGGCCACGAGAGCGTCGACCAGCGGAGTGTGCGACGCGAGGTCGTCGGCGTCGAACTGCCGCACGTCGACCTTGGCCGCACCGCCCTTCTCGACCGCCGCGACATGCTCGGACAGCCGTTCGGGCCCGCGCGCGGCCAGGACCACGGTCGAGTCGGGCGCCAGCAGCTTCGCGAGTTCGATGCCGATCTCGCTGCGGCCACCGAAAATCACCACCGGTCCGCGGCTCGTGTCATCCACGGCTGCGATTATCTCCTGCGCTAGTTTGGGACCCGATGGCGAACGCGACCACCCGACTGACCAACGACGCACTGGCGTTCCTGACGGAGCGCCATCTTGCGATGCTGACCACATTGCGGTCGGACAATTCGCCCCATGTCGTCGCGGTCGGATTCACGTTCGACCCGAAGACACACATCGCCAGGGTCATCACCAGTGGCGGGTCGCAGAAGGCGGTCAACGCTGAACATCGCGGCATCGCCGTGCTCAGCCAGGTCGACGGTGCCCGGTGGCTTTCGCTGGAAGGCAGGGCGACGGTCAACACAGACCCCGACGCCGTCCGCGACGCCGAGCTTCGTTACGCCCAGCGCTACCGAACGCCTCGCGTCAACCCGCGCCGGGTCGTGATCGAGGTCAGGGTGGAGCGGGTGCTCGGGTCGTCGGAGTTGCTCGACCGCAGCGGCGACTAGCTGTGATGTAGGGACTCCGCAACGACGCCACCTTGCCTTTCGGATAGGTGAGTCTTGCCGTCGGCGAGGTGGAATATGGCCCTGCGGCCATTACGCGGGGAGCCCTCCGCTTTGGACTATTGCCTGGTCACATCCACCTTCTTGGGAAAGGTATCGATAATGACCATCACCAACATCGGCACGAAGCGCTTCATCGCCGCGGCGGGAATCACCGCTGCCGCCGTCATGGCGCCCGGCCTGCTGCTCGCGGGAGCGGCAACCGCGCACGCCGACGACTGTTACAGCGGGTCTCTGTACGGAAGCTATTACTGCTCACCCGCCAGCGGTTCCAGCGGGTTCGGCTCGGTCGCCCCCGAGCCGAGCTACCAGCCGACGACGATCGGTTCGACCATGTGGGGCTCACTTCCGGGCTGCACCGGCGGTGTCCTTGCCGCGCTGGACGGCGAGTGCTAGCGAACAGACCTGAGCCCTGGAGCCGACCGACTGGGCGTTTTGGCTCAGTCGGTCGGTTCCGTCAATTCACAGAAACAAATTTCCTCACTTTCGTTTCATGCGTCACAGTCTCGGCGGGGCTTGTCGGTCCTTCGAACTAGTGTTCGAGGTATGAGTTCGGTGGCCTTGTCGAAGCGCATCGCGGCGATGTCTGCGGAGTTCGAGGCGATGCTGGCCGAACCGGTGGACGGATCGACGGCTGAGCGCGCGGCGGTGACCGCGGAGTTCGAAAGATTCGTCCGCCGGTTGCCGGCGATGCAGCACCGGCTGGTCGCCGCGCTGGCCGAGGTGCCCGCCGCCGAGTTGGGTGAGACGTCGGTGGCTGCGGCGTTGGCCACGCTGGTGCAGATCTCGCGCGCTGAAGCCCACCGACGGATCACCCACGCCCACCAGCTCGGCCCGCGGGCGGCGCTGACCGGCGAGCCCCTCGAGCCGATCCTGGCCCACACCGCGGCCGCGCAGGCCCGCGGCGACATCGGATCCGAGCACGTGAGAACCATCGTCGCGTTCGTCAAACGGCTGCCCGGCTTTGTCGACCACGACACCCGCCAAGCCGCCGAGGCCCAGCTCGCCGAGCTGGCCTGCGGGCTGGGACCCGAGGCGCTCCGCACCGCCGCCGACCGCCTCGCGCTGCTGCTCGACCAGGACGGCGACCTCTCCGATGCCGACCTGCGCCCGCGCAGCTGGATTCACCTCGGCAAACAACAACCCGACGGCATGACCGCCATCCGGGGCAACCTCAACCCCGAAACCGCCGCGCTGTGGCAGACCGTCGCCGCCACCCTGGCCGCCCCCGGCATGAGCAACCCCGACGAGGCAGCCCGAAAAGACACCCGCACCCCCGGGC
>JAEZKH010000210.1 GCA_023415515.1 Actinomycetes bacterium
CATCCCAGCAGCACCACCGACCACCCGAAATCACGCCCCGCCTCGGGGCGTCGGCCCACCACGGCCTCCACGCCCCCTTGACTCGACCTACAGCCAGCTAGCCCGCGACCGTCCGCGGCTGGGGCACGAACGGCGCGCCGAAGTCCGGCACCGGACGGTAACCGCGCTTGCGTGCCGACGCGGCACCCCGGCGGATCAACGCCGCGGTCGCGACGAAGCCCGCCTGATCCGTCACCACGAACGGCGTCAACAGCCGGTTGTGCACGAAGCCGAATGACATTCCGGTGCTCGGGTCCGCCCAACCCAGCGAGCCGCCGAGCCCGGCGTGGCCGAACCCCGGCATCAGGCCACCCAGCGGGATGGAGTGATAGCCGAGGTGAAATGCCATGGGGAACACGATGTTTCGGTCCGGCCGCAGATTGGGCCTGCCGACCAGACCCGCCGTCAACTCCGGCGAGAGGAACTGCTTGCCGTCGATCCTGCCGCCGCATGCCAGCGGCGCGTACATCCTGGCGAGCCCGCGCGCGGTCGCCGTGCCGTTCGCGGCGGGGATCTCACCGTCGAGGAACGGGGTATCGCCCTGCACGACCGACACCATCTCGGGGAAGTACAGCGCGCCGAGACCGCTCGACCATTGCAGCGACGCGAGCTTGGGCACGATGTGTCCGAGCACGGCGTTCCTGATGGTGCCCTGCGGAATGATGATCTGCGACGTCTTCGTCGGCGACCCGGCGGGCGGTCGGCCCAGGTGCAGACCGTCGGTGTTCAGCGGCTCGGCGAGTTCGTCGCGAATCAACTCACGCATGCCCTTGCCGGTCACCGACCGGGCAAGACCCGACATCAACCAGCCGTACGTCAGGGCGTGGTAGGCGCCCTTGCCGTAGAGGACTTTGTTGACCGGTGCGGCCGCGAGGCGCTGCTCCATCCTCATGTGGTCCATGAGGTCGGCTTTGCTTGCCCCGTTGAGCTGCGACAGCCCGGCGCGGTGGCGCATCAGGTCGCGAACGGTGATCTTCGCTTTTCCGTTGGCGCCGAAGTCATGCCAGTACTCGGCGACCGGCGCCTCGTAGTCGATCAGGCCCCGGTCGGCCAGTCGGTGGATGACGGTCGAGGCCACTCCCTTGGTGGCGGAGAAGACCATCGCGCCGGTGTCGGCCGACCAATGGGTCTTGCCCGCCCGGTCGGACCACCCCGTCCAGACGTCGACGACGGGCTCACCGTCGAGATAGACCGACAGCGCCCCTCCCCCGTATCTGGGGCCGGGGAACATCGCGGAGAACGCCCGGACCGCGCACCCGAATTGCGGATCGGCTGCGCCTTGGACACCGTGTGGAAGCGCCGCGCTGCGCTCCACGCTTTCAGAGTGCGTCACAATGCATCTAATCTACCTGTAACACCGGCAAATAAACGCACTGTTACCGATCCGTTAGTCCACTGCATGTCAGGGGTCCCGGCGCGAAACCGGACAGCAACTTTCGCCGCTGTCCTCAGTCGGGATTGTTGGGGTCGGTGTTGTCGAAGACTTCTTGACCGTCGTCGCGACCGTCGCCGTCGGTGTCCGCCTTGTTCGGATTCGTCCCGTAGACATTGGTCTCGTCGTCGTCGAACAAGCCGTCCTGATCTTTGTCGGGCCGGTTCTGCCCACCCTGCTCGGGGGCCTGACCCGTTGCCGCCCCCGGATGTGACGCGCTGTCGAGCGGCTTGGTGCCCGCGTCCACCTCTTGTTTGTCGGTGAATCCGTCCTGGTCGGTGTCGCCGAGATAGAGCATCGTGTGCCACGTGTAGTACTCGTCGGTGTCGGAAAGGCCGTCGCCGTCGGTGTCGGTCTTGGTGGGATCCGACTTCTCGTTGTTGACCTCGTTGCCGTCGCTGACGCGGTCGCCGTCGGTGTCCGTCTTGTTCGGGTCGGAATGGTAGACGTTGAGCTCGTCCTGGTCGGACAGCCCGTCGGCATCTCTGTCGCCGGGTAGCGGCGGCAGGGCGTACGCCGGGATGGGTGTCAACAGCATCCCTGCCACCGCGAATCCGGCGAGCAGGGGCTTCACACAGCGTCCAGTCATGGTCCGACGGTATCGACTGCAGAGCCCGGCTGATATCGGGTGTTTCCCTATGGTTTGAGCTCGTCCGCGGCGTCGAGAATCTGCTGCGCGGCCAACGTCGGTGTCAGTTCACCGTCGCGAAGCCTGCGTTCGATCTCCCCGCGGGCCTTGCGGACAGCGGGACTGTTGATGACCCGGTCCAGCACCGTGTCACGCACCATCGACCAGGCCCACTCGACCTGTTGAGCGTTCCGGCGGGCCTCGAACTCCCCCGCTTCGGTGAGCACCCGCCGATGCTCTGACACCGCGTCCCACAACTCCGTCAGGCCAGTGCCCTCCAGGGCGCTCATCGTCAGCACAGGGGGCCGCCACAGCGTTTCGCGCGGGTAGATCAGCCGGATCGCTCCGGCGAGTTCGCGCGCCGCCGCCTTCGCCTCGACCGCGTGCTCACCGTCGGCCTTGTTCACCACGACGATGTCAGCAAGCTCCAACACGCCCTTCTTGATTCCCTGCAGTTGATCCCCGGTGCGGGCCAGGGTGAGGAACACGAAGGTGTCCACCATGTTGGAGACCGCGACCTCGGACTGGCCCACGCCGACGGTTTCCACCAGGACCACATCGAAGCCGGCGGCTTCGAGCAGGACGATCGTCTCCCTCGTCGCCCTGGCGACCCCGCCGAGAGTCCCCGACGTCGGCGACGGGCGGATGTAGGCGTCGGGGTGCACCGCCAACCGGGGCATCCTGGTCTTGTCCCCGAGTATCGATCCACCGGTGCGGGTGGAGGACGGGTCGACGGCAAGCACCGCAACCCGGTGCCCCTGCTCGATGAGGTACATCCCGAGGGCTTCGATCGTCGTCGACTTGCCCACGCCCGGCACCCCGGTGATGCCGACGTGCATGGCGCTGCCCGCCTCGGGCATCAGCTCCATCAGGAGTTGTTGGGCCTGCTCGCGGTGGTCTGCCCTGGTGGACTCGACCAGCGTGATCGCGCGCGGCAGCGCTGCGCGATCACGGTCTTTGATCGCGGCCGCGAGATCTCGGGTGTCAGCCATCCAGCGGGGCTAGGTCAGCTCGTAGCCCGACCGCTCGGCCAGCTTGTGCAACAGGCCGATCGCCGCGTCGGCGATCACCGTGCCGGGCGGGAAGATAGCCGTCGCGCCCGCCGCGTACAGCTCGTCGAAGTCCCCGGGGGGAATCACGCCGCCGACGACGACCATGATGTCGGGCCTGCCCGCCTCGGCGAGCGCGTCGCGCAATGCGGGCACCAACGTGAGGTGGCCCGCCGCCAGCGACGACACCCCGACCACGTGCACATCGTTGTCCGCGGCCTGCCGCGCCACCTCCTCGGGGGTGGAGAACAGCGATCCGACGTCGACGTCGAAGCCGATGTCGGCGAACGCCGTCGCGATGACCTTCTGGCCGCGGTCATGGCCGTCTTGGCCCATCTTGGCGACAAGGATCCGCGGTCGCCTGCCGTCGGCCTCGGCGAACTTCTCGACCAGCTCGGTGGCGCTTGCGATGTTGCTGACCTTTCCGACTTCGTCGCGGTAGACCCCGGCGATGGTACGGATCTCCGCCTGGTGGCGTCCCCAGACCCGCTCCAGCGCGTCGGAGATCTCGCCGACGGTGGCCTTGGCCCGCGCGGCGTTGATCGCGAGCTCGAGTAGATTGCCGACACCTTCTCCGCCCGCGGCCTTCGTCAGCTCGGCGAGCGCCCCGTCGACGGCCCGTTGGTCGCGTTCGGCCCGGAGCTTCTGCAGTTTCGCGATCTGCTCGGCACGCACGCGGCTGTTCTCGACCTTGAGCACCTCGATCTCGTGGTCCTCGGGGACCTGGTATTTGTTCACGCCGATGACCGGCTGGGCGCCGGAGTCGATGCGCGCCTGGGTGCGGGCGGCGGCCTCCTCGATGCGCAGCTTCGGGATGCCGTCGTCGATGGCCTGCGCCATCCCGCCGTGCTCGTTCACCTCGTCGATGTGCTTACGCACCCGGTCGGCGAGCTGATGGGTCAGCCACTCGACGTAATACGACCCGGCCCACGGGTCGATTGGCCGCGTGGTGCCCGACTCCTGCTGCAGCAGCAGCTGCGTGTTGCGGGCGATCCTGGCGGAGAAGTCGGTTGGCAGCGCAAGCGCCTCGTCGAGGGCGTTCGTATGCAGCGACTGCGTGTGCCCCTGCGTCGCGGCCATCGCCTCGATACAGGTTCGTGCGACGTTGTTGAACGGGTCCTGCGCGGTGAGCGACCAACCCGATGTCTGCGAATGGGTGCGCAGCGACAGCGATTTGGCCTCTTTGGGCTCGAACTGGGCGACGAGTTCGCTCCACAGCAGCCGCCCGGCGCGCAGTTTGGCGACCTCCATGAAGAAGTTCATGCCGATGCCCCAGAAGAAGGACAGTCGCGGCGCGAACTTGTCGATGGACAAGCCTGCCGCCAGCCCGGCCTTGATGTATTCCACACCGTCGGCCAGCGTGTAGGCCAGCTCGAGATCCGCTGTCGCACCGGCTTCTTGGATGTGGTAGCCCGATATCGAGATCGAGTTGAACTTCGGCATCCGCGCGCTGGTGTAGCCGAAGATGTCGGAGATGATCCGCATCGACGGCTTCGGCGGATAGATGTAGGTGTTGCGGACCATGAACTCTTTGAGGATGTCGTTCTGGATGGTCCCGGCCAGCTTCTCCGGCGGCACACCCTGCTCCTCGGCCGCCACCACATACAGCGCAAGGATCGGCAACACGGCGCCGTTCATCGTCATCGACACCGACACGGTGGACAGGTCGATGCCGTCGAACAGCTGCCTCATATCCAGGATGGAATCGATTGCCACGCCTGCCATTCCGACGTCCCCCGCCACGCGCGGATGGTCGGAGTCGTAGCCGCGGTGGGTCGCGAGGTCGAACGCGACGGACAGCCCCTTCTGGCCGGCCGCCAGGTTGCGCCGGTAGAACGCGTTGGACTCGGCCGCGGTGGAGAAGCCCGCGTACTGCCGAATGGTCCACGGCTGGTTGACGTACATCGTCGGGTACGGCCCGCGCAGGAACGGCGGCTCGCCGGGGAAGGTGTCCAGCGGGTAGCCCGCTTCTGCGGCGGCATCCCGGTCGGCGGCGATGTAGACCGGTTTGACGTCGATCGTCTCCGGTGTCGACCAGTCGAGTTGATCGGCCGAATAGCCGTGGGCGGCTGCCGCGGCTTCGACGAATGCGCCGACCGCCGCTGGTGTCGCGGGTTCACGCACCCGCTCGCTGCGCAGCGGCACGTCGGCGAAGCTGCCGATCCCCGTTACGGGCGGAGCGGCTCCGTCGGCGACGTCGTGAGTGGTCATCTCGTCAGGCCCCCAATCGGGTGAGCAGGTCCGACAGTGCGGCGACCGCGTCGATCTTGGCGGTCAGATAGTCGTCGGGCTTGGAATCGGCGTCGGCAACGGCTTTTTCGGGCCCGGCGAGCAGTACGCGGGACAGACCCGCCTTGCGTGCGGCCTCGACCACGCTCGCCGCTTCGGCGCCGTAGCGGGCGTCGGTACCGCAGATCACCGCGATGGCGATGCCGTCGGCCGCGGTGACGACGTCGGCCACCCCAGCGGCGTCGACGGTGCCAGGGTTGACCGCCTCGATACCACCCGATGCGAGCAGGTTGGCGGCGAACGTCGCGCGGATGTTGTTCTCGGCGAGCGGGCCGAGCGGTAGCAGCAGCACGCGCGGCCGCGAACCGGTTGCGGCGAGGTGCGCATCGGAGCGGTCGCGAAGTGCCTCGAAGCCCGCGGCGTAGCGCGCGATGGTGTCCGACGAGTCATGCTGCGGCAACGGCGGTTCGTCGAGGTTCGGGTACTCGTTGACACCGGTGACGGCCCGGCGGCGGTGGTTCACATCGGCCGTGCGCCGATCGCGGACTTCGGCGATCTGCGAAGCGACGAAATCGCGGGCGTCGGCGAAGCCGCCCTTGGCCTCGATCTGCTGGAAGTGCTGCCAGGCGACCTCGGCGAGTTTGTCGGTGAGATCCTCCAGATACCACGACCCGCCGCCTGGATCGAGCACCCGTCCGAGGTGCGACTCCTCCAACAGCAGCAGCTGCGTGTTGCGGGCAATGCGCCGTGCGAAACTTGCTGCGGTACCGGGGAATCCGCCGGGGATCGCGGCGTCGAACGGCTGCACCAAGACGGTGTCGGCGCCGCCGACGCCTGCTCCGAACGCGGCCACGGTGGTGCGCAGCATGTTCACCCAGGGGTCGCGCTGCGCCATCATCGGCGTCGATGTGACCGCGTGTACGCGAGCCGCGCCTGCCTCCGGCGCGCCGACGACCTCGGCCACCCGCGCCCAGAGCAGGCGCAGCGCACGGAACTTGGCGATGGTCATGAACTGATCGTCGTCCGCGGCCAGCCGGAAGCTGATCTGCCGCAAGGAGTCCGACGCGCTGATGCCCGCCTCGCCGAGCAGCCGGAGGTAGGCGACGCCCGCGGCGACGGCCCCCGCCAGCTCCTGCGCCGCGCTTGCGCCGAGATCGTGCAGGGCGGGCCCGTCGACGGTGATGGCCCGGACTCCGCCGGCGTATCCGGTCACCGTGCCCGCGGTGGCCACGACATCGGCGATGTCGGGGCCGGCTCGGCCGCTCAACGGAGCCGTCAGCGGGTCGGCGCCGAGGTCGATCGACAGCCTGGCGCGCTGCTCGTCGTCCATGTCGGTCAGTTGCGGCAACACAGCCCCGGCGGCGGCGGCGAAGTGCGTCCGTGCGTCGAGCACGACGGGCACGAGGTCGAGGAAGACGCCCTCAAGCAGGCGGTCGATGTCGTTTGCCGCGACGCCGTCGGGTTCGCCCACCCGAAGCACCAGCGCGCTGACCCCCTCCGTCAACGCGACGAGCACGGCGCCGTTGCCGTCGGCGACGGCCTTCTGGCCTGGCGCGGGGAAGGTCTCGGCGACCTTCCATCCCGACTTGACGTCGCGCAGCGCGTCACCGCCGCGGACGAACGGCCAGGCACCGGGCAGTGGCGGTTCCGGCAGCGCGTCGAGGCTGGTGTAGAGCGCCCGGATGGGAAAGCCTTCGTAGGTCGGTGAATCGAGCAGGCGCTCCGGCTCGGGTGGGAGGTCGGCCGGATCGCGCCGCGTCGTCTTCGCCAACACACCCGCAACCGCCGAACGCCATCGCTGTTGAGATTCCCGCAAGCCGGATTTCTGCACGTCCATCAGGCTAAATGATGACTGTCGGGCCAGCGTCCGCCGGGCGGCGAAGTCGTGGCGGTCGTGCGGCGAGCTATCGCGTAAGTGCCCGTAGGCTTGGTAGCCGTGAAGTCCGTCGTCAGAACCCTCGCTGCGCTTCGTGCGGCGGTGATCTCGACAGCGAAGCAGGTGCCAAGGCGCCAGCTGGCCGCGATCGCGGCGACGATTGTGATTCTCGTCGCAGTTCTGCTTGTGGTGCCCCGGCCTGGTGCGATCCAGCTGAGGGACTGGGCGACGTCGGTTGGGCCGTGGTTCCCGCTGGCGTTCCTGGCGATCCACATCGCGGTCACCGTGTTCCCGTTCCCGCGAACGGCGTTCACGCTGGCGTCCGGGTTGTTGTTCGGGCCCTGGCTCGGCATCGCGATCGCGGTCGCGGCCAGTTGTGTCAGCGCGCTGCTTGCGCTGGTGCTGGTGCGCGCGGCGGGCTGGCGGCTCGACCGCCTCGTGGCCCATCCGCGGATCAAGACTCTCGACTCGCGTCTCCGACACCGTGGTTGGCTCACGGTGCTGTCGATGCGGCTGATCCCGGCCGTGCCGTTCTCGGTGCTGAACTACGCCGCGGGGGCGTCCGCAGTGCGCGTCGTGCCCTACGCGGCGGCAACGCTTGCCGGCCTGCTGCCCGGCACCGCGGCCGTGGTGATCCTCGGCGATGCGCTCACCAACCACGTCAGCCCGGTGTTGCTGCTCGTGTCGCTGTTCACTGCGAGCCTCGGCGTCGGGGGGCTCATCTACGAGATCCGCACCTACCCGAGGCACCACCCCGCCGCGTCGGGAAAAAAGCCCGCCGAGCAGGCCTCGGTCACCGGTTGACGGCTACAGCGCCACGTTCCCGCTGTGCCGCCCACCTGCCGGGGGTTGTTGTTCGATCGGCTGCTGGGTGTGCTGGGAGTACTGCACCGGCGTGGTGGCGTTCGGGACGTTTGGGGCGGGCGACCCGATAGCGCCCTGCACCGGCGCACGCGCCTCGGCCTCGGCCCTGGCCACGGCCTGCGCGATCGCCGGGTCCGTCTCCGTCGAGAACCAGTCGGCGACCTCGTCGGAATCGTCCTCGGGCTTGGGCAGGTCCTCGTCGACCGGCGTCGGCTCGTAGCGGAAAACGCCGTCCTCACCGGGGGCGCCGAGCATCTTCGTGAAGCCCTGCAGGGCCGCACCGAAGTCGCTCGGCACCAGCCAGACCTTGTTCGCCTCGCCCTTGGCCATCTGCGGCAGCGTTTGCAGGTACTGATAGGCCAGCATTTCGGGGGTCGGCCTGCCCGCCTTGATCGCGGCGAACGTCTTCTCGATCGCCTTGGCCTGGCCCTGCGCCTGGTAGTACTGCGCGGCGCGCTCACCTTGCGCGCGCAACATCCGTGATTGTCGGTCGGCCTCGGCGGCCAGGATCGCCGCCTGCTTGGCGCCCTCGGCGGCCAGGATCTGCGATTGCTTCTGGCCCTCGGCCTGTTTGATCGAGGCCTCGCGGGTGCCCTCGGCGGTGAGGATCATCGCTCGTTTCTCGCGGTCGGCGCGCATCTGCTTTTCCATCGAATCCTGGATGGACGGCGGCGGATCGATGCTGCGCAGCTCGACGCGCGCCACCCGCAGTCCCCAGCGTCCGGTCGCCTCGTCGAGCACACCGCGCAGTTGCGCGTTGATCTGGTCGCGCGACGTCAGCGTCTGCTCGAGCGTCATGCCGCCGACGACGTTGCGCAGGGTTGTGGTGGTCAGCTGCTCGACGCCGACGATGTAGTTGCTGATCTGGTAGACGGCCGCCTGGGGGTTGGTGACCTGGAAGTAGACGACGGTGTCGATGTTGACCGTCAGGTTGTCCTCGGTGATCACCGGCTGCGGCGGAAAGGACACCACCCGCTCGCGCAGGTCCACCCTGGCGCGGATCTTGTCGACGAACGGCAGAAGCAGCGTCAGCTGACCCGACACCGTCTTGCTGTAGCGGCCCAGTCGTTCGATGACCGCAGCCTCGGCTTGCGGGATCAACGCGACTGATTTCGCGACGACGATCGCCGCGAACAACACCAGCACGCCGACGAGGATGAGGCCGGCGATGGCACCGTCCATTGTGGGTTCCTTCCCTAGTTGTCCAGCTGTCTCTAGACGACTTTTTGGACCACGGCGGTGGCGCCGTCGATGTGCACGACGGTGACGTGGTCGCCCGGTTCGTAGACATCGTTGTCGTTCAGGGGGCGCGCCGTCCAGACCTCGCCGTCGAGTTTCACCTGTCCCTCGTGGCGTCCGACCCGGTCGAGCACGAGCGCGCTCTTCCCTTCCAGTTCCTTCGGCCGGTCGGGCAGTCCGGTACCCGCGGTGAACCGCCGCTTCAGCGCGGGCCGCACCAACACCAGCAGCAGCACCGACACCACCGCGAAGACGATCCCGTCGACGATGTAGTTGTCGAAGATCAGGTTCGACCCGACCGCGGCGAGGGCTCCGCCGCTCAGCATCAGTAGAAAGAGGTCGCCGGTCAACGCTTCGGCCCCGGCCAGACCGAGTGCTGCGATTAGCCAGATCAACCAAACAGGCATGTCGAAAGCCTAGCGCGTGGTCGGCTGACGCAGCGGCGAACAACTACACTGCCAGCATCATGTGGTGCCCTAGTGTTTCGCTGTCGGTGTGGGCCAATGCCTGGCTCGCAGGAGCCGCCGCGCCCGACGATGTTCTCGATGCCCTATCGCAATGGGCGCCAAGGCATTCGGTGACCGCATACGACTCCGTTGCGGCAGTCAGCACGGGTTTGCCCTGGCCCGACGTGAACCACTTCGGCACGATGTCGCTGCTGCAGACGCTGCGCACCGCGGCAGGCGTTCCGGCCGCAGGCCCCGTGTTCTCGGTCGTGCTGCCCGTCCCGGGCGACGTTCGCGGGCTGCCCGCGGGCACTCAATTCCAACGCGACGCCGTCACCGCCGGCGAGGCCATCGTCGTCGGAGGACGTCCGACGTCGACCGCTGTCGGGCTCGTGCCCGATTTCGAGTACGACGACGCCGATGCCTACGACGACGCCGGCGAAGTCGACGTGTCCGGCCTGAGTTGGACGGTGTATTCGATGCCCGCGATACCCGTCGCGGAGCACACCGAACTCGGTGAGGCGGAATTCGCGCTCCGCTCGGCCGTTCGGTCGGCGGCCGATGCGCTCGGCGCCATCCGCGCCGAAGCAGGAGGATTGGACGTCGCCGATCCGCGCAAGCTCGTCGAACAGGTGATGGAGTCGTCGAGCCTGCACCGCGCGCCTGACCATGCGCCGTCGCGCGCGCTGCGCGTGCTGGAGAACGCCGCCCACATCGACGCCATCCTCACGGTCAGCTCGGGGCTGATGCCGATCGGTCTGCAGAGCTCATCGGAGGCTCAGATCGCCAATGAGGCGCTGCGGCCGCTTGCCGCGGTGGTGCGCTCGGCGCGGCTTGCCGCGGTGAGCGCCATTTTGCACTCGGCGTGGCGTTAGGGCCTGACACACCTGGGCGTGCACAGCGTTCCGTCGACCGAATAGCCCTGCAGGGCAGGGACTTGCACGCCGGCAGGTGGCTGCGCCCGGAGCGGCTCGCGGCCCTCGCGGATCTCGTTGACCAGATCGACCACGAGGCGGGCGAAGCGGCGGTCGGCGTTCGGTGTGGTCGCCCTGGCGAATGCGATGCCGCTCGCCTCGGCCTGCTCGCGCAGCTCGTTGTCGAGATCCCACACCACTTCGATGTGGTCGGCGACGAAGCCGATCGGGCAAACGATCACCGCCTTGACATCGGACCGGGCGAGATCCGAAAGATGTTTTGACACATCGGGTTCCAGCCACGGCACCTGAGGCGGCCCCGACCGCGATTGCCACACCTGGTCGTAGTCGGCGTATCCGGCCATCGTGGCGACCAACCTGGATGCGTATGCGACCTGGCGCGCGTAAAGGTCGGTGCCGCAACGGGAGCCGGCCGCCAATGGGATGGAGTGTGCCGTGAAGACCAGGCGGGCATCGTCACTCAGCTCAGCAGGCAGCGACCCGGCCGCGTCGGTGATCGACTCGGCGAACATCTCGACGAACGCCGGGTGGTCGTAGAACTGTCGGAGCTTGACGAGCTCGGGTGCGCCGTCGCCCGCCGCGTTGCGGCCGCGCGCGATGTCCTCGACGTACTGCATGCAGCTGGAGTAGCCGCCCCACGCCGACGTCGCGAACACCGCCGCACGGCGAACGCCGTTGTCGCGCATGGCCGCCACGGTGTCCTCGACGTAGGGCTCCCAGTTCCGGTTGCCGAAGTACACCGGCAGTTCCAGACCGGCATCGGCCAGCTCGGCGCGCAGTTGCTCGACGAGCGCGCGGTTGATGCCGTTGATCGGTGAGACCCCGCCGAAATGCAGGTAGTGCTCGGCGACCGCGGCCAGCCGCTCCCTCGGTATCCCTCTGCCGCGGGTGACGTTCTCCAGGAACGGCATCACCTGGTCGGGCGCCTCCGGCCCCCCGAAGGACAGCAGCAGGAGCGCGTCGAAATCCGAGCAGTCCATTCCTTACAACAACTGTGTGTGCGCGCCGCCGTCAGCGTAGACGACAGTCCCCGTGGTGGCAGGCAGCCAGTCGGACAGCAGCGCACACACCGTCTTGGCGACCGGCGTGGGGTCCTTCATGTTCCAGCCGACGGGGGCGCGCTGGTCCCAGCCCTCTTCGAGGAGCTGGATCTGGTTGCCTGCATCCTCGCCGAGCGCGCCACCCACGATGGCGCTCATCGCCAACGTCCGGATCGGACCGGCGGCAACGAGATTCGACCGCACCCCGTATTGGCCTGCCTCACGCGCGACAAACCGATTCACCGATTCGAGCGCGCTCTTGGCGACGGTCATCCAGTTGTAGGCGGGCATCGCCCTCGTCGGGTCGAAGTCCATGCCGACGATCGAACCGCCCGAGTTCATGATCGGCAGCGTCGCCTTGGCCAGCGACGCATACGAGTAGGCCGAGATGTGGATGCCCTTGGCGACATCGGAATACGGCGCGTCGAAGAACGGGTTGATGCCCATCCCGGACTGGGGCATGAAGCCGATCGAGTGCACCACACCGTCGAGCCTGTTGTCCGCGCCGATGACCTCCGATATCCGGCCTGCCAGCGAATCGAGATGCTCGTCGTTCTGCACGTCGAGTTCGAGCAGCGGCGCCTTCTCCGGCAACCGGTCGGCGATGCGCTGGATCAGCTTCATCCGGTCGAAGCCGGTGAGCACCAGTTCGGCGCCGGCTTCCTGAGCCACCTTGGCGATGTGAAACGCGATCGAGGAGTCGGTGATGATCCCCGTGACGAGAATTCGCTTGCCTTCGAGCAGTCCTGCCATGTTGGAACGTCCTTGTCTGTGATCGAAATCTAGTGGCCCATGCCCATGCCGCCGTCGACGGGGATCACGGCACCGGAGATGTAGCTGGCGTCCTCCGAAGCGAGGAAGCTGACCACGCCTGCGACCTCGGCGGCGGTGCCGACCCGCTTGGCGGGGACGAAACCCAGCGCCCCCTCCTGGATCCGCTCGTCGAGCGCGCGGGTCATGTCGGTGTCGATGTAGCCGGGGGCCACCACGTTCGCGGTCACGTTGACCTTGGTCAGTTCCCTGGAGATCGATCGCGCCATGCCGATCAGGCCTGCCTTGGACGCCGCGTAGTTGGCCTGGTTGCCGACGCCCCACATGCCGGACACCGAGCCCACGAATATCAACCTGCCGAAGCGGTTACGCTGCATGCTGCGCGATGCGCGCTGGGCCACCCGGAACGCGCCGGTCAAGTTGGCGTCGATGACCTTCTCGAACTTCTCCACGGTCATCCGCATGAGGAACGCGTCGGCGGCGACGCCCGCATTGGCCACCACCACCTCGACCGGCCCCTGGTGCTCTTCGATCTCGGTGAACGCGCGGTTGACCGCCTCGGTGTCGGTGATGTCGCACTCGACGCCGAACAGCCCCGATGGGACCCCCGACCCCCGATGCGTGGCCGCGACCTTGTGGCCGTCGGCGGCCAGGCGCTCGGCGATGGCGAGGCCGATGCCGCGGTTTCCACCGGTGACCAGCACCGAACGGGACACGAAAGGCGGACGACCGCCGCTGCTTTGGTCGGCGGTCTGCGGTACCGCACTCTGGCTCATGACCGCCAACTTAACGTGTGTCGACCATTCTTAAGAAATCGCCTTACGGAGGGTAGGAGCGAAGCGACTGGGGATTGTCTTAGTTGGGCAGGCGCCGGTTGATCAACAGCGCGCACACGGCGGCAAGCGCCAGCACCAGAGCGCCGAGCCGCAGCCAGCCCGTGCCGGCATCGCCCTTCTGGGTCTCGTAGCCGATCTGCTCCTGCAGGTTGGTGAAGACCTCCTTGAGTTCCTCGACGTTCGATGCGCTGTAGGACTGTCCGCCGGACAGCTGCGCGACCTTCTTGAGCATCTCGTCGTCGACGGGCACCGGCGTCCGCTGGCCGTCCATGTCGACGGTGCCGTTCGGGGTGCCGAACGACACGGTCGAGATCGGCACGCCCTGATCCTTGGCGGTACGCGCCGCGGTGAACGCGCCCTTCGGATTGTCGGGGTTCGACGGCACCGTCTCCTTGCCGTCGGACATCAGCACGATGCGGGCAGGCGGCGGCTCGTCGCCACCCCCGATCACCGCGCCGACGGTGGAGATGGCCTGCAGCGCCGTGAAGATGGCCTCACCGGTCGCGGTCCGGTCGGCCACCTGCAGCTTGTCGATCGCGTTCTTGGATGCGTCGCGGTTGGTGGTCGGCGACACCAGCACGGTGGCGGTGCCCGCGTAGGAGATCAGCCCGAGGTTCACCCCCGGCGTCATCTGGTCGACGAACTGCTTGGCCGCTTCCTGGGATGCCGCGAGCCTGCTCGGCGCCACGTCGGTGGCCCGCATCGACTGCGACACGTCGATCACCAGCATCACGACGGCCCGGTTGCGCGGAATCCGCACATCGTGTGTCGGCCCCGCCATCGCGACCGTCAACATCACCAGCGACAGCACGAGGAGAACCGTCGCCAGATGCCGCCACCGCGACGGCCTCCTTGGCGCGACGCTTTCCAGCAGTTCGGTGTTCGCGAACCGCAGCATCCGCTTGCGCCGCGCCGCCTGCGTGGCGATGTAGAGCCCCACCAGCCCCAGCACGACCAGAAGAAAAAGGAAGTACCAGGGATGGGCGAAGCCCGTCAGTGTCATCGGTCCGAGCACCGGTAACGTCATGCGCTGCTTGCCATTTCCATCGCTAGTCGGGTAGCCGGCGGTTGAGCAGCATCGCTGCGAGCGCCGAAAGGGCCAGGATCAGGGCACCGAGCCGCAGCCAACCCGCGCTGGCGTCGCCCTTGATCGTCTCGTAGCCGATCTGCTGCTGCAGGTTGGCATAGACCTCGCGCAGCTGATCGAGGCTGGACGCGGTGTAGGCCTCGCCGCCGGACAGTTCGGCGATCTTGCGCAACATGTCGTCGTCGACGGGCACGGGCTGGCGTTGGTCGTTGATCTCGACGTACCCGTACGGCGTGCCGAACGAGATCGTCGATATCGGCACCCCCTGGTCCTTGGCGGTGCGCGCCGCGGTGAATGCGCCCTTGGGGTTGTCCGGGTTGGACGGCACGGTTTCCTTGCCGTCGGAGAAGAGCACGATGCGCGCGGGCGGCGGCTCGTCGCCACCCCCGATCACCGCACCGACGGTGGCGATCGCCTGCAACGCGGTGAATATCCCCTCCCCGGTCGCGGTGCGGTCGGCCAGGCTCAGCTTGTCGATCGCGGCCTTTGTCGCCTCCCGATTGGTGGTCGGCGACGTCAGAACCGTTGCGGTACCCGCGTAGGCGATCAGGACGAGGTTGATGCCGGGGGTCAACTCGTCGGCGAACTGCTTGGACGCCTCCTGGGCCGCGGCCAGCCGGTTGGGCGAGACATCGGTAGCGCGCATGGACTGCGAAACGTCGATCACCAGCATCACGACGGCGCGGTTGCGCGGAATCCGCACATCGTGTGTCGGACCGGCCATCGCGACGGTCAGCAGAACCAACGAGGCGATCAGCAGAATCGCCGGCAGGTGGCGCCAGCGCGAAGGCCGTTTCGGTGCAACGCTTTCCAGCAACGCCATGTTCGCGAAACGCAACATCCGGCGTTGCCGGGCCAGCTGCACGAGGATGTAGAGCGCCGCGATGCCGAGGACGACGAGAAGGAAGAGAAAGAACCAGGGGTGTTCGAATCCCGACAGCGTCATCGGTCCGAGAAACGGTAACGTCATGTGCTAGTTGTCATTTCGTTGGACTCAAGGCCGCCCAGCGAGCGCACCCCGGCGACGATTGGCGACGAAGCGGACCACGTCGGCGATCCAGTCCCGGTCGGTGCGCAGAGTCAACAGCGGCGCATCGCAGCGCCGCAGCGTCCGGGCCACCTCGTCGCGATGCGCGGCGGCGGCTCTCTCGAAGTCGGAGCGGAGCTCTTCGTCGATGGTGAACTCGCGGGTGACGCCGGTTTCGGTGTCCTGCAGAATGACATCTCCCACCGGCGGCAGCTCGACGTCACGCGGGTCGATGACCTCGATGCCGAGCACCTCGTGCCTGCCGGCGATCGCGCGCAGGGGCCGCATCCAGTTGATCGGGCCGAGGAAGTCGCTGATGATCACCGCCATCCCGCGGCGCCGCTCGGGCCTGCGCAGTGCGTCGATCGCCGCGGCGAGGTTGCCCCGCACGCCGGTCGGCGCCTTGGGCATGGTGGCGATGGTGCGCAGCATCTCCTGCTCGTGCATGCGCCCGGAGAGGGCAGGTACCCGGCGCACGGTGTCACCGTTGGCGATGATCGCGCCGATCCGGTTGCCGCCACCGCTGTTGAGGAAGGTGATGGCCGCCGCCGCCGCGACCGCCAGATCGCGTTTCTCGCAGCCGGTGGTGCCGAAGTCAAGGCTGGCCGACATGTCGACGACCAGCCAGGTTTCGAGCTCGCGATCGGCGATCATCTGCCGCACGTGCGGGGAGGTGGTACGCGCGGTGACCGACCAGTCCATCCGGCGCACGTCGGCGCCGGGCTGATAGAGCCGCGACTCCCCCGGCTCCGAGCCCGGCCCAGGCAGCAGGCCCAGATGGTCGCCGTGCAGTACGCCGTCGAGCTTGCGGCGGACCGTCAGCTCGAGCTTGCGCAACGCCGCCGTCAGCGCGGGGTCACGGATCTCCCCGCGTTTCAGCGACGGCAGATCGACGTTGCGTCCCGAGGTGGTCACCGACCGCTGGCCGCGGCCGCTGCGGCGGGTACGACGGGCGGCACCGAATGTCCTTGCTGCGGAATGGCATTGACCTGTGGCAGGCCGACGGTCTGCAGGATCCGGTTGATCACCGTTTCGGCGGAGATCTCGTCGGCGAGCGCATCGTAGGTCAGCACGAGGCGGTGCCGCAGCACGTCGGGGATGACCTCGACGACGTCTTGGGGAACGACGTAGTCACGGCCGCGCACCAGAGCCAGCGCCCGTGCCGCGGCGATGATGCCCAGCGAAGCGCGCGGTGACGCGCCGTAGGCGATCCAAGCCTTGGCGTCGGGCATGCCGAACTTCTCCGGTGCGCGCGTGGCGGTGACGACCCGCACCACGTAGTCGACGAGCGCGTGGTGCACGAAGGTGTTGGCGGCGACGTCCTGCAGGCGCAACAGGTCCCCAGGGGCGAGCACCTGCTTGGGTTCCGGGGGCTTGACGCCCATCCGGTAGATGATCTCCCGCTCTTCCTCGGGCGTCGGGTAGTCGATGTTGAGTTTGAACAGGAAGCGGTCGCGCTGTGCCTCGGGAAGCGCGTAGACGCCTTCCTGCTCGATCGGGTTCTGCGTGGCCATCACCAGGAACGGCGCGGGCAGCGGGAACGTCTTGCCGCCGATCGAGATCTTGCGCTCGGCCATGACCTCGAGCAGCGCCGACTGCACCTTGGCGGGGGCGCGGTTGATCTCGTCGGCGAGCAGGAAGTTGACGACGACCGGGCCGAGTTCGATGTCGAACTCCTCCTTGCCCTGCCGGTAGATGCGGGTGCCGATGATGTCGGTCGGCACGAGGTCCGGCGTGAACTGGATGCGGGCGAAGGTGCCGCCCACCACCTTGGCGAAGGTTTCGACCGCCAGCGTCTTGGCCACACCCGGCACGCCCTCGAGCAGCACGTGGCCCTTGGCGAGCAGGCCGACGAGCATGCGCTCGACCAACTGGTCCTGACCGACGATGATCCGCTTGACCTCGAAGATCGCACGTTCGAGCGTGTGCACCTCGTTCTGCAGGCCGCCGGAGTTCGCGGGAGGCGGAGCGGCGTGAGTGTTAGTGGGATAACCCTGCGCCGGGCCCTGCGGCCCACCTGCTGACGTCATCGACGATCCTCTTACGTTGTAGTTCATCAGCGCAGGTCGTGCGCCTCGGACGGGATGCCCGCCGTCAACTATTCCAGGCACTACGGAATCCGTCGACGTTGCCCGGCAGTGTTCAGTGTCCGCTCAGGACGCGCTCAGGTTTCGATGATGCGTGCCAGATAGGGCTGCAGGCCCGCCCTCCGCAAGGGGCTCACCGTCACTTTGCCCGCACTGCCGGACGCCTCCAGCATCTGGTTGTTGCCGAGGTAGATCGCGACGTGCTGGCTGCCGCCGGGCCCCCAGAACAGGAGGTCGCCGCGTTTGGCCTGTGACTGGGGCACCTTGCGCCCGGTGTTGTACTGGTCACCGGAATATTTGGGGATCAGCACACCGACGCCTGCGAAGGCGAACCGGGTGAATCCCGAGCAGTCGTAGCCGATGATGCCCTCGTCGCCGTCGACGCCTGCGCTGGGTCCGCTGGGCGTGCCGCCTCCCCATGAATACGGCACGCCCATCTGCGAGGCCCCTCGGCGGATCACATATTCGATCGCCTGGGGTCCGCGGACCCGACCGACGCCGACGCTTCCCGTGCTCGCGCCGCCGCCGCCACTTCCACCGAGACCGATGCTCTGCAGAAACTTCTGGCCCAGACTCTGCGTGGTCCGGATCGCCATCTGGGTGGCTTGAAACGATGCGTTGGCGATCGCCACCGGATCACCGGGTGCGCCGGCGCTGAGCACTTTGGGCAGCGTCGGATCCCACTGGCCGTCGTCGGGCGCCGCGGCAGAAGGAATCGCCAGCCCGAGCGCGACGGCCAATGCCGCAAGCATTCCGACGGCCGCTTTCACCACACGGAACCTGTTGTGACCCAGGAAGTTCAATAGAATCACTCGCATCAGTATTCGATGTACCGGACGACGTAGGGGGTCATGCCGCTGGTGCGCACCGGCGACACCTTCACCTGAGAGCCGGTGTACGGGGCCTCCAGCATCTGGTTGTTGCCGAGGTAGAGCGTCACGTGCTGGCTCCCGCCCGGCCCGTAGAAGATGACGTCGCCGCGGCGCATCTGCGATGACGGGATCTTGCGGCCCATGTCGTACTGCGACCCCGAATAGTGCGGCAGCTTGATGCCGACGCCGGCGAAGGCGTACAGGATCAGCCCCGAGCAGTCGAAACCGACTGTGTTCGCACCGGAATCGATACCGCGGCTGGGCCCGGCCGCGTTGCCGCCGCCCCATGAGTAGGGCACGCCGAGCTGGGAGCCGGCCCGCTGGATGACGTATTCGGATGCCTGCCTACCGTAGACGCGCGGGATGGCGCCGTTGGTGAAGCCGGTGCGCGTCGGCAGAATTCCCATCTTGCGCAGGAAGTTCCGGCCCATGTCGGCGGTGTACTGCGCGGAGGTCGAGGAGATCCCGAGCACCGAGTTGATGATGGCGATCGGGTCGCCGCTGACGAATGCGCTCGGGATGGCGGGCAGGGTCGGATCCCACAGGCTCTGATCCCAGTTGCCCGCACCAGGCGCGGACGCGCCGGGTGCACGATCCCAGTTGCCTGACGAGTTCGCCAGCGGTGCAACAGGTTGCGGTTGGCCCGCGGCGGGAACCGACGACGTGCGCGCCGCCATGAGTTTGGCTTCTGCGGCGGTGCGCTGCGCGGTCAGCTCGGTCAGGCGGCCCTGCTGACCTGCAAACGCCTGTTGCGCAGACTTCAGCGCCGCCACCGCGGCGTCCTGGCTCGCCTGAGCGTCGACGGCGGCTTGGTCGGCCTTCTGTTTGGCCAGCCGCGCCGCGGATTCCTTGTTGACCTGTTCGGTTCTGGCCCGCTGCAGATCGGCGACCACCTGCTGGGCACTGGCGGCGAGCGTCTGGCCGGCCGACGCCGTGTCGATCATGTCGGCGGGGTCGGTCGCGGTCAGGTAGGAACTCGACGGCCCGTTGACATAGGTCGACGCCGCGAAGGTGTCGAACTTCTGCTGGGCGGCGGTGATGGCGGCGTCGGCGTCGGCGACCGCCTGCCTGCTTGCGTCCACGTCGTGTTGGGCGGCGGCCGCACTGTCGCGGGCGTTCTGCACCTCGACGATGGCCTTGTTGACGCCCTCCTGCTGGCCCTGGATGTCGGCGCCGAGTTCGGCCAACTTCTGGTTGATGTCGGCGATCGCCGCGACCAGCGAGCCGACCGTGTCGGGATTGCCGGGTTGGGCGGCGGCCACCCCCGTGCCGGAGATGGCGATGGCCAGCGCGGTGCCGACGGACGCAAGGGCGCGAGGGATGCGTCTCATTCGCCTTGAGTCTCCTCGCAGAAGTCACAGATACATCAATGACACCAGTGGGTACTTCTGCACCGTACGTCACAACTGACGCTAAAGAAACTCTAGTCACAAACTACATTACTGTAATTAGAAAGAGTGTGACCGAATGGTGATATTCGGCGGCTGCAGCTATTCCTGCCTGCGCTTATTCGGCGGTCTGCTGGTCCATTTCTGCGGCCGCGCGCCTGCTCCGGACCTGCAGGAATCGGGTGGCGACCGCAGCACCCAATACCAACAGAGTGAGCACGATCGAGAATGCCGTCCACGGGAAATGAGGCGTCGTCAACTCGCTGACGAAATTCTTCGACGATTGGACCGGGTCGCCGTTCTTGGCGATATCTTGACCGGCTTCCAGCGTCACCCGGTCGAAATCCTTGCTGTAGGTGCCCGCCCACGACGGGCTCATCGCCAGCACGGTGGATCCCGGGTACGCCTCGCCGACCTCGGTGGCGATGTCGCGCAGTGGGGTGTCGATCGGCGGGTTGGTCGCGATCACCACGATCTTCAGGTCGATGCCCTGCTGCTTGGCATCCTCGACCACCTGCCGGAGTTCGGGCACGACCTTCTCGTCGGACGGCGGCACGCTCACCCCATCCTCACCGACATCGGCAAGCACCTGGTTCATATCGACGTCAGGCGGGATATACGAGGGAAGGAACGGAATCACGTGCGGGCCGGCCACAGGAGAACCGTACGCGATCCCGGCCCCCGGAGGTGGCGGCACACACCCGCGAGGACAACACTGGAACGCAGCAGTCTTGCTTTATAGGACAAGCGTACTGTTAGATTAGAGGAGCCGACGACGACAGCCCGTCGCGGCGATACTTAGCCGGGAGTTGATGTGAGCAGCAAGGATTCGTCCCAAAATTCGTTCGATGCCCGCTCCACCCTCAAGGTCGGGGACAAAAGCTACGAGATTTACCGCCTGGACGCGGTGCCGGGTACGGAGAAGCTTCCCTACAGCCTGAAGGTCCTCGCCGAGAACCTGCTTCGCACCGAGGACGGTTCGAACACCACCAAGGAGCACATCGAGGCGATCGCCAACTGGGATCCCAACGCCGACCCGAGCGTCGAGATCCAGTTCACACCGGCCCGGGTGATCATGCAGGACTTCACCGGCGTCCCGTGCATCGTCGACCTGGCCACCATGCGCGAGGCCATCGGTGATCTCGGCGGCGATCCCGAGAAGGTCAACCCGTTGGCGCCGGCGGACCTGGTGATCGACCACTCGGTGATCGCCGACCTCTTCGGCCGCGCAGACGCGTTCGAGCGCAACGTCGAGATCGAATACGAGCGCAACGGCGAGCGCTATCAGTTCCTGCGCTGGGGCCAGGGCGCGTTCGACGATTTCAAGGTGGTGCCGCCGGGCACCGGCATCGTGCACCAGGTCAACATCGAGTATCTGGCCAGTGTCGTCATGAACCGTGACGGCGTGGCGTACCCGGACACCTGCGTCGGCACCGACAGCCACACCACGATGGAGAACCGCCTGGGAGTGCTCGGCTGGGGCGGCGGCGGCATCGAGGCCGAGGCGGCGATGCTCGGCCAGCCGGTGTCGATGCTCATCCCCCGCGTCGTCGGCTTCAAGCTGACCGGCGAGCGGCCCACCGGTGTGACGGCCACCGACGTCGTGCTCACCGTCACCGAGATGCTGCGCAAGCACGGTGTGGTCGGCAAGTTCGTCGAGTTCTACGGCGAGGGCGTCGCCGAGGTGCCGCTGGCCAACCGCGCCACCCTGGGCAACATGAGCCCCGAATTCGGTTCCACGGCAGCGATCTTCCCGATCGACGAGGTCACCATCGACTACCTGAGGATGACCGGCCGCAGCGACGAGCAGCTGGCGCTGGTCGAGGCGTACGCCAAGGAACAGGGAATGTGGCACGACCCCAAGCGGGAACCGAACTACTCCGAGTACATCGAGCTCGACCTCGGTGACGTGGTGGCCTCGATCGCCGGGCCGAAGCGACCCCAGGACCGCATCGCGCTCTCCGACGCGAAGTCGGCGTTCCGCAAGGACATTCACAACTACGTGGAGAACGGCAACACACCCGCGCATTCCAACGTCGACGAGGCCGTCGAGGAGACGTTCCCCGGCAGCGATCCGGTCGCGCTGTCGTATGCCGACGAGGAGTCGGTCGACGTCGTCTCGGCCGCCAACGGCTCAGAGGGCAGGCCGAGCAAGCCGGTCGAGGTCAAGAACTCCGAACGCGGCGACTGCATCATCGACCACGGCGCGGTGGTGATCGCGGCGATCACGTCGTGCACCAACACCTCGAACCCCGAGGTGATGCTGGGCGCCGCCCTGCTCGCCAAGAACGCCGTCGACAAGGGCCTGACGACCAAGCCGTGGGTCAAGACCACGATGGCTCCCGGTTCGCAGGTGGTCACGGATTATTACGAGAAGGCCGGTCTGTGGCCGTATCTGGAGAAGCTCGGCTTCTACCTGGTGGGCTATGGATGCACCACCTGCATCGGCAACTCCGGGCCGCTGCCAGAGGACATCAGCAAGGCCATCAACGACGCCGACCTGTCGGTGACGGCCGTGCTCTCGGGCAACCGCAACTTCGAAGGTCGCATCAACCCCGACGAGAAGATGAACTACCTGGCCTCCCCGCCGCTGGTGATCGCCTACGCACTGGCGGGGACCATGGACTTCGACTTCGATTCCGAGCCGCTCGGCAAAGACGAATCCGGCACCGACGTCTTCCTGCGTGACATCTGGCCGTCGCAGAAGGACATCAACGACACCATCGCCTCGGCGATCAACACCGAGATGTTCACCAAGAACTACGCCGACGTGTTCAAGGGTGACGAGCGGTGGCGCAACCTGCCGACACCGAGCGGCAACACGTTCGAGTGGGACGACGAGTCGACCTACGTGCGCAAGCCGCCGTACTTCGACGGCATGCCCGCCGAGCCGGAGCCGGTCACCGACATCGAGGGTGCCAGAGTTCTTGCGCTGCTGGGCGATTCGGTCACCACCGACCACATCTCCCCCGCGGGCAGCATCAAGCCGGGCACTCCGGCCGCCCAGTACCTCGACGAGCACGGGGTGGACAAGAAGGACTACAACTCCTACGGCTCGCGGCGCGGCAACCACGAGGTGATGATCCGCGGCACCTTCGCCAACATCCGACTGCGCAACCAGTTGCTCGACGACGTGTCCGGCGGCTACACCCGCGACTTCACCAACGGCGGCGAGCAGGCGTTCATCTACGACGCCGCACAGAACTACGCCGAGCAGGGCATCCCACTGGTCGTCTTGGGCGGCAAGGAGTACGGCTCCGGGTCGTCGCGTGACTGGGCGGCCAAGGGCACCAGCCTGCTGGGTGTGCGTGCGGTGATTGCGGAGTCGTTCGAGCGCATTCACCGGTCCAACCTGATCGGCATGGGCGTGATCCCGCTGCAGTTCCCCGAGGGTGAATCGGCCGCGTCGCTGAAACTGGACGGCACCGAAACCTTCGACATCACCGGTATCGAGGCGCTCAACGACGGCAAGACACCCAAGACGGTTCACGTGAAGGCCGCGAAGGACGGTGGCGAGGACGTCGAGTTCGACGCCGTGGTGCGGATCGACACCCCCGGAGAGGCGGACTATTACCGCAACGGCGGCATCCTGCAGTACGTGCTGCGCAACATGCTGAAGTCATAGTTCGCCGCCGCCTGCGCAAGGAGTAGCAGTAGTGCCCCGGGTTACCGATGATCATCTGGCGGCGCGCCGCCGTCAGATTCTCGACGGCGCCCGGCGGTGCTTTGCCCAGTACGGTTACGAGAAGGCCACCGTGCGCAGGCTCGAGCAGACGATCGGGTTGTCCCGCGGCGCGATCTTTCACCACTTCCGGGACAAGGACACGCTGTTCTTCGCGCTCGCCCACGAGGACGCGGAGCGGATGGCGGAGGTGGCGTCTCGGGAGGGCCTGATCCAGGTCATGCGGAACCTGCTGGCGGCACCCGAGCAGTTCGACTGGCTGGCGACGCGGTTGGAGATCGCGCGCAAGCTCCGAAACGACCCCGCGTTCAACAAGGGCTGGTCGGAGCGGTCGGCCGAGTTGTCCGACGCGACCACCGAGCGGCTGCGAAGACAGAAGCAGGCCGGCCGCCTTCGCGACGACGTGCCTAGCGACGTCTTGCACACCTACCTGGATCTGGTGCTCGACGGACTGGTTGCCCGATTGGCTTCGGGCGACGATCCGGAGAACCTCAGCGCGGTACTCGACCTCGTCGAATCGTCAGTCCGTCAGCAATAGCTAACGACGGGTGCGGTGATTGGGTCCGCCCCGGCTGCGCATCGTGGTTCCCGACTCGCGAAGCATGCTGTGTATGGAGCCGTACGAGCGGCCTGTCGAGGCCACCAGTGTGCGGATGCTCGCCCCACCCTCGTACGCGCTCCGCAGTTCCTGCAGCAACTGATCCCGGGTTTTGTTCAGTTTCTTCATCGACACCTCCCCGCTGTGATGCCCCGACGAATACCCAGCGTAAATGCGCCTTAACCCAACGCTGCCGATTTCGACAAGCGTGCGGAAAAGCCTGTCAGGCCAACTCGATCAGTTCGGCGTAGTCCTGCGACCAGAAGTCCTCGGTGCCGTCTGGTAGCAGTACGACCCGCTGCGGATCGAGCGCCTCTGCCGCTCCCGGGTCGTGGGTCACCAGCACCACCGCCCCTTGGTAGCTGCGCAGCGCGTCCAACACCTGTTCCCTTGACGCCGGATCCAGGTTGTTGGTCGGCTCGTCGAGCAGCAGGACGTTGGCCGTCGAGGCGACGAGACCCGCGAGGGCAAGCCGCGTCTTCTCACCGCCGGACAGTGTGCCCGCCGGCTGGTCGAGCTGCGGACCGCTGAACATGAACGCCCCCAACAGTCCCCGCAGATCCTGTTCGCCTGTGTCGGGGGCGGCGTGGCGGATGTTCTCCCAGACCGACGCGAGGTCGTCGAGCGTGTCGTGCTCCTGGGCGAAGTATCCGATCTTGAGGCCGTGTCCGGGTTCCAATCCGCCCGTGTCCGGCGTCTCGACGCCGGCGAGCAGGCGCAGCAGCGTCGTCTTGCCCGCACCGTTGAGGCCGAGCACCACGACCCGCGAGCCCCGGTCGATCGCCAGATCGAGGCCGGTGAACACCTCCAGCGAGCCGTAGGTCTTCGTCAGGTCCTTGGCCACCAGCGGGGTGCGGCCACACGGCGCGGGGCTCGGGAACTTGATACGGGCCACCTTGTCGGCAACCCTTTCCTCGTCGAGAGCCGCCATCATTCTGTCTGCGCGGCGCAGCATGTTCTGTGCGGCAACGGCTTTGGTCGCCTTGGCGCCCATCTTCGCGGCCTGGGTGCGCAGCGCGGTGGCCTTGCGCTCGGCGTTGGCGCGTTCGCGACGGCGCCGTTGTTCGTCGGTGGCGCGGGCGTCGAGGTACTTCTGCCACGTCATGTTGTAGACGTCGACCTCGCCGCGCACCGCGTCGAGGAACCACACGCGGTTGACCACGTCGGCGAGGAGTTCGACGTTGTGGCTGATCACCACCAGGCCGCCGGTGTGTGCCCGCAGGAAGTCGCGCAGCCAGCCGAGCGAGTCGGCGTCGAGGTGGTTGGTCGGCTCGTCGAGCAGCAGGGTCGTCGACGCACCCGCGCCGGTGTCAGAGGCGGCGAAGAGGATGCGCGCCAGTTCGACGCGGCGGCGCTGACCGCCCGACAGCGTGCGAAGCGACTGAGTGAGGACGCGTTCGGGAAGGCCGAGGCTCGCGCAGATGCGGCTGGCCTCACTTTCGGCGCCGTAGCCGCCCAGGGCGGCGAACCGCTCCTCGAGCCGGCCGTATCGGCGTACCGCCCGGTCGCGGGCGGCATCGTCGGCGACCTCGGCCATCAAGGCCTGCTGCTTTTCCAGATCGGTCAGCAGCGCGTCGAGTCCGCGCGCCGACAGCACCCGATCACGGGCCAGCGTGTCGAGGTTGCCCTCTCGTGGGTCCTGTGGCAGATAACCGATCTCCCCGGTCCGGGCGATACTGCCGGCGTACGGTTCGCCTTCCCCGGCGAGGATGCGCATCGTGGTGGTCTTGCCCGCACCGTTTCGGCCGACGAGACCGATGCGGTCACCGGGCTGAACCCGCAGCGCGGTTCCGTCACCTGCCAGCAGCGTGCGCGCGCCTGCGCGGACCTCGAGGTCCGTTGCGGTGATCACGCTGCTCTCCTTGTTCTACTTGTCGTCGGTGAACGTCGGGGCGCGCTTCTCGGCGCGCGCGGCCACCGCTTCTTCGAAGTTGGCGGTGAGAAGGCGCACGAAAAGCTGGCCAAGGCCCTCGGCCTGCATATGCCCTTCCAGACTAGCGGCGTCCAGTCCAGTCCACAGTGTGCGTTTGGTCAACTCGATTCCCGGCCGGGAGAACCCCGCGATCCGCTCGGCCATGTCGTAGCAGGTCGAAAGCAGCTGGTCATCAGGCACGGTGTGGGACACCAGCCCGATGCGAGCGGCCTCTTCGGCGTCGACGTCGCGGCCGGTCAGCATCATCTCGAACGCCCGCGACGTGCCGATCGCCCTCGGCAGCAGGTAGCTCAGGCCGAGCTCGCTTGCCGTCAGGCCGTTGTTGATGCCCGCCGCGCGGAAGTACGCCGCTTGCCCTGCGACCCTGATGTCGGCGGCGAGCGCCAGGCACAGACCGCCGCCGATCGCCGCGCCGTTCACCGCGGCGATGACGGGTTGGTGCAGTTTGCGCAGCGCGAGGATGACGTCGTCGAGCACCTGCATCGAACGCAGCGCGAACGTCGGCCTGGTCAGGCCGTCGATGTGGGGCACCGAGCCCGCGGACTTGTGGTCAGCGCCCGAGGAGAACCCCCTGCCTGCCCCGGTCAGCACCACCGCGCGCACGGAATTGTCGTTGGTCAGCTCGTCGAGGGCCGCCTTGAGCGGGACCATGACGTCGAACGCCATCGAGTTCATCCGCTCGGGACGGTTCAGGGTCACCAGCGCGACGTCGGATCGTGGGCGGTCGACGAGGACGAAGTCCGGCTGCTCGGTCACCGATGCACGCTATCGCGTGCGTGACTCGATCACCGATCCGCTCCGATCTTCCACTGCCGGCCATGCTCCTGGTGGCGCCAGAAATCGGCGAATCGCCCGCCGCTCGCGTTGAGTTGTTCGATGCTGCCCTGTTCCACGAGCGAGCCGTCCTCCAGGAACAACACATGGTCGGCGATGCGGATCGCCTCGAGTCGGTGCGCGATCATCACCCGCGTGCGGTTCTGCGGGTCGTCGCGGATCGCGTCGATGACCGCGGCTTCGTTCTCCGGGTCCAATGCGCTGGTCGCCTCGTCCACCGCGAGGATGCCCGAGGATTTGAGCAGCGCCCGCGCGATGCTCACCCGTTGACGTTCGCCACCGGACAGCGCGGTGCCCGCCTCGCCCACCCGGCTCCTGTCGCCGTCGGCGCCGATCCGGTCGACGCGGGCGAGCGAAACCGCACAGTCGACCGCGTCGTCGGTGGCGCCGGGATCGGCGATGCGAATGTTCTCCCGTATCGATCCCTCGAACAGATACGGATGCTGGAACACCACGCTCGCCAACGCCCGGCGGGCGTGCGGGCCGAGTTGGGCGACGTCGACTCCGTCGACGAGAATCCGCCCGCTGTCCGGGCGGCGCAGCCCGGCGATGAGGAACAGCAGCGTGGTCTTCCCAGACCCCGACGGTCCGACGATCGCGGTCGTGCTGCCCGGCGGCAGGGTGAAGTTCAGATCCCGCAGCACGTCGCAGCGCCCGTCGGGGCCGTCGTAGCCGAAGCCGACTCCACGGAACTCGATGCGCGGCGGCGAGATTCGCGCCGACGACTCGCCGGTTTCCACTGCCGCTTCCTGTGGCGCGCCGACCACCGCGTGCAACCGCGCCAGCATGCCCCTTGATGACTCGACGGCGCCGGACAAGTCGGTCAGTACGGCGAACGGTTCGAGGAACCGGACCATCACGATCAGCAGCGCCACCGCCTCCGGCGCACCGATCTGCCCGCGCACCGCCAATGTGGTGATGGTGCCCGCGAGCAGGATCAGACCGACTTGGCTCGCCACGCTGAACATGAGCTGACCGGGGACCTGGAACAGCAGCAGCCGCAGCGTGGTTCCTCGCACCGCGGCGACGGCCTCGCCGGTCGCACTGCGTGCGGCGGTGACCCGACGGCTGGCGCGCAGCGCCTGCTGGGTGCGGGCGAACTCCAGGATTCGCTCGGTCAGCGCGCTGCGAGCGCGGGTGTCGGCGGCATCGGCGGCGCGGACCACCCGTTGGCCGGCGATGAGGGCACCGAGGAGAAACGGCAGCGCCGCGACCGCGGCGACACCGAGTTGCCACGAGAAGAGGAAGAGCCCGGCTGCGATCGCAGGTGGCAGCAACAGCGCGCCGATGAACGGCGTGAGCAGGTAGGCCACCAACCCGACGAGCTCGGGTCCGCTGGTGGCGATCGCCTGCCGCGCCAGCGCGGTGTTGGCGTCGGTGAACCACGCCAGCGGAATGTGGGTGAGTCGATCTGCCATGGTCCGCTGCACGCTGTCGACCAGCGCGAAGCCGATGCGAAACCCGTTCTGAGCCAGTGCCCAGTCGGTGACACAGCCGAGGGCGGTCGCGCCGGTCAGCGCGGCAAGCCAGGGCAGGGAATCGATCGGCGTCGAGCCGAAGAGCGAACGAAGCAACGGCACCAGCAGAAGTGCGCTCGCCGCGCGCAGCAGCACCGATGCGACCGACAACGTGACGTAGGCGACGAGCTGTGCCCGGTGCGCCGCGGGGACCAGGCGGGTGAGGTCGGCGATCATCGCGACTCTCCGGTCAGCGCACCCGTCTTCACCGATGCGTAGCGACTCTCCCACAGCCGGCGGTATCGCCCGTCCGCATCGAGAAGTGTTTCGTGGGAGCCGATTTCGACGATGTGGCCGTCGTCGAGCACGACGATCTGGTCGGCATCGGTGATCGTGTGAAGACGGTGGGCGATCACCAACACCGTTCGTTTCCGGATGAGGCGGCTCAACGCCTGCTGCACAAGGTATTCCGACTCCGGATCGGCGAAGGCAGTTGCCTCGTCCAGCACCAGGACCGGGGTGTCGGCGAGCAACGCGCGGGCGATGGTGAGCCGCTGCCGTTCACCGCCGGAGAGCGCCACGCCGCCACCGAGGACGGTGTCGTAGCCGTTCGGCAGACGCAGTATCCGCTCGTGGATCTGCGCGTCCGCGGCCGCCCCCCCGCGGCCGGCGGCCGGGGCGGGGGGGGGGGGGG
>JAEZKH010000290.1 GCA_023415515.1 Actinomycetes bacterium
AGGTACCGCCGATACCTGGCTGAACCGGCGCGAGGCGGAAGAATGGCGACATGGACAAGACGGAGCTCGCCGCGTTTCTGCGGAGCAGGCGCGAGCGCATCACCCCGGCTGATGTCGGCTTGCCCCTCCGCCGCCGTCGCCGCACACCGGGTCTGCGCCGCGATGAGGTGGCCCAACTGGCGTTCATCTCGACCGAGTACTACACGCGCCTCGAGCAGGCCAGGGCGCCGCACCCGTCAGCGGAGGTGCTGGCGGGGCTGACCAGGGCTCTGCGGTTGTCCGATGCGGAGCGCGATCACCTGCACACGCTCGCCGGGGTGGCACCGGCGCGACAGGCTGGGCCGCCGATGACGGTGCGTCACAGCATCGTCGATCTGGTCCGCCGACTTCCGCTCGCGCCTGCGATCGTGTTGTCCGCCACGTTCGACGTGTTGGCCTGGAATGACCTGGCCTGTGCGCTCATGGAGGACTTCTCCGCGTTGTCGCTGCGGGACCGCAACCTCGCCCGGCGTGTCTTTCTCGAACCGCGCCCCGGCGGCAGGCGCCTCTATGGGGTATCCGATGCCGAGGAATTCGCCCAGACGTGCGCGCTGCAGCTGCGCGCAACGGTTGCGAAGTACCCCGAGGATCGGCGGACGCTCGAACTGATCGCCGAATTGCGCGGCGGCAGTCCGGAATTCGCAGATCTCTGGGACCAACACGACGTCAGCTCCCGGGTGGCGCTGTGCAAGACATTCGACCACCCGAAGGTCGGGCCCGTCACGGTCAACTGCGATGTACTCGACGTCGCCGACGCCGACCAGCGAGTGGTCATCTACACCGCCGAGCCGGGGTCGCCCTCAGAGGAGGCGCTTCGCCTGCTGTCGGTCATCGGCACTCAACGTCTCGACGTCCGGACCACCTGACCGGTACCGGACACACGCGTCGGGGTGGCGGGATTCGAACCCACGACCTCTTCGTCCCGAACGAAGCGCGCTACCAAGCTGCGCCACACCCCGCGTGAAGCCACGACAGCGTATCGCACCCGCGGTGGCTGCCGCCAAATCGATAACGGCCGCTCAACGGCCGAGATCACGATTGAGCGACGTGGGTCACGCCACGCCGCGGGAAGGATCCGGTTTGTCGGTGTCGTTATGCACAATGACGGCAAATAGCCGCACCATCGGTGTAAGCGAGGCGCGAGATGACTGGATTGGGAGCCTCAATCTACGTGGGTTTCTTCGCCCTGGCCGCGCTGTGGCTGTTCCTGACCTCCGACGGCCCCCTCACCAGGGACGGCGATGCTCAGGGCCAGCGGCCCGACCGCTCGAACTCGACGAGCACCTCGGCCGCCGCTGACGGATCCAGCCCGGCGCTCTCCAGCCACTCGGCACTGAAGTAGGTGTCGGTGTAGCGGTCGCCGCTGTCGGCGATCAGAGTGACGACAGATCCGCTGCGTCCTTCGGCGACCATTTCTGCAAGCAGACGAAACGCGCCCCACAGGTTCGTTCCGGTCGACGGCCCGACCCGCCGGCCAAGCACCCGGCTGACGTGGTGTGCCGCCGCGATCGAAGCGGCGTCGGGAACTGCGAACATCCGATCGACGACATCCGGCAGAAACGACGGCTCGACGCGTGGCCTGCCGATGCCCTCGATCCGCGACGACATGCCGGTCACGACGTCGCCGCGGTTTTGCGCGTAGGCGGGGAAGAACGCCGAGTTCTCCGGGTCGACCACACACAACCGGGTGGGGTGGCGACGGTAGCGGATGTATCTGCCGATGGTCGCGCAGGTGCCTCCGGTGCCTGCTCCGACGACGATCCACTCCGGAACCGGATGGCTCTCCTTGTCCATCTGCAGAAAGATCGACTCGGCGATGTTGTTGTTGCCGCGCCAGTCGGTGGCGCGCTCGGCGTTGGTGAACTGATCCAGGTAGTGACCCCCGGTTTCTTCGGCCAGCCGCTCCGCCTCGTCGTACACCTGCGACGATTCCGCCACGAAATGGCAACGGCCGCCTTGTGATTCGATCAGCTTGATTTTCGAGGCGCTCGTCGAGGCGGGCATCACCGCGATGAACGGCACGCCGATGAGCGCCGCGAAGTACGCCTCGGACACCGCAGTCGAGCCCGATGACGCCTCGATGACGGTGGTGGTCTCTTCGATCCATCCGTTGCACAACGCATAGAGGAACAGCGAGCGCGCCAACCGGTGCTTGAGGCTGCCGGTGATATGTGTCGACTCGTCCTTGAGATACAGCTCGACGTCGACACCGTCGCACCAGGCCGTCGGAAGCGGATAGCGCAGCAGATGGGTGTCGGCGCTGCGCCGGGCGTCGGCCTCGATCAGCCGGACGGCGTTGTCCACCCACTCGCGTGGCTGGGTGCGGGCCGCACTGGTCGGCGCGTCGGTCACCGCACCGATGCGGCCGGATGGGTTTGCCCCACCCGCGTCCCGGCGTCGCGGCCCCCGGTCGGCGCGGCGACCAGGGTCAGCAGCGTCGCCTCCGGCCGACAGCAGAATCGCAGCGGTGCGAACGGCGAGGTGCCGATGCCTGCCGAGACGTGCAACGCGGTGTCAGCACCCCACCGCGAGGCCCCCTTCGCCCGTGACCGGTCCAGGTCGCAGTTGGTGACGATGGCACCGTAGAACGGCAGGCAGAGTTGGCCGCCGTGGGTGTGGCCGGCCATCACGAGCTGGTAGCCGTCGGCGGCGAAGCGGTCGAGCACCCGCGGCTCCGGCGAGTGCGTCAGGCCCAGCCGCAGATTCGCCGTCACGTCCGCAGGACCCGCGATCGTCTCGTAGCGGTCCCGTTTGAGGTGCGGATCGTCGACGCCGGCCGCGGCGATCCGAAGCCCGGCCACCTCGAATTCACGGCGGGTGTGCGTCATGTCGAGCCAACCGCGCTCGGTGAACGCCGCACGGAGGTCCTGCCACGGCAGCGGCTGTCCGAACGAGCGGTGCGCCGGGTTGGTCAGGTAGTTGGCCGGGTTCTTCAGCCGCGGCGCGAAGTAGTCGTTGCTCCCGAACACGAAGACCCCGGGCACCGACAGAAGGTCACCGAGCGTCTGTACGACGACGGGCACGGCCTTCGGATGCGCCAGGTTGTCGCCGGTGTTGACCACCAGGTCGGGCTGCAGGGTCGCCAACTCGCGCAACCACGCCTGCTTACGCCGCTGGCCGGGCCGCATATGGATGTCGCTGATGTGCAGCACCCGCAGCGGGGTGGATCCCGGCGACAGCACCGGCATGGTCACCTCGCGGGTGACGAACGCGTTGCGTTCGATGATCGACGCGTAGCCGATCCCGGCCGCGAGCGTGCCTGCGGCGACAGCAGCGGACTTCTTCAGGGTCGAAGGGGCGGGCATGGTGGCAGCCTACTGCCCCGCGGCGCCTAAGGCGGGGGCGGCGGCGCGGGTGGCGGCGGGCCGAGGATCGGGACGGTGATCGGCGGCAGGCCCGGGATCTCGACGACCGTCGATCCCGCGACCGGCGGCAGACCAGGGATCTGGCCCTCCGGCGGCGGCGGAGGTGGTGGCGGGATGCCGTTGCTGACCTGAAGGGTGACGATCGACCCCGGCACCGTCTGGCCTGAGGGCGAGGTGCCGACAACCGTGCCGGCCGACGACGCGCTGTTGACCGAGGAGGCCTGGTCGGCCACCTGGAAGCCGGCCTCCCTGAGCCGCTGCCGCGCCAGGTCCTGAGACATTCCGGAAACGCTCGGCACCCGCGAGCCCGGCGCCCCGTCGACGAAGCGCGGGTCGGTCGGGGGCAGCGCGACGGGTCCGAAGTTGTTGGCGATCGGCTTCATCGCGGTGAACCACGTGCGGGCGGGTTCGTTGCCGCCGAACAGGTTTCCCGAACCGCACTGGCGCAGCGGGAACGAGCACAGTTCACCGGGCGTGGCGGAGTCGTCGTAGATGTAGTTGGCGGCCGCCAGGGTGTTGGTGAAGCCGAGGAAGCCTGAGGACCGGTGCGCCTCGGTCGTACCCGTCTTGCCCGACATCGGCAGGTCCCAGCCGACGGATCCGGCCGAACCGGCCGCGGTACCGCCGCCTTGGTCGTCCTTGCTCAGCGCATTGGCCAGCGTGTTTGCCAGCCCTTCTGGCACCACCTGCTCGCAGGTCTCCGTCGTCACCGACACCTCGGTGCCGTGCCGGTCGAAGACCTTGTCGATCGGGTTTGGCGGGCACCACGTGCCGCCGGAGGCCAGGGTGGCCGCGACGTTGGACAACTCAAGGGCGTTGACCTCGATCGGGCCGAGTGTGAACGAGCCGAGGTTCTGCCGCTTGACGAAGTCGGCGAGGCTCTCGTTGCTCTCCGGGTCGTACGCGCGGGCCGTGCCGGGCAGCGCGTAGGACCGCAGACCCAGCTTGACCGCCATGTCGACGGTGCGCTGCACGCCCACCTGCGAGATCAGCTTCGCGAACGCGGTGTTGGGCGAGGTCGCCAGCGCATCGGTGATGTTCATCGAGCCGCGGTAGTTGCCCGCGTTCTGCACGCACCATGTCGCGGGCGGGCAGCCCCGCGCGCCGCCGCTGCCGAGGCCCTTGGCCTCGAACCGGCTGGGCGCATCCAGTTGCGCGTTGATGCCCATGCCCATATCGAGCGCCGCGGCGACGGTGAACACCTTGAACACCGAACCTGCGCCGTCGCCGACGAGCGAAAACGGTTGCGGCTGCATGGTTTCGCCGGCATCGAGGTTCAGGCCGTACGTGCGGTTGCTGGCCATCGCCAGCACCGGATGGGATTCCTTGCCGGGCTTGATCACGCTCATGACGCTGGCGATGCCCTGGATGTCGGGGCTCGCGATGCCGTCGATCGCGCTCTTCACCGGCGCCTGCACGTCCGGGTCGAGCGTGGTCTTGATCAGATAGCCGCCCCTGGCCACCTGTTCCTTGCTGATACCCGCGCGGGCGAGGTAGTCCAGCGCGTAGTCGCAGAAGAACGCGCGATCGCCCGCGGCGATGCAGCCGCGCGGCAGTTCCTGGGGCTGCGGCAGGATCCCAAGGGGTTGTTCCTTGGCAGCGCGCAGCGCGTCGGCTTCCTGCGGGATGTTCTCGATCATCGTGTCGAGCACCAGGTTGCGACGCTGCAGCGCGCCGTCGGGGTTCGTGTACGGGTTCAGGGTGCTCGTGGATTGCACCAGGCCCGCGAGCAGGGCCGACTGCTGCCAGTTCAGCTCCGAGGCATTGATGCCGAAGTAGGTCTGTGCGGCGTCCTGGATGCCGAACGCGTTGTTGCCGAACGACACCAGATTCAGATAGCGGGTGAGGATCTCGGGCTTGGTGAACGTCTTGTCCAGCGTCAGCGCCATCCGGATCTCGCGCAGCTTGCGGGCAGGCGTCGTCTCGACCGCGGCCCGCTTCTCCGCGTCGGTCTGCGCGATCACCAGCAGCTGGTAGTTCTTCACATACTGTTGTTCGATCGTCGAGCCGCCGCGGGTGTCGGCGTCGCCGGCCATGTAGCCCGACAAGCCCGTCAGCGTGCCCTTCCAGTCGACGCCGTTGTGCTCGGCAAACCGCTTGTCCTCGATCGACACGATCGCGAGCTTCATGGTGTTGGCGATCTGGTCGGTGGGCACCTCGAACCGGCGCTGCGAATACAGCCAGGCGATGACG
This sequence comes from Actinomycetes bacterium, assembly GCA_023415515.1. Lineage (GTDB taxonomy): Bacteria > Actinomycetota > Actinomycetes > Mycobacteriales > Mycobacteriaceae > Mycobacterium. Next base: position 5,598 of record JAEZKH010000290.1, read on the forward strand.
TTGCCCTTGGCGTCGACCATCGTCGACACCCCGGGCACCTCACCCTCGACGAGCTGAGCCGATCCGTTAGCAACCACATCGGAGGCGCGGTTGGACATCAGGCCGACGCCACCGACGACGGGGAACATGAGGGCTGCGGCCACCACACTGGCCAACAGGCAACACCACGCGAGCTTGATAACCGTGACCGTCGCCGGCGGTCGATTCGGCGGGCGCTCCGGCATGCCGTACAGAATAACTAGCGCAGCGCTCAGTCTCGCCTCGACGGCGCCAGATTGCCAGGATAAAGGGCCTCGGGGTCCATTTTGCGAAGGTGGGTATCGGCGAGTCTGGACGGTTGTCCCAAAAAGGGGGCAAACAAACTGTTGCGTAAATACCCTGTGACCACCTAGCTTGTACCTACAGTGCGATTCAGGTAACAAAGACCTGCGCAATGTGGCGTAGATCGCATCAGCGTTCTACACCGAGGGACTGAGCCGTCAAGTCACGGCGGCTGGACTTAAGGGGAAACGCTGGTGTCGAGCACACGGCCAGTTGCGCGCAGGACAACTACCTCTTCTCTGCCCGCCGGTTTGGTCCAAGGCGCCGAGGCCGAGGCCCGGATCGCCTGGGTTTCCCAGGCTCGATGCCGCCAGGCCGACCCCGACGAATTGTTCGTCCGCGGCGCGGCCCAGCGCAAAGCCGCAGTCATCTGCAGGCACTGCCCGGTCATCCTGGAATGCGGGGCCGACGCGCTCGACAACCGCGTGGAGTTCGGGGTGTGGGGTGGCATGACGGAGCGCCAGCGCCGCGCACTGCTCAAGCAGCACCCCGAGGTCGTTTCCTGGGCCGACTTCTTCGCCGGCCAGCGCAAACATCGCAGTGCCGTTTAAGCGGCCTCTGCCTCGCCGGTGATCTGATCGGCGATCGCCCGAAGCGCGTCCAGATCCGACACGTCGAACGGCAGTGACGGCACGCCCACGATCGACACGTGCGGGTTGGCGCCGGTGAAGCGCGCCAACAACCGAATTTCGCGTTTGGCTGTCTCGGCCCGCTCGGCGTGGATCCGCAACACCGCGGCGGTCAACGAGTCGGGATCGTCGGTGGCCAGCGCATCGGCGGCCTCTGCCGCCTTGTCCGCATGAAGCGATGACAGCGTCGGGTGGGTCCGGTTGAGGATCAGCCCCGCCAGCGGCATGTGTTCTTCGGACAGTCGGTCGACGAAGAACGAGGCTTCGCGCAACGCGTCGGGTTCCGCGGCGGAGACCACGACGAACTGCGTGCCGCGGCGCTTCAGCAGTTCATACGTGCGGTCGGCCTTCTCCCGGAAGCCGCCGAACGTGGCGTCAAGCGACTGCACGAACGCCGCGGCGTCCGACAGCATCTGCGAACCCAGCACCGTCGACAGCGCCCGCATCGCGAGGCCCATCGCTCCCGAGACCAGCTTTCCGATACCGCGGCCAGGGCCCAGAAGCAGCTTCCACAGCCTGCTGTCCATGAAGCCGCCCAGCCGCTTGGGAGCGTCGAGGAAGTCCAGCGCATTGCGCGACGGCGGGGTGTCGACGACCACCAGATCCCATCGGTCCTCGGCCAGCAGCTGACCGAGCTTCTCCATCGCCATGTACTCCTGCGTGCCTGCGAGCGAGGTGGCAACCGTCTGATAGAACTGGTTGTCCAGAATCGCTTGCGCGCGTTCGGGTCCGGAGTATTGGATCACCATCTCGTCGAACGTGCGGCGCATGTCGAGCATCATCGCGTGCAGTTCACCAGACACCTCGGGAGCCAGCGGCACCCGTTGCGGAACGTTGCCGAGATCCTTGATGCCGAGCGCCTGCGCGAGCCGTTTGGCCGGATCGATGGTCAGCACGACGACGGTGCGGCCGTACTCGGCGGCGCGCATGGCCATCGCAGCGGCGGTCGTGGTCTTGCCGACTCCGCCTGCGCCGCAACAGACCACGACGCGGTTGGAGGTATCGGACAATATCGCCGCCATGTCGAGCGCGGGAGGTGTGGTGCTCATCTGACCCCTTGATTGTTCAGCGCTTCGGCGAGCTCGTAGAGGCTGCCGAGGTCGACGCCATCGGGTATCGCGGGCAGCTCGAGCCTCGGGACCTTGATCGCGTCGAGCTGCTCAGCGGTCTCTGCGCGCGCAGTGATCCGCGTCGCATGCTGGATGGCTTCGGTCAGCAGGCCGGCGAAGTCGCTGTCCGACAGCGTGATTCCCACTTTCGTGAGGTCGCTGCGCACGGTGTCGGCGTCGATGTCACCCTCTGCGGCCTTGGCCAGTGCCTCCGGCGACAGGTAGGCGGGGATGTTCCGGTTGACGATCACGCTGCCGATGGGCAGATCGAGATCGTGCAACTCGTCGATCGCCTCCAGCGTCTCCTGCATCGGCAGCGCCTCCAACAGGGTCACCAGATGGATCGCCGTCAGATCGGAATGCAGCACCTTGACGACGCTCTCGGCCTGCGAGTGCACGGGGCCGCCCTTGGCCAGATCGGACACCGCCTTGGTGACGTCGAGGAAGCGCGCGATGCGTCCGGTCGGCGGCGAATCGACCACCACTGCGTCGTAGACGTTCTGCTTCCCCTTCTCGGCGCGGGTGACGATCTCTCGGATCTTGCCGGTTAGGAGCACGTCGCGCAGGCCCGGCGCGATCGTGGTCGCGAACTCGACGGCGCCGATGCGGCGCATGGCCCGGCCCGCCAACCCGAGGTTGTAGAACATGTCCAGGTACTCGAGGAACGCCGCTTCGATGTCGATGGCCAGCGCGTTGACCGCCCCGCCACCGTCGGCTGTCGCGATCTTCACTTCCTCGTAGGGCAGCGGCGGAACGTCGAAGAGCTGCGCAATGCCTTGGCGCCCTTCGACTTCGACCAACAGCACCTTTCGGCCGCCGGCGGCGAGCGCCAGCGCCAGGGATGCCGCGATCGTCGACTTGCCGGTCCCGCCCTTGCCGGTGACGAAGTGCAGCCGTGCCTTCGTCAGGCGTGACGGCCAGCCGACCCCCTTGCGGTCGTTCGCTTCGGTAGCCATCTCTGCATGCTAGCCAAGGCCCGCGGACCGCCCGATAAGCTCAGCCACATGAGCGAAGCCACCCGCTGGGAGTACGCCACGGTCCCGTTGCTGACCCATGCCACCAAGCAGATCCTCGATCAATGGGGCGAGGACGGCTGGGAGCTGGTCTCGGTGCTGCCCGGACCGACCGGCGAGCAGCACGTCGCCTACTTGAAGCGGCCCAAATGAGCTGGACGGCGAGGCTGTCCGAACTGGGCATCGAGCTGCCGTCTGCGGTCAAGCCGGTCGCGGCCTACGTGCCTGCGGTGCAGACGGGCAACCTCGTCTACACCTCGGGGCAGGTGCCCATGGTGGCCGGCGAGATGGCGGCGACGGGCAAGGTCGGCGCCGACGTCGATGCCGAGCAGGGTAAGGAGCTGGCGCGCATCTGCGCGCTGAACGCGCTGGCCGCCGTCGACTCGCTCGTCGGCCTCGACTCGATCGTCCGCATCGTTAAGGTCGTCGGCTTCGTCGCCTCGGCGCCGGGGTTCGGCGGCCAGCCGGGCGTCATCAACGGCGCCTCGCTGCTTCTCGGCGAGGTCTTCGGGGACGCGGGCGCACACGCCCGGTCGGCGGTCGGGGTGTCGGAGTTGCCGTTGAACGCACCGGTTGAGGTAGAGCTGATCGTCGAGGTCGCGTGAGCGACGATTGGGCGGAGGTCGCGTGAGCGACGTGCAGCATCCCGCCTACGGACTGCTGAGACCGGTCACCGAGACGGCGTCGGTGCTGCTGTGCAACAACCCCGGGCCGTTGACGCTGGACGGGACCAACACCTGGGTGTTGCGCGGCAAGGGCAGCGACGAGATGGTGATCGTCGACCCTGGACCCGACCGCGACGAGCACATCGCCAATATCGCCGGGCTCGGCAAGATCCCGCTGGTGCTGATCAGCCACAAACACGACGACCACACCGGCGCCATCGACAAGATCGTCGAGCGCACCGGGGCGGTGGTCCGCGCGGTCGGCAGCGGATTCCTGCGCGGCCTCGGCGGCCCGCTGTCCGACGGCGAGGCGATCGACGCCGCAGGGCTGCGCATCAAGGTGATGGCGACCCCCGGTCACACCGCGGACTCACTGTCCTTCGTCCTCGACGACGCCGTGCTCACCGCCGACACCGTGCTGGGTCAGGGCACGACGGTGATCGACAAAGAGGATGGCGCTCTCGACGAGTACCTCGACTCCCTGCACCGGCTGAGGGGCCTCGGCCGCCGAACCGTGCTGCCCGGGCACGGACCCGACCTCCCCGACATCGAGGCCGTGACGGCGATGTACCTGGCGCACCGCGAGGAACGGCTCGAGCAGGTGCGTGGCGCGCTACGGATTCTCGGCGACGACGCGACAGCACGCCAGGTCGTCGAACACGTCTACACCGATGTCGACGAAAAGCTGTGGGACTACGCGGAATGGAGCGTGCAAGCGCAGCTCGACTACTTGCGCACCTGAGTGATTTCGGCGCGCGCAGTCACGCTGAGCGTGACCAGCCGCGCCGAAATCGCTAACGGGCTCGGCGGGCCAAGCGCTCGCTGTCGGAGATCAGCACGCTCTTGCCCTCGAGGCGGATCCAGCCGCGATGGGCGAAATCGGCGAGCGCCTTGTTGACGGTCTCGCGCGACGCACCCACCAGTTGGGCGATCTCCTCCTGGGTGAGGTCATGGGTCACCCGAAGTGCGCCGCCCTCCTGCGTGCCGAAGCGCTGCGCCAACTGCAGCAGCTGCTTGGCCACCCGGCCGGGAACGTCGGTGAAGATCAGGTCGGCGAGGTTGTTGTTGGTGCGACGCAGGCGGCGGGCCAACACCCGCAGCAGCTGCTCGGCGATCTCGGGACGATCGGCGATCCACGCCCGAAGGGCGTCGCGGTCCATCGAAACCGCGCGCACCTCGGTGATGGTCGTCGCGCTCGATGTTCGCGGGCCCGGGTCGAATATCGACAGCTCACCGAACATGTCCGACGGGCCCATGATGGTGAGCAGGTTCTCGCGTCCGTCCGGCGACCGGCGGCCGATCTTCACCTTGCCAGAGATGATGATGAACAACCGATCGCCGGGCTCACCCTCGGCGAACACGGTGTGTCCCCGCGGGAAGTCGACAGGCTGCAGTTGCTTCGTCAGCGCGGATACGGCGCTCGGCTCGACTCCCTGGAAGATTCCGGCCCTGGCCAGGATCTCGTCCACGTTGCCCCTCTTAAGCTGTTGAGTGATATGACATGCGCGCGCAGACCTCTAACCGGTTCGCAAAGTCAGTCTAAACGCTGGTCTTTTCGTGCCTAGCCACGCTACACACGATTCGCATGCCGGGACGGCCGAAATCCAGTATTCGCAACCTTGTCCGTATCGTGCGGAGTTGGCAAATCCGACCATTCGTCGTCGGTGAGGTACAGCTTGGCGATCTCGGGTTCGCAGACGCGGTCGCGCAGGCGGCGGTGCATCCCGTCGAGCGCCTCCGGCATCCCCTCGCGGACCAGCGTGCGGACATCATGGGCCTGTGCGTGGTCCAAGAACTCGGTGACGTCGGTGGCCGAGACAGCGTCGCCGTTCAGGCTCGACTCGAGGCGCTGCAGCCCCATGGTGGCGAGCATCAGCAACCCCGGGATCAACACCACGAGCAACCACGACACAAGCAGGTAGTTAACACGGCGAAGGTCTCGGTGGGATCACGAATTACCACCGGTCGCAGCATCCGTTGTCGGCGCGCTCAGTACGCTGGCAGCGTGGCTGTTGCAAAGTCGTCGACCGACCATCCGACGCAGGTCAAACCGGTCCGGCGCGCGTCGTCGCGCAAGTGGGACAACGAAACCCGCACCGGGCTGGTTCGACGGGCCCGACGCATGAACCGCACACTGGCGCAAGCCTTTCCGCATGTGTACTGCGAACTGGACTTCACCAACCCGCTGGAGCTGACGGTGGCGACCATCCTTTCGGCGCAGAGCACCGACAAGGGCGTCAACCTCACCACCCCGGCGTTGTTCGCGAAGTACCGCACCGCCGAGGACTATGCACAGGCAGATCGCACGGAACTCGAAGAAATGGTCCGGCCGACCGGGTTCTATCGGAACAAGGCCAACTCCTTGATCCGGCTCGGTCAGGAACTCGTCGAGCGCTTCGACGGCGAGGTCCCCGCCACCATGGAGGAGCTCGTCACGCTGCCCGGCGTCGGCCGCAAGACCGCCAACGTGATCCTCGGGAACGCGTTCGGCCTACCGGGCATCACCGTCGACACCCACTTCGGCAGGCTGGTCCGCCGGTGGCGGTGGACGGAGCTGGAGGATCCGGTCAAGGTCGAACACGCGGTCGGCGAGCTGATCGAGCGCAAGGAGTGGACCGATCTGAGCCACCGGGTGATCTTCCACGGCCGCCGTGTGTGCCATGCGCGCAAGCCGGCGTGCGGCGTGTGCGTGCTGGCCAAGGACTGTCCGTCCTACGGCACGGGGCCGACTGATCCGCTGGTCGCGGCACCGCTTGTCAAAGGTCCGGAAACGGAGCATCTGCTGGCGCTGGCCGGGCTCTAGCCGACCCGCTTTACTTCGTCATGACCAGATCGACGCGATGGACCGTGGCGGTACTTGCCGTCGTCGTCGCGTTGGCGGCCGGGCTGTGGATGCAACTCGACAACGGCGAGCGCAGCGGCGGCGGCTCCGAACGGGTGTCGAGGGAGCGCCGCGACGCCGACACTCCCGAGGCGCTGGCGGGTCCGAGGGCGCGCGCCGACCTGCAGCCGTGTCCCGCGGCCGGAACCGGCGAGGGTCCGCCCAAGCTGCGCGGCATCACGGTCGGGTGCGCCGGGAACGGTACCGAGGTCGATGTCGCCAGGGCGCTGGCCGGGCGCGCGGTGGTGCTGAACCTCTGGGCGTACTGGTGCGCGCCGTGCGCCGAGGAACTTCCGGCGATGGCGGAATACCAGCGCCGCGTCGGTCCAGCCGTGACGGTGGTGACCGTTCACCAGGACGAGAACGAGACGGCCGCGCTGCTGCGGCTGGCCGAGCTGGGCGTACACCTACCCACTCTGCAGGACGGACGGCGTCTGATCGCGGCTGCGTTGCAGGTACCCAACGTGATGCCCGCGACCGTCGTGCTGCGGCCGGACGGTAGCGTTGCCCAGATCCTGCCGCGTTCGTTCGCCAATGCCGACGAGGTCGCCGCTGCGGTCGATCCAGAGATAGGAGTGCCGGGGTGAGCTCGCAGAGCAACCGGAGTCGGCTGACGCCCGGCGCCGCTCCGGCCTGGCTGAAACCCCTTGTGGACAATGCTGACGCGGTCAGGAAGGCGTACCGACGTCGGGTCCCCGCCGAGTTGCTGGCGCTGGTGAGCGCCGCCAATGCGAAGGCAGCGATCACCGGCGGTGGCCGGGACGCCGCCGTCCTTGCGCTTTTCTCGGGGCCGCAGCACGCAACGACGGGCGGCCTGCCCGACGACGCCGACCTGTTGGTGACCGTCCGGGCGTCGACGCTGCGCCATCACGCGGGGCAGGCGGCCTTTCCCGGCGGAGCGGCCGACCCCGGTGACGAAGGTCCGGTCGACACCGCCCTGCGGGAAGCCAACGAGGAGACCGGCATCGACATCGAACGACTGCAACCGCTGGCGACGTTGGAGAAGATGTTCATCCCGCCGTCGGGCTTCCACGTCGTGCCTGTGCTCGCGTACTCACCCGACCCCGGCCCGGTGGCCGTCGTCGACGAATCCGAGACGGCGATCGTGGCCCGGGTCCCGGTACGCGCGTTCATCAACCCCGAGAACCGACTGATGGTGTACCGCAAGGAGAACACGCGGCGCCTCGCCGGCCCCGCGTTCCTACTCAACGAGATGCTGGTCTGGGGTTTCACCGGCCAGGTGATATCGGCGATGCTCGACGTTGCGGGGTGGAGCGTGCCGTGGAACACCGACGACGTGCGGGAGTTGGACGACGCGATGGCCCTCGTCGGTCATGATGGGACCGACGGGGAGGGACAACTATGACGTCGTCGCAGTGGCTCGACATGGCCGTGCTCGCGGTCGCCTGTGTTGCCGCGATCTCGGGTTGGCGGTCGGGCGCACTCGGCTCGCTGCTCTCCTTCATCGGCGTGGTGCTCGGCGCGGTGGCAGGGGTGCTGCTGGCGCCGCACATCGTCACCCATTTCACCGGCACCCGGACGCAGTTGTTCATCACCCTGTTCTTGATCCTCGGTCTGGTCGTCATCGGCGAGATCGCAGGCGTCGTGCTGGGCCGTGCCGTGCGCGGTGCGATCCGCAATCCAGGGCTCCGGATGGTCGACTCGGTCATTGGTGTGGGCGTGATGGTCCTCGCCGTCGCGGTCGTGGCGTATCTGCTCGCCACCCCGCTGACGTCGACCAACCAACCGAACCTGGCCGCTGCGGTCCGCGGATCCAAGGTGCTCAGCCAGGTCGACTCGGTGGCGCCGCCGTGGCTGAAGGCGGTGCCGAATCGGCTCAAGGCACTGCTGGACACGTCCGGCCTGCCGGATGTCCTGCAGCCGTTCGGCCGAACTCCGATCGCCAACGTCGACGCGCCGGACGCGACGTTGATCAACGATCCTGTCGTCGCAGCCGTTCGCCCGAGCATCGCCAAGATCCGCGGCGTCGCACCCGGATGCCAAAAAGTCCTGGAGGGAACGGGTTTCGTCGTCGCGCCCAATCGGGTTATGTCCAACGCACACGTCGTCGCGGGAGCGGAGACGGTGACGGTGGAGGCGGACGGCCAGACGTATGACGCGAAGGTGGTGTCCTACGACCCCGACGCCGACATTTCGATCCTCGACGTGCCCGACTTGCCTTCGGCGCCACTGCAGTTCGCGCAGGAGCCGGCCAAGAGCGGCACCGACGCGCTCGTGCTCGGCTACCCCGGGGGCGGCGACTTCCAGGCCACCCCTGCCCGGGTGCGCGAGACGATCGAGCTCAAAGGGCCCGACATCTACAAGACCAAGACCGTCGATCGTGAGGTCTACACAATCAGAGGTACTGTCCGGCAAGGTAATTCGGGCGGACCGATGATCGACCGCCAGGGCCAAGTGCTCGGCGTGGTATTCGGCGCCGCGGTGGACGATGCGGAGACCGGATTCGTGTTGACCACCAGAGAGGTCGGCCACCAACTCGGCCGAATCGGCAACACCGTGCCGGTCGCAACCGGAACCTGCGTGAACGCCTAACCGCGATCCAAGAAGCGCGCCAGCTGGGCGTTGACCTCGTCGGGCGCTTCCTCATGGGCGAAATGCCCTGCCCCGGCGATGGATACGTAGCGCCCCTGCGGCGCGTACTGCTGGGTGCGCTGCACCGGGTCGGCCAGCACGTACGGGTCGGCGTCGCCGCGGATGTGCAGCATCGGCACGGTCAGCGGTCGCTTCATCAACCGCATGAAGCGCCTGCCTTCGCTCTTTGCCTGGCTGCGCACCGCCCACCGCTGGTACTCCAGCGCCGAGTGAGCGGCCGACGGAATCTGAATCGCCTGCCGCATCCAGGCGATTGTTTCGGAAAAGTCTTGCGATGCAATCCATTGTGCACCTGCACGGCTGCGGACCAACCGCTCCAGCTCGGCCGCGTTGTGCCGTGTCAGTGACCGTTCGGGCCAGATCGGCAGTTGATAGCGCAGCATCCAGGGAAGAAGGGCGCGGCCTTGGTCGCGACTGATCAACGTCGAGGTGCGCAGCGCGGCGGGATGTGGGGAGCTGATCACCGCTATCGCGCTCACCATGCGCGGGTGCAGAACCGATGTGGCCCAGCAGACCAGCCCACCGTCGGCGTGGCCGATCAGCGTCGCCGAGGGGTGGCCGAGCGCGCGGACCAGACCCGCGGTGTCGCCGGCGAGCGTCCAGCCGTCGTAGCCTCTCGGCGGCTTGTCGCTACCGCCGTACCCGCGCAGGTCGACCGCGACAACGCGGGAGTTGCGCAGGCCGCGCAGCTGATGACGCCACGACCACCAGAACGAGCCGAACCCGTGCAACAGGATCACCAACGGCCGCTCGGTCAGCTGCACGGCGGACTCGTCGGGCTTCGCCTCGGCCTCCACCACGTGGAAGCGGATGCCGTTGGCGTGCACCTCGAGATGTCGCCACGGCCCGTCGATGCGGACAATCGACGGATTGGGCAGCCGTCCGATGTCGCCGCCTGCGCGGCTCCGTCCGATGTCGCCGCCGGCGCGGCTCCGTCCCATTACCAGCCGGACGGGTCCGCGGTCGGGTTGGCCGCGGCCTTTCCGTCCGCAGAGGTGTCCAACGCCTTCGCCTTGTCGTGGCCGGGGGTCAGCGCCTCCGGGATCTCCTTGACCGACGCGATCGTCTCCTGCGGACCGCGAATGCGGCGCACCTTGAGGTAACCGAGGAGCGCGAAGGCGGCCGTGACGACGACCATCACGCCGAAGACGATCAGGAACGCCACCCACCGCCACAACCAGGTGTCGAGCAACTCGGCGACGAAGAAGAAGAAGAAGAACGTCGAGTAGAACAGCACGACGAGCGCGAGGATGAAGTAGACGCTGCCGGTCAGGCCCTTCTTGACGTCGCGGGTGATCTCCGCGCGGGCCAACTCGACCTCCGCGCGCACCAGGGTCGACACGTGCGCCGTCGCGTCCTTGACGAGGTCGCCGATCGACGGATCGGGCTTGGGAGCATGCGGATCGACCAACGGTATCGAGGTCACGGTGGTCGGTACGCCATTCTTCCGGTCGCCACTGCTCACGGACGGTCCTCCCGATTCGTTGTCACTTCGAAATCATGTTGCCATGTGGCGTCGGCGGAGACGATCCCGGCCGAACGATAGAGTGGGGCGCACAGTCGAGTAGGCGGTCGGGACGTCGATAGGGGATGGGTTTGAGGACCGGGCACCGCTGGCTCCTGCGTTTGGCCGCCGCCACCGTGACGGCGGTCGCGGCAATGACACCGACGACGGCGGCGGCGCACGCCGACGAGCCGGTCACCCTCGGCGGCGGGTCGGGGCTGGTCGTCAACGGCGACACTCTGTGCACGCTGACCGCCATCGGCAACGACAACCGCGGCAACCTGATCGGGTTCACCTCCGCCCACTGCGGCGGACCCGGTGCGCAGGTAGGCGCCGAGGGGGCTGAAGGCAGCGGGGTCCTGGGCACGATGGTGGCGGGCAACGACGCCCTCGACTATGCGGTCATCCAGTTCGATCCGCAGAAGGTCACGCCGACCAACAACGTCGACAACTTCCAGATCGACGGCATCGGGCCCGACCCGGTCACCGGCGACGTCGCGTGCAAGCTGGGCCGCACCACCGGCTACTCGTGCGGTGTGGTGTGGGGACCGGGCGAGGACCCCGGGACCATCGTCAGCCAGGTGTGTGGACAGCCCGGCGACTCGGGGGCGCCGGTCACCGTCAACAACCGGCTGGTCGGCATGATCCACGGGGCATTCGCCGAGGACCTGCCGACCTGCGTGGTCAAGTTCATCCCGTTGCACACCCCGGCGGTCGCGATGTCGATCAACACGCAGCTGGCCGACATCGTCGCCAAGAACCGGCCCGGTTCGGGCTTCACCCCCGTCGGGACGGCCCCGGCGGCCTAGCTGCTACTTGTCGGCGCGGATCGCCTCGAACACCGACGGATCCACCAGCGTCGACGTGTCGCCCAGCTCGCGACCCTCGGCGACGTCGCGCAGCAGCCGCCGCATGATCTTTCCGCTGCGGGTCTTCGGCAATTCCGGGACGACGTGAATCTCGCGGGGCCGGGCGATCTTTCCGATCTCCTTGGCCACCTGCTCGCGCAACTCCTCCACCATGCCCTCGTTGTCGGGGGCATGGGCCTCCAGGATGACGAACGCGCAGATGCCCTGACCCGTCGTCTCGTCGCTGGCGCCGACAACGGCCGCCTCCGCGACGCCGGAGTGACCGACCAGCGCCGACTCCACCTCCGCGGTGGAGATTCGGTGCCCCGACACGTTCATCACGTCGTCGATGCGGCCAAGCACCCAGATGTCACCGTCGGAGTCGACGCGCGCACCGTCGCCTGCGAAGTACCAGCCCTGCTTGGCGTAGCGCGACCAGTAGGTGTCCTTGTATCGCTCAGGGTCGCCCCAGATGCCACGCAGCATCGACGGCCACGGTTGGTCGAGCACCAGATAGCCCGTCACGTGCTCGGCCTCGTCGGCGCCGGGCACCAGGTCATTGCCGTCCTCGTCGACGATCTTCGCCGAGATACCCGGCAACGGTGTCATCGCAGAGCCGGGCTTGGCTGTTGTCACGCCCGGCAGCGGAGAGATCATGATTGCGCCGGTCTCGGTCTGCCACCATGTGTCCACCACGGGAGTCCGGTTGGCGCCGAACGCATCCCGGTACCAGCGCCAAGCCTCGGGATTGATCGGCTCACCGACGGAGCCGAGCAGCCGCAAGCTGGACAAGTCGTGTGCATCGGGAAACTCGCGACCCCACTTCATGAACATCCGGATCAGCGTTGGCGCGGTGTAATAGATTGTCACCCCGTACTTTTCGATGATCTCGAAGTGCCGGTGCTCGTTGGGCGAATTCGGCGTCCCCTCGTACACCACCTGGGTTACACCGTTGGAGAGCGGCCCGTAGACGATATAGGTGTGACCGGTGACCCAGCCGATATCGGCTGTGCACCAATAGACGTCGCTTTCGGGCTTGACGTCGAACACGTAGTGGTGGGTGTAGGACGCCTGCGTCAGGTAGCCGCCGGAGGTGTGCACGATGCCCTTCGGCTTGCCGGTGGTGCCTGACGTGTAGAGCAAGAACAGCGGGTGCTCGGAGTCGAATGCCTCCGGTGTGTGCTCGGGGGAGGCGTTGTCGACGGTCTCGTGCCACCACAGGTCGCGGCCGTCGGTCCATGGCGTGTCGATTCCCGTGCGGCGCACCACGAGAACGTGCTCCACCGGGTCTTTTCCGCCATCGGTGACCGCTTGCACCGCCTCGTCGACGAATTCCTTCAACGGTGCGGCTTTGCCGCGCCGGAACTGGCCGTCTGCTGTGATGACGAGTTTGGCCCCGGCGTCCTCGATGCGCGCCGCGAGCGCCGACGAGGAGAACCCAGCGAACACCACCGAGTGCAGCACGCCGAGGCGCGCGCAGGCCAGCATCGCCACGATCGCCTCGGGCAGCATCGGCATGTAGATCGCCACGCGGTCGCCTGCCACCAAACCGAGGTCGGTCAGGGCGTTGGCCGCCTTGCACACCTCGGCCAACAACTCGGAATACGTGATCTCCCTGCTGTCGTCGGCCGGCTCACCCTGCCAGCGGATCGCGACCCGGTCGCCGTTGCCTGCCTCCACGTGCCGGTCGACGCAGTTGTAAGCGACATTGAGCTTGCCGCCGACGAACCACTTCGCGACCGGCGCATCCGACCAGTCCAGAACTTCTTCGAACGGGGTGTCCCACGACAACCGGTTGGCTTGTTCCGCCCAGAACGCGAGGCGATCCTTCTCGGCCTCGTCGTACAGCGCAGCGGTCGCGTTGGCCTGCTTGGCGAAGTCGTCGGCTGGTGGATATGTGGCTGGGCCATCGGCATGGGATTGCGACATGTCTGTGAGCCTAGTCACCGCCGATGCTTCGTCGCTGGCTTGTTGACCCATGCCGAAGGGGCTATCACCGCGCGCGCCGCTAGCCTTGCCGGAATGACGTCGCACCCACTGGCACCGCTTGTCGAGTTGCCCGGTGTCGCGGCGGCGGGCGACGAGGCGCGCGAGGCGCTCGGCAAGGCGCATCGTCACCGCACGAACCTGCGGGGTTGGCCCGCGACCGCGGCCGAAGCGGCACTGCGCGCTGCGCGGGCATCCGCCGTCCTCGAGGGCGGCTCGCTGCAGCTGCAGGACAACGGCGAGCCGGATCCGCTGCTGGCGGGGGCCCTTCGGGTGGCCGAGGCGCTGGAGGGCGGCGCCACAGCGCTCGTCGGTGTCTGGCAGAAGGCGCCGAGCCAGGCGCTGGCCCGATTGCATGCGCTGGCCGCCGCCGACCTCGTCGACGACGACAAGCTGGGCAGGCCGCGCGCGGACGCGGACGTCGTACCCAGGCTGGAGTTGTTGATCGAGCTGATCACCGGCAAATCGGACGTGCCGGCTACGGTGCTCGCCGCGGTGGCCCACGGGGAACTCTTGACGCTGGCGCCGTTCGGCACCGCCGACGGGCTGGTGGCCCGCGGGGTGTCGCGCCTGGTGACCATCGCCAGCGGCCTGGACCCGCATGGCCTCGGCGTGCCCGAGGTGTTCTGGATGCAGCGTTCCGGCGACTACCGCGCGGCGGCGCGGGGATTCGCGGCGGGCACGCCCGAGGGGCTCGCGGCCTGGTTGGTGCTCAGCAGCGAGGCGCTTCGAGCGGGCGCACGGGAGGCGCTGTCGATTGCGGAGAGCGCGAAGAACGCGAAGAAGTAAGCGTCAGCAAAATGAAAGCGGGCGGCACTCCGAAACGTGTTCGGCTCGCCGCCCGCTAGCACGGACTCCGGTTACCAAGCGTGCCCATCAGGTGTGCGTGGGTGGCCTCGGCGTCTTGGCGATGCGCTACGACTGCAACCCCACCCAAAGGGCCGTCGTGGCCGTCCGCTCTTCGCAAGTACGCAGGCCCGCAACACTTTTGCCTATTCCGCGGCTTTAGCTCCGCGTGGGTGCCGGGATCCGTGCTGGGTAGCCTGTCTCGGGAGATCGAGCCTTCTCTTCCGGCTCGAGCTTGGCCTCGTCAGGCTTCCGTGGTTCCTTTGTACTCCGTGACCCCGGTCACAGCAAGGGTGAATCGCACGCGAAATTCGATCGTTACGGCCGCGACGTCAGCTACTACGACAGGTCGGACTCAGACGGCGAATCGTCGCAGCAACGAGTACGTCAGAGCGCCGGCCAACAGCGCGGTGAGGCCGACGGCAGCGGTGGTCGCCACGGCCGCCCCCGACGGGGTCGGGAATCGGTCGCGCAGCGGCACGGGCCGGGAGAACTCGACGACGCGCCAGTCACGGGCAAGGGCCTCTTTGCGCAGACCGCGGTCGGGATTCACCACGGTCGGATGGCCGACGGTCTCGAGCATCGGTAGATCGGTGATCGAGTCGGAGTAGGCATAACAGTGCTCGAGCGCGTAGCCCTCGGCTGTGGCGAGTTGACGGATGGCTTCGGCCTTGCCTTCGCCGAAGCAGTAGTAGGCCACCTCGCCGGTGTACTTACCGTCCTCCACGACCATCCGGGTCGCCATCGCATGGGTGGCCCCGAGCGCCTTGGCGATCGGGGCGACGACCTCCTCGCCCGAGGCCGACACGATGACGACATCGCGGCCACACAGTTTGTGGTCGGCGATCAGGTTGGCGGCTTCGGCGAAGACCAACGGGTCGACGATGTCATGCAGCGTTTCACTGACGATCGACTTGATCTGCTCGACGTCCCAGCCCGCGCACATATTGGTGACGTAGTTGCGCATCCTGTCCATCTGGTCGTGGTCCGCACCGGACATCAGGAAGAGAAACTGGGCGTAGGTGGACTTGAGTACGGCACGTCTATTAATTAGCCCCTGATCAAAGAAGGGTTTGCTGAAAGCCAGTGTGCTGGACTTCGCAATTACCGTCTTATCGAGGTCGAAGAACGCCGCTGTGCGAACTGGCTGCGGGGATTTCGGCACCGGCTTCGATGCGTCACCCCCCGCGGCCGCCGGATCCGTTGCGGTCACGACGCCCAGCATAGGGTGCGAGTACCACCGGTAACGTCGCAAGCGGTCAAAATGGCAGTTCACGACACGTTCTGTCGCACGTACCGCCGGCGCGACATCTACTGCTTCTGATGGCAACCGGTACTTGCGCCGCTCGGGCTTTCCGTGTGTATAGTGAGAATTACTCGGCTTATGCCGGGTGTGCATCAGCCCGACCCCCCGGGGCTGATACACGACGACCTCCGCCTCCTCCCCCCCTGGCGGGGGTCGTCCCTTTTTCCGAGCCTTTTCGTTGGTCGGATAGGTGGGGAAGTCCCGCATAGTTGCGGAATCTCATTTTCGGTGCGTGTCTTAGAACACGTTCATCCACAGTTGAGGCCCAGTCCACAGATCGCCGGATCGCTCTGGTCGCGGGTCACCCCGGACCCGCACTGTGGGCTGGTGAAAGCAAGCAACGGCGCGCTGGCAATCGTCGCTGGAATTGCGATGCGCGACGCGGTCGACCGGGTCGCGGCGGCCGCGGGCCTCGCCGTTGTTCACGGTGCCCGTCCGCCGAGCAGACAGGCGTGGACCGGCGCATCGGCCGTTCTGCTCGACGTCGCGGGGGCCTCGGCGTGCTCGGACATGCGTCTGCCGCGGCGCGGCCACATCATCATGGTCTGCCCCGACGAGCCGACCGCGGGGGACTGGCAGACAGCGATTGCGGTCGGCGCCCAGCACGTGATGTCGCTGCCGGCCGACGAGTCGCAACTCGTGGCCGCGCTGTCCGAGGCCGCCGACTCCGGCCGTGACGCCGAACGGGGTGGGGCGGTCGTCGCGGTGATGGGCGCCCGCGGCGGCGCGGGCGCGTCGCTCTTCGCTGCGGCCCTCGCCCAAGCGTCGGCCGAGGCCCTTCTCGTCGACGCCGATCCGTGGAGCGGCGGGATCGACCTCGTGCTCGGCGCCGAGGACACGCCGGGGCTGCGGTGGCCCGATCTGGCGTTGGAGCACGGCCGGTTGGACTTCGCAGCCCTGCGCCAGGCACTGCCCCGACATGACCGGCTGAGCGTGCTGTCGGGCGTCCGGGCCGGCAACGAGGTCGAGCCGGGACCGCTCGCCGCGGTGATCGATGCCGGCAGGCGCGGCGGGGCAACCGTGATCTGCGATTGTCCCCGCCGACTGGCGGGGTCGGTCGAATCCGTAATCGACGCAGCCGATCTCGTCGTCATCGTCGCGACAGCCGATGTCGGGAGCTGCGCCGCCGCGCCGGCGGTCGCGTCTGCGCTCGGTGCGATCAACCCCAACATCGGCCTCGTGGTGCGCGGGCCGTCACCGGCCGGGCTGCGCGCGGTCGACGTGGCGCGCCTCGTCGGGGTGCCGCTGTTGGCGGCCATGCGGGCACAGGCGAATCTGCCGGTGATGCTGGAGCGCGGCGGACTTCGGATCGGCCGGCGTTCGCCGCTGACCGTCGCCGCGCGACAGGTGCTCTCAGTGCTGGCGCAGCACCCGTCGGCGGAGGCGTCGTGAGTGACTCACTGATCGAACGGGTGCGGGAGCGGTTGGCCGCGGAGTCCGCACCGCTGCGTCCCGACGTGGTCGCCGCGGCGATCCGCGCCGAATCGGGGGGAGTCCTCGGCGACACCGAGGTGCTCAGCAACCTGCGCGTGTTGCAGACCGAGCTGACGGGCGTCGGAATTCTGGAACCGCTGCTGAGCGCCGAAGGCACGACGGACGTTCTCGTGACGGCACCCGACGCGGTATGGATCGATGACGGAAAGGGGTTGCGGCGCAGTTCCATCCGATTTGCCGACGAGGCCGCGGTGCGGCGGCTGGCACAGCGCCTGGCGTCGAGCGTCGGGCGTCGCCTCGATGAGGCGCAACCGTGGGTGGACGGCCAGCTGATCGTGTCCGCCGCCGACCGAACCACCGTGCGGCTGCATGCAGTTCTGGCGCCGATCGCCCAGGGCGGCACGTGTCTGTCGCTGCGCGTGCTGCGTCCCGCGACACAGGACCTGCCGACCCTCATCCGCGCAGGCACGATCGCCACCGAGGCCGCGGCCCTGCTCAACCGGATCATCGGGTCGCGGCTCGCGTTCCTCGTGTCCGGCGGTACGGGCGCAGGTAAGACCACACTGCTGTCGGCCGCGCTCGGCGCGGTGGCGCCGGGGGAGCGAATCATCTGCGTGGAGGACGCCGCCGAGTTGCAGCCGCGCCACCCGCACCTGGTGAATCTGGTTGCCAGATGCGCGAATATCGAAGGGGTAGGCGAGATCACCGTGCGCGATCTGGTACGTCAGGCACTGCGGATGCGTCCCGACCGCATTGTCGTCGGCGAGGTGCGAGGCGCCGAGGTCGTCGATCTGCTGGCTGCGCTGAACACGGGACACGACGGCGGGGCGGGCACTGTGCATGCGAACAACCCCGCGGAGGTACCCGCCCGCCTCGAGGCGCTCGCGGCGCTCGGCGGCCTCGACCGCTACGCGTTGCACAGTCAACTCGCCGCTGCGGTACAGGTGCTGCTGCATGTCGGTAGGAGCGGCGACGGTCACCGGAGGCTGGAAGAAGTAGCGGTGTTGCGGCGCACCGACAGCGGCCTGGTCCAGGTCGCGACGGCCTGGCACGCAGACAGCGGATTCGGCAGCGGCGCAGATGATCTGGATGCATTGCTGGCACGACGGGACGCGCGATGCTGACCGCGGGTCTGGCGTTGGCGTTCGCGGTCGTGATCGCCCCGACGCGGCATCGACTCGAGCCGCCGCGGGCGCCCCGTCGCCGGGCTGCCGGCGTAGTACTTGCGGGCGTGCCTGCGACGATCACGGCGATTTTGCTGCCTGCCCCCGCCGTCGTTGCCACCGCGATCCTGGTCTGCACGGTTGCGCTTCGACGTCGACGGACGAACGCTCGGCGGGCCCGCGAGGCGGAGGCCGCCGCGTTGCAGGGCGCGCTCGACATTCTCGTCGGAGAACTGCGTATCGGCGCGCACCCCGTGTCGGCGTTCGAAATCGCCGCACGGGAAGTCGACGGTCCTGTGGCAGGCAGCCTGCGCGCGGTCGCCGCCCGTGCCAGGCTGGGTGCCGACGTCGCGGCGGGGCTCCGCAGCTTCGCCCGGACATCACGGCTGCCGGGGCACTGGGAACGGTTGGCGCTGTTCTGGCGGCTGGCGCAGTCTCACGGGCTGGCCATCGCGACGCTGATGCGTGCCGCGCACCGTGACATCGTCGAGCGTGAGCGCTTCTCCGCGCGTGTCGAAGCCGGGATGGCTGGGGCCCGAACCACGGCGGCGGTGCTGGCCGGGTTGCCCGTGTTGGGCATCGCGCTCGGCCAACTCATCGGCGCAGATCCGCTCGGGTTCCTGCTGTCTGGAGGAGTGGGCGGATGGCTGTTGGTCGCAGGCGTGCTGCTCGGCTGTTGCGGGCTGCTGTGGTCGGACCGCATAACGGGTCGGGCGTTGACGTGATGGTGGCGACATCGTTGTTGGCGGTCGCGGTGCTGATCGCCGGACCACCATCACGGGTTCGGCGATGGTTGGTCGTTGCCGCCCCGCCGAGGGTGCCCGCGCCGGCGAGCGACTCCGACGCGCTGGCTGTGGCGTCCACACTCGACGTCTTCGCGGCATGCCTGACATCTGGAATGGCGGTGTCCACCGCGGCCGCCGCCGCGGCGCCGTCGGCACCCGGCGGTTTGCGCAAGGTGCTGGGGCGTGCCGCCGACATGCTCGCGCTCGGTGCGAATCCCGCTGCGGCCTGGTCGAATCCCGATCTACCGCTGGATGATCGTGGGGAGGCCCTTCTCCGGCTCGCGCGACGGTCGGCGGCGTCGGGTGCTGCACTGGCCGAAGGCGTCGCCGCATTGGCCGATCAATCACGCCACGATGCAGCATCGGCGGCGGACGCACGGGCGCAACGCGCCTCGGTGCTGATCGCCGGCCCCCTCGGGTTGTGTTATCTGCCCGCCTTCGTGTGCCTGGGCATCGTGCCGATCGTCGCGGGTTTGGCGGGCGACGTGCTGGGGTCGGGCCTGGCATGAGTGCTCACAGACGGTCCGACAAACCGAAGGAGAGGAAAACGCATGCTGGCGAGAATGATTCGAGAGATCAAGACACGAATGGTGATACTCGTCGTCGACGACAGAGGCATGTCGACGGTCGAGTATTCGATTGGTCATAATTACAACCATGAGTCAACGGGCATTGATTGCCGTCCGACTCTCCCGAGTCACGGACGCGACTACCTCTCCTGAACGTCAACTATCCACGTGCCGTGAGCTTTGTAAACAGCGCGGCTACGAGGTCGTCGGAGTAGCCGAAGACCTCGACATTTCGGCAGGCTCCACGTCCCCGTTTGACCGTCCTCAGCTCGGGGACTGGCTGAAGAACCGTCTCGGCGAGTTCGATGTGATCGTTTTCTTCCGGGCCGACCGGGTCGTACGCAGATTGTTCGATCTGGCCGACCTGATCCGCTGGGCGCGTGAGCATTCCGTCACTCTCGTCTCAGCCACCGAGTCGTACTTCGACCTGTCGACAGACTTCGGGGACATCATCGCCTTGCTGGTGGCGAAGGTGGCCGAGATGGAGTTGGCCGCGATCAGCGAGAGGAACGCCTCGGCCTTCCGGCACAACATCAAGGCTGGCAAGTACCGAGGAGGCATCCCGCCGTGGGGCTATCTGCCTCAGCGCGACGACACCGGGACGTGGCGGCTTGTCCAGGACCCGGAACAGGTATCGGTCATCCGTGAGGTTGTCGAGCGGGTCCTGTCAGGCGAGCCACTCCGGGCGGTGGCCCACGACCTGACCGACCGGAAGGTCCTGACACCGAGGGATCGCTTCGCTCAAGTCCAAGGCAGAGAGGTCAAGGGTTACCAGTGGCACTCAGGCGGCCTGAAACGCGCCCTGACGAGTCAAACGCTCCTCGGGTATGCCGTTACAAGGGAGCCGCTAACCGACGCTCAGGGACGTATTCAGCGAGACGCCAAGGGCAAGAAGATCTTCGGGCCTGAGATCGTCGTACGAAACGATGACGGGTCTCCGGTGGTCCGAGCGGAGCCGATCATCACCCGCGAGGTCTTCGACCGGCTCGGCAAGGAGTTGGCTGACCGGGAGAACCGCAAGGAACCGACCAAGCGCAGCACGGGCCTCCTGCTGCAGATCGTGCATTGCGGCGTTTGTGGTCGACCGGCCTACCGTCTCAAGGGAGGCCCTGGCCGGAAGCCTCGTTACCGCTGTTCCTCGGCTCAGTACCGCGAGACGTGCGGTAACAAGTCCATCCCCTTGGACCTGGCCGACGATGCCGTGGAGCGGGCTGTCCTCGGGATGTTCGGGGAATCCGAACGGATGGAGCGGGTTTGGGAGTCTGGCTCGGACCACTCAGCAGAGCTGGCCGAGGTCAACGACCGGCTGGTGGACCTGACCAGCTTGCTCGGGACCGGGCCTTACAAAGCCGGTACGCCCCAGCGGCAAGCCCTGGACAAGCAGATCGCGGACTTGGCGGCTCGGCAGGCCGAGCTGTCAGCCCAGGCCGTCAAGCCAGCAGGTTGGACTTGGAAGCCGACCGGCGAGAAGTTCTCCGACTGGTGGGGTCGACAGGACACGACCGCCCGGAACATCTGGCTCCGGTCGATGAACGTCCGACTCGACTTCTGGTGTTCGGCTGGTGCCAATGGTCGGATCTCGGTCGACCGGTTGAACGTGGACCTCGGAGACCTCTTCGGGCTGACCGAGCAGATGAAGCCCGGCGGCCCGGTAAGCGACTGGCAAGCGGTCTTGACCGCCATGCAGGAGAACGGGGTTGCCGGTATCAAGGTCCGTAACGGCGATATTGATCTCATGCCGAAGGGAGCGTGAGCATGTCAGGAGTGAACACCGCCGAGTGGCTGATGGCCGTGGATGCACACCCACAAACCGTCGACACCGACCTTCTGGTGGCCACTGCCCTGGCGAACGATGACCCGCACGTCGAGGGCCTGGACCCCGACAGGGTCTCCGACTCCATCGAGGAGCTGGAAGACCTCGGGTTCCTGCAGGTCGTTCTAGTGGACGGTGCTGAGCACATCATGGAACTTCGGCTACCCGAGTCGCAGTAGCTCCAGCTCCCACCGTACGAAGTCGATGGCCACACGCAGGGCGGGGTCGTCGGGGTCAAGCCCCTCGGCTCGGATCGCTTCACGTTCCTCGTCGTCCATACCGATTTAGACGCGGTGGGAACCGACTTGGTTCCGGCGGCTGGCCACCACTTCGGCTATCTGCTGAGCGGCCTGGCTCATGTTCTCGTGCTCCCAGACCACGATGACGAGCCAGCCCGCCCGCTCGAAAGCGTGCTGAGTGTCGCTATCGCGCTGCATATTCCGTGCGACTTTGGCCTCCCAGTACAACCTGTTGGCCGTGGGCAGCCGGTGATGCTCGGGGCAGCCGTGCCAGAAGCATCCACGAACCTCTACGGCGACCTTGGCCGGTCGGAACACAATGTCAGCCGTACGCCGCAGCTCGGGGACAGGGCGGGTGCAGACTCGGTATCGCAGGCCAGCGCCATGCAGCGCTCGGCGAAGCTGGATCTCGGGCTTGGTGTCCCGGCTCCGGTTCGACTGCATACTGCGGCGCGTGGCCGGGGACGTAGCCCAGGACTGTGGCTCCACAGCGCCAAGCTAACTCTCCCGCCTGACCCGCTTCCACCCCGTGAAGACCTCCCGGTCCCTGTCGTCGGGCCAGCACCGCGACGTGACAGTGACAAAGACGCTGGTCCCCTGACGGCTGCCTCTGGCCTGGACATCCACTTCGTGAACGTACGCGGCCTTCTCGTCTTCAGGGACGTTGAATGCGGTCAAGAGTGCGTCCGCGAACTTCACCTGGTTGAAGGTCTGTGGCTGCGGATTCGGGTTGCTAGGCACGGAAGGAACGGTTTTAGGGAACAGAAAGATGCACGGTGGCGGCACCCAGTCGGTTCGCCCGAGTTGACCGATGTACTCAGTCGCGTTGGCTCTTAGGTCGCCCCTTACACCGTGCGCCTTGGGGCACCGACGCTCATCCGTGCCGCATCTGCCATCCCAGAAAATGAACGCATCGACAGGCTTTCTCTCAGCGACGATCTTCGGGACCAGCCGAGTCGAGATACCGGACCACGCCCCTCTGCCTGGGTTGTGTTGCAGGCTCTCGGGACACAGGCTCCACACGACGAACTCATGGGCCCAAGAAGGACGGTCCCAGATCGTCGTGTTGTTGCCGTCGGGGCAGCCTTTCGCTTCGATCGCCACGTCTGTTCCGTCCGGGAGCGTGACCTTGTAGTCCTGTCGGCCTCCGGTGCCGATGAAATCCCAGTCGGAGATCGCCTCGACGGATTTGCAGTAATCGAGGACCGCAGATATGAACTTGCGCTTGGATTGCGCTGTTGCTGAAGCGGTTCCGCGCATGCTTTCGACCGTTGCACGGAGGACGGCAGGCCAGTCTTCAGTCTGTATACCAGCGGAGTCCAAGAGGCCGGCGCTCGTCTGACCCAGGTTCTTGAGTATCTCCTTGGCTGCTTCGATCTGCTCAGCGCCAAACGCGGTCCTGCATGGCAGGGTGTCGTCCAGCCCTCCCTCTACCCTTTCCACCCCGCACCTGCTACTTCGCCACGGCCAGGTCGGGTTCTGCTCGCATCTGCCCGAGGACTAGCGGCCTCAGATAGTGCTCCGCGAGCCACTCCACCACGGGAACGCAGACGGCATCCCCGAAGCCGAACAACGCTTGATTCCTCCGAAGGCCGTCCAGGTTGTACTCGCCAGCCCCCATCAGACGGGCGTACTCAAGAGCCGTCATCCACCGGACGCGAACAGAGCCGTTCCCGGCACGCACGAGAGCTTGCTTCGATGAGCCGCCGCGCGCCGTACGCAGGCAACCGGAGATGTCGTCTGGGCGCACTTCCCACACGGCTATGCCATTGCGTGTGCGCCTGTACGCCGTCCGGTAGGACACCCGGCGGGCCCTCTTCAAAGCGTCGAGTCGTTCAGCCTGGATCGGTGACAACGAGGACATGAAGCGCTCGGTACGGGCCTCATCCCACCATTCGGAGTCGCTGTGGTCTCGCTCGACCAGCTTGGATAGACCACTAGTGAGCGGCGGCGGTGGGGCAGGAAGCTCGGCGCGGTGAGTCCTCAGCGTCGAGTCGCCATATACCGCCTGCAGCCAGTCCGGGCGCAGTTCGCTGTTAGGCACGGGGCTGTCCTCGGGCGGCTCTTGCGCTCCGACTAAGAACAGCCGTGGCCGTGACTGCGGTACAAACCGGCGCGCATCGAGCGTCAACACGTCCACCGAGTACCCGAGGTCGTTCAACTCGCGAATGGCCTCGGCGAGATCATCCCCACCGTGGCTGGTCGCCAGGCCGACGACGTTTTCGAGCGCTACGACCGGTGGGCGATCCTCCTCTAGGTCTCGCATGAGCCGAGTGAAGTGCCAGAACGTCGCCGAACTCTTGCCAACGAGTCCCGCTCGCCAGCCCGCCAGTGAGAGGTCGGTGCAGGGGAATGAAGCCCACGCAAGAGACAGGTTCTCTGGGAGGTCGCTGGCGTCGACCTTGCCGATGTCGCCGAGCGAGAAGTGCGCTCGGGCATCGCCGAAGTGCTGGCGGTACATCTCATGCTTGTCGGCCTCGATGTCGTTAGCCCAGGCGACCTTGAAGCCAGCCTTTTCGAGGCCGAGTCGAACGAGGCCGATCCCGGCGAAGAACTCAGCGACCTGGAGCTTCTCGGGGGTCACGGATACAGCCTCAAGCCTTGCCATACGGCAAAGGCTAGCTGCAGCCTGATTCGGTCCTCGGCACCCGTCTCGGCGTGTTCACAGGTTAAAGCCACACTCGGACGGTAGTGGGCGGCACTGACAGGGGCTCAGGAACTAGGGCGTCCTCAGCCGAGGGCAAACTAGTCCGCGTGGAAGAAAGGACTCTCAATGAAGAAGTCAAGCCGCGGCGGTGATCGGGGGTGAAGCAGGTTGCCAGTTCCGGTTGTCGCGGATGAGGGCGTAGAGGACGTTGGTGCGCCGTCGCGCCAGGCAGATGGTGGCGGGGATCGGCCGCTTTCCTTCGTCTCGTTTGCGCTGGTAATAGGCCTTGGAATCTGGGTCGCAGCGGATCGCGGTCAACGCCGACATGTACATGACCCGGCGCAGTCGGCGACTGTAGCGCTTGGGGGTGTGCAGTCGTCCAGTGCGCTTTCCGGAGTCTCGAGACACTGGCGCCAGGCCGGCCCAGGCCGCGAGTTGGTCAGCCGATCCGATCAGTGCGGGATCGCCAACGGCGGCGAGGAACTCGGCGCCGAGCCGAAATCCCATGCCGGGCATGCTGGTGATCACCTCGGCGAGTGGATGGCGGCGAAATCGGCCCTCGATGTCGGCGTCGGTGGTCTTGATGCGGTCATCGAGGGCAATCACCTCCCGCGCCAGATCAGCGACCAACCCGGCGGCCACCTCTTCGCCGGGCAGGCGCACCGTCTGGGTTTTCACCGCGGCCACCGCAGCCGCCGCAATCGAGGCGGCGTTGCGCACACCGGCATCGGCCAAGACCTTGGTCAGCCGCGAAACACCGCTTTGCCGAATCGCTTTGGGACGCTGGTAGCGCGTCAGCAATATCACCCAGCCACGGTCTTGGCTCAGTTGGGCGGCTCGTTCCAGTGCCGGACAGACCGCGACGAGTTGCTGGCGCAGCCGGTTGATCGTGCGGGTGCGGTCGGCTACCAGGTCGGCGCGATGGCCGGTGAGCATCCGCAACTCGCTGATCAAGTCCTCATCGGGATGCAGAACGGGCAAGTCCTGGCCGCGCATGCGCGCCTGGTCGGCGATCACCCGAGCGTCTTTGGCGTCGGTCTTGGCCTCCCCACCGCGGTAGGTCGCCGAGGCCTGCCACACCGCCCGGCCGGCCAGATACCGGACCGTTTTGCCGGCGTCGGCCAGCACCGTCAACACCAGGGCGGCATACACCGTGGTCAGGTCTACCGTCCACGACACTCGCTCGGCCAGCTCGTCGATTTCAGCTACGAGCTCTCGGATCGGTTGCTCATCGTTGACCAGCCGGCGCGACAACACCACCTTCCCGCTGTCATCGACCACACATACCCAGTGGTGCTCTTTACCAACATCCACTCCAGCCCACACCTGGCCCGCCGTCATCACCCCTCTTTTCGCCTGTCTACCAACATGATCCCCATGGACAACCCCGCCAGCATTTCCTTAAACAAGCGATCACATCGCAGATCTCAATCAGCGGCCAGAGGAGTCCAGGCAGGCCGGGCGGCCAGTCCTTTCAAGCCGCACCACCAGGGCCGGCTACGACCATGCAGCCTCACCCGACCCACCCGGGTCACAGCCCAACGTAACAACACGAAGTAACTGCACCTACGAACTTAAGGACAACCACCCATGCTTACCCCGATCGCCGATGCCCGACCATGCGAGACGACCAATCCGGGCGACGCACTCCCGGAGCGAGACCGCTCACTCGGCGAACGACTCTGGCGCACCGCGCTGACCACCGTCGCCGACCATCTCGACCCGGTGATGAACCTGTACAAGCCCTACGTGGAGGGGCTGGAGCACCTACCCGCGGACGGCCGTTTCCTGATCGTCGGCAACCACACGCAGATGTCCGCCGCCGAGATCGTGCTGATCCCGTACTACGTCCGGCAGACCCTCGGGAAAGACGTGCGCCCGTTGGCAGACCGGCAGTTCGGCAAGATGCGCGGCCCGCAAGCCGATCTCATCGCAGCCTACGGCGCTGTCGTGGGCTCCCCGGAAGCCGCCGCGGCCCTGATGCGGGAGAACCAGACCATCCTGGTGTTTCCCGGTGGCGGACGCGAGATCAACAAGTTCAAAGGCGAACAGTACAAACTGTGTTGGGACAACCGATACGGATTCGCGCGACTCGCCGCGCAACACGGCTATCCGATCGTGACCGCCGCCCTGGTCGGCGGCGACGACGTCTACACCAGCATCACCACCCGCGACGGCCTTTACGGCCGGGCCAGCGCCTGGATCGGTCGACGCCTCTCCGGGCGGCCCGACATGGCGATGCCGTTTGTGCGTGGCATCGGTCCCACCCTGCTCCCGCAGCCGCAACGGATGTATCTGCGCTTCGGTCAACCCATCTCTTCCACCGACCCGGCGGACACCGACCGCGACTCCTGGGTCACGCAGCTCAAGGAGCAGGTCCAGACGCAACTGGAATCCGACCTCGAAGACCTGCAGCGCGTCCGGCACGACGACCCATACCGTGCGCTCAACCCGTTGGCATGGCACTCCGCTGCGACACCGCGGTGACGACCGGTCCCGTGGCGGCGCGCCCTGACCCCAGCCGCGCGGCTGGTTAGTATCCCAGCGATGCGAAAACGCGCAGAGCTGCGAGACGCGATTCTCGCCGCCGCCCGGTCGGAGTTCGCCAGGCACGGGCTGGCCGGGGCCCGTATCGACCGCGTCGTCACGGAGGCCCGCGCCAGCCGGGAGCGGCTCTACAGCCACTTCGGCGACAAGGAGACCCTGTTCCGCGAAGTCGTGGCAACCGACGCCGCTCACTTCTTCACTGCCGTGGTCCCGCGGCCAGAAGCGTTGGCGGAGTTCGTCGGTGACATCTTCGACCTCGCTGTGATGAACCCCGAGCATCTTCGGATGATCACCTGGGCACGCCTGGAGGGATTGGACCTCGTCCCGGCCGACGCCGATGTGATCCCGACCCGCGCAGCCGCTGTCGTCTCCGCCGCACAGGCCGCCGGCCACGTCGATCCTGCGTGGAAACCCGACGAACTACTCGTCATCCTGTTCGGCATCGGGATGTCGTGGGCGACCTCCCCCGACCCCGCGCTGTCCACCGACGACCCCGCCATCATCGCCGCGCGCCGGGCGGCGGCGGTAGAAGCCGCGGCGCGGGTGATCGAACCCCGCACCGGCAATCTTTCGGGATAACCGACCGAGGATCAGCCGGCGACCACCCCGGCGGCCCACTGCACCGCGTCACCAACCAAGCCGCCACGGTGCACGGCGCGCGGTGTGCCTTCAGTCGACGGGGGTGATGCCCAGCTCGATCAGCAGCCGACGGACCCGCTGTTCGATGTCGTCGCGAATCGCGCGTACAACGTCAACCGACTGGCCCGCGGGATCAGCCAATTCCCATGACTCGTAACGCTTTCCAGGGAACACGGGACAGGCGTCTCCACAGCCCATGGTCACGACGACGTCTGCGGCATGGACGATCTCATCGGTCCAGGGCTTGGGGAACTCGCGTGTGATGTCGATGCCGACCTCGGCCATCGCCTGCACTGCGGACGGGTTGATTTCATTGCCGGGTTCGGACCCGCCCGACCATGCGACACCGTGGTCACCGGCAAGATAGTCGAAGTATCCCAGGGCCATCTGAGACCGCCCGGCGTTGTGGGTGCACAGGAACAGTACGGTCGGCTTGCCGTCGGTGATTTTGCCTTCGACTCGTGCCAGGGCGCGAAGACGTTGGCGCGCCCTGCGTTCGGCCAGGAAGCGATGTCGCAGTGCGAGTGACACGTAGACCAGGCCGACGAGGACCGGCACCTCGATCAGTGGACCGACCACCCCTGCCAGTGCCTGACCGGACGCCGCGCCGAACGTGGCGATGGCCACCGCGATGGCCAACTCGAAGTTGTTCCCAGCAGCCGTGAACGCCAGCGTGGTGGTGCGCCGATACCCCAGTCCGAGCACTGCCCCAAGCAGATAACCGCCGCCCCACATGACGGCGAAGTAGGCCAGCAGCGGCAAGGCGATCCTGGCGACGTCCCATGGACGAGAGGTGATCTGAGCACCTTGAAGAGCGAACAGGATCACGATGGTGAACAGCAGGCCGTACAGGGCCCACGGCCCGACTTTGGGCAGGAACCGCGCTTCGTACCAGTCGCGACCCTTGGTGCGTTCGCCGATCCGCCGCGATAGGTAGCCGAGGATCAGGGGCACACCGAGAAATATCAAAACCGACTTGGCGATCTGCCACGGCGCAACGTTGATCGCGGTTTGAGCCAAGCCGAGCCAACCGGGCAGCACCGACAGGTAGAACCAGCCAAGCGCCGCGAACATCAGGACCTGGAAGATCGAATTCAATGCAACGAGTACAGCGGCGGCTTCCCGGTCACCGCAGGCGAGGTCGTTCCAGATGATGACCATGGCGATGCATCGCGCCAGGCCGACGATGATCAAGCCGGTCCGGTACTCGGGCAGGTCGGGCAAGAGCAGCCAGGCCAGGGCGAACATCAGCGCGGGTCCGATGACCCAGTTGAGAACCAGTGAAGCGACCATGAGCCTGCGATCGCCGGTGACTTGGTCGAACCGGTCATAGCGGACCTTCGCCAGCACCGGGTACATCATCACCAGTAGTCCGATGGCGATGGGCAGGCTGACGCCGTCGAGTTGGACCGCGCTGAGCGCCCGGTCGAGACCGGGGACAGCGCGGCCCAGCAATAACCCGGCGATCATGGCGGCGCCGATCCACACGGGCAGAAAACGGTCAAGCGTGGACAGCTTCCCGACGACGGGTGGGTGGTCGGCGGTGGCGGGTGCGGTCACGCAGGCAGCCCTTCCGCTGTGGTGTTGGATGCCGGATCGAGAATTAGCGAAAGCTGTTGCAGCGCTCCGGGAATCATTCGGTAGTACACCCATGAGCCACGCCGCTCGCTGTCAAGCAACCCGGCAGTACGCAGAATCGTGAGGTGATGGAGATCGTCGGCTGAGTCAGGTCGATCCCAGCGGAGAGCTCGCACACGCACGCCTCGCCGCCTGCGTGGCTTGCGACCACGCTGAGCAACCGAAGCCGGACCAGGCCCGACACCGCCTTGAGCTTGATCGCAGCCGTCAGCAGCAGGATGAACCCGCCGCCGTCTTGGCGTCACCGGAGGCCGTTGCTCCACAGCACACGCCGCCCTCGGCGTTGCTGTCGGTATCGAGATGCTGCGGGCTGGTGCCGAACGTCTCCGAGTCGGCCAGCACGGTGTAAACCTCCCATTTCTCCCCGGCCGGCCCGGTCACCCACACCTTGTCCTGCTCGGCGAAGCAGCAGGTCGTGCCGATCTCCTCGTCGGTGAAAAGGCCCTCACCGCTCAGCCGCGCGATCTCGGCGTGCACCTTGTCGCTGGACTCGACTTCGACGCCAAGGTGGTTGAGGGTGCCGCCCTTGCCTGGGTTCTGCAGCAGCACCAGCTTGAGCGGCGGCTCGGTGACCGCGAAATTGGCGTAGCCCTCCTTGACCTTGGCCGGCGCGGTATTGAACAACGCGGAGTAAAACTCGATCGCTTGGCCGAGGTCATCGACGTTGAGTGCGAGCTGAACGCGGGACATGGTGATCCTCCTGAACGTATGAGACATATATCGAACTAGCGTGTTCCCCCACCATGCCACCTTTTTGATATATGTCAACATATCTGGTGCGATCGGTTCATGCCGAAGCCGCTGCCGAGTCAGGGCCGCCCCATCATGCCGCCGGGACCCATCATGCCGCCGCCCATCATGCCCTCCATCATCGCGGGCATGCCGTCTCGCACGAATCCACTGACCTCCTGTGCGTGAGCGCGGATGGCCTGGGTGAGGGCCGGATCATCGGCAGTTTCCTCCGCGATCACGCCCGTGGCCGTGAAGATGAGTTGTCGGCGGTAGCCGTTGGCATTGCGGAACAGCGTCGGAAGGGTCTGGCTCATGCACACGACCTCCGCGCCCTGACCGAGGTGGGAATACATGCTGCTGACATGCGCCTGCAGCTGGGCGGCCAAGTCGGCGGCATTCGATTCGGTTGTGGTGCGCACGCCCCCGGGGATTTCATCGACTACGCGGCTGATCTCGTCGTGCCGGTTGAACATCTCCATGTACCGGCCCATGTCGGCACGGTCGACGCCCATCATGCCCATTCCGCCATTCGAGTCGGCGCGCCCCGTGCCCGAACCGAAGGAGTCCCAGACATGACGCAGCACATACCCTCCGGCGAGCACGCTCGCGGCCCCGATTCCGCCAAGGGTGGCGATCATGGCTCGCCGGGTCAACTGAGTCATCGTCAACACCTCCTGACCTCAGGATGAGCATTCTCGCGCGGGGATCCTAGGGAATTTGGTCCTCAGTTAGGCCGCCGGAGCGCGCATGGCCGAGACGGCCGGCAGGGGTCGAACGCATCCGGGCCGGCCACCGAAACCGATTGTGTCGCAGCGTCACATCCCGGGGTTCGACGCACGGCGCGCGGTGACATAGATCTCACCCCGCACGCACCCCGGGGAGTTCAGCTCCTGCGCTGCATTCGAAAAGCACTGACAGACAAGGGACTTCGGTCCGCACCCGGGGTGCAGGTGAGCAGCCTCACAGCGGCCACAGCAAGTACACAGGAATATATAGGTTCTCTATGGTATTTCTCGATACGGGACATTTGTCCTGTTCAGATAGTGATTCTTGTTGTTAAGGAGAAGTTGGCATGTCAACTTCAACCACCTCACGTGAGTTCCGGCGTCAGCGTCGATTCGACGATCTCATTGCACGCGACCCGCAATTCGCTGCTGCCCAGCCCGATTCAGCGATCACCGAGAAACTGTCTCGCCCAGACCTGCTGCTCACCGACGCGATGCTGACCGTCATGGAGGGCTATGCCGACCGGCCTGCCCTCGGCCAACGCGCAGTCGAGTTCGTCACCGGCAGCGACGGACGAACCGTCGCCGAGTTACAGCCGCACTTCGACACGCTGACCTATCGCGAAACCTGGCGCCGCGTGCGCGCGCTGGCGAACGAGCTGGCGCGCAACCCGGTTAACCCCGGCGACCGCGTCGCAACGCTCGGCTTCACCAGCGCCGACTACGCAGTCGTCGACATGGCGCTCTCCGTGATCGGGGCCGTGGCCGTGCCACTGCAGACCAGTGCGCCCTTGCAGCAGTTGCACCCGATCCTGGTCGAGACCGAACCCGTCGCGATTCTCTCCAGCATCGACCATCTCAGGGACGCCGCCGAACTCGCACTCACCGCCCACTCCCCCAAACGCATGGTGGTTTTCGACTATCGGCCCCAGGTCGACGGTGACCGCGAGGCGTTCGAGTCCGCGGCAGCGCGCGTGATGGCGGCCGGAATCCGGCTCGAATCACTCGCCGACGTCATCGCAAATGCCCCGGCGCACTCGAGCGGACCCGAAATCTTTCGCGGTGACGCCGACACCCTGCGCCTTCTGATCTACACCTCGGGATCGACGGGAACCCCGAAGGGAGCGATGTACACCGATCGCCTGATGACCAATTGTTGGCGGGGCTGGCACCGGCTCCCCTTCAACCCCGGCGGCAGGCTCCCCGCCATCACGCTGGACTTCATGCCGATCAGCCACATCATGGGCAGACAGATTCTGTACTCGACGCTGGGGTCGGGCGGGACTGCCTACTTCACCGCCCACAGCGATCTGTCGACGCTGCTCGAAGACCTTGCGCTTGCCCGTCCGACGAAGCTCGATTTCGTCCCGCGCATCTGGGAGATGCTCTTCCAGCAGGTGCAGAGTGAGGTCGAGCACCGCTGCGACGACAGCGCCGACCGTGATGCCACCGAGTCGCAGGTGATGGCCGAGCAGCGCGAAAAGCTTCTTGGCGGGCGCCATTTCTCGGCACTGACCGGCTCCGCGCCGATATCGCCCGAACTGTTCGCGTGGGTGGAAGCGTTTCTCTACATCCCGCTCACAGAGGTGTTCGGCTCGACCGAGGACGGCATCGTCCTCGTCGACGGCCGGATTCAACGGCCGCCGGTGGTCGACTACAAGCTCGTCGACGTGCCGAGTCTCGGCTATTTCGCCACCGACCGGCCCCACCCGCGCGGCGAACTGGTCGTCAAGACACCGAACCTGATTCCCGGGTACTACAAGCGACCCGAGGTGACGGCGGAGTTGTTCGACGCCGACGGCTGGTACTACACCGGCGACGTGATGGCCGAGACCGGGCCGGATCAGCTGGTCTATGTGGATCGACGCAACAACGTGCTGAAGCTCGCGCAGGGAGAGTTCGTCACGGTCTCCACACTGGAGGCAGCCTACGGCGGCCATCCGTCGATCAGACAGATCTTCGTGTACGGCAACTCCGCCCGTTCCTACCTGTTGGCGGTGATCGTGCCGACCGACGACGCGCTGGCCGCCGCGAACGGACATCCCGACGCGGTCAAACCCGTTCTGGCGGAGGCTTTACAGACCGTGGCACGGGAAGCGGGTCTGCAATCTTATGAGATTCCACGCGATTTCATCGTCGAGACGACACCGTTCACGTTGGAGAACGGTCTGCTCACCGGCATCCGGAAATTGGCACGTCCCAAGCTCAAGGAATATTACGGTCCGGCGCTTGAACAGCTCTACACCGACCTCGCCGGCGGTCAGGCCGACGCGCTGCGCACGCTGCGCAGAGAGGGCGCGAACCGACCCACCCTCGAAACGGTGAGCCGCGCGGCGAGTGCACTTCTCGGCGCCGCGACCGCCGATGTCGCGCCCGACGTCGCATTCACCGACCTGGGTGGCGATTCGCTGTCCGCCTTGACATTCGGCAATTTGCTGCACGACATCTTCGGTGTGGATGTGCCCGTCGGTGTGATCGTCAGCCCCGCCAGTGATCTCGCAACCATAGCGGAGTACGTCGAAAGCCAACGCACAGGTGCGTCCCAACGGCCCACCTTCGACGCCGTGCATGGTCGCGACGCGACCGAGGTGCACGCCAGCGATCTGACACTGGACAAGTTCCTCGACGAGACCACACTGGCCGCCGCTCCGGCGCTGCCGGGACCGCGTCAGGAGGTCCGTGCCGTCCTGCTGACCGGGGCGACCGGCTTCCTCGGGCGTTACCTCGCACTGCAGTGGCTCGAGCGCATGCATTTGGTCGACGGCAAGGTGGTCCTGTTGGTGCGCGCCAAGGATGACGAGGCCGCAGGACGACGTGTCGACGAGACATTCGACAGCGGTGACCCCGACCTGCTCGACCACTACCGGACCCTGGCCGCCGACCACCTCGAGGTCATCGCAGGCGACAAGGGCGAGCCGAACCTCGGGCTCGATGTTGCGACCTGGCAACGCTTGGCCGATACCGTCGATCTCATCGTCGACCCTGCCGCGCTGGTCAACCATGTTCTGCCCTACAGCGAACTGTTCGGGCCGAACGTCGTCGGCACCGCGGAACTGATCCGCATCGCGCTGACCACTCGCATCAAGCCATACGTCTACGTCTCCACGATCGGAGTCGGTGACCAGATCGAG
Source organism: Actinomycetes bacterium (assembly GCA_023415515.1). Taxonomy (GTDB): domain Bacteria; phylum Actinomycetota; class Actinomycetes; order Mycobacteriales; family Mycobacteriaceae; genus Mycobacterium. Next base: position 39,381 of record JAEZKH010000290.1, read on the forward strand.
CCCGGAAAGTTCGTCGAGGAAGCCGATATTCGGCGGATGAGCCCGTCTCGCAAGATCGATGACGGGTACGCGAACGGCTACGGCAACAGCAAGTGGGGCGGCGAGGTTCTGCTGCGCGAGGCGCACGACCTGTGCGGCCTTCCCGTGTCGGTGTTCCGCTGCGACATGATCCTGGCCGACACCACGTACCGCGGCCAACTAAACGTGCCCGACATGTTCACCCGGATGATGCTGTCGCTGGTCGCTACGGGAATCGCGCCGTACTCGTTCTACGAGTTGGATGCCCAGGGCAATCGACAACGAGCGCATTACGACGGGCTGCCAGTGGAGTTCATCGCCGATGCGATGTCCACGTTGGGCGTCAACACAATGGCGGGTTATGAGACCTACCACGTGATGAACCCCCACGACGACGGCATCGGCATGGACACCTACGTCGATTGGCTCGTCGACGCGGGCTATCCGATAACCCGGGTGCCCGATTACAGCTCTTGGCTGACGCGCTTCGACACCGCGCTGCGCGGCCTGCCCGACAAGCAACGTCACGCGTCGCTGCTGCCGCTGCTGCACAACTATCAGCGGCCCGAACATCCCGTCAACGGGTCGCTGGCACCCGCTGACCACTTCCGGGCAGCCGTGCAGGACAACAAAATCGGGCCGGACAAGGACATCCCGCACATCTCGCGTGCCGTCATCGTCAAGTACATCAGCGACCTGCAGCTACTCGGCCTGCTCTGACGGCGGTCACGTTCCAGCCATTGTCGGATCGGGCACTCCGCCCAGCAGGGCCGGAAGCGGGACATGCATCAAACCGCATGCCGCGCGGAGTAATTCGGCTTCAGAAGCCGTTACGATGCCGTCGTGCAGCACCGCTTCCACCATCGCTTCGACCAGCGCTTGCTTGGCTCTGGGATCCAATGCGTCCAGAGCTGCCCAACCTTCGTCGAGCGTCTGCTGCCAGCTGAGCCTGCGCGGGTTCTCGGCCCTGGCGGTGTCACCGTAAAGACGGTGCAGCGCAAGGTTCAACGACCGTGCAGACGCGTGCTGATCGGCGCCGCCCGCGACCGCAAGAGTGGCCAGCAGCGTCGTCACCACCGGGCGCACACCGCTGAGCGAGCCGTTGCCCACCCGGCTTCGCCGGGCCGGATCATTGGCGTCCAACACGTAATTCCAGACGAGGCGGGTCAGGCAGTACTCGAACATCGTCACCTTCTCGTCGGCGAGGGCGAGCGCGTTCAGCACCGAGACGAGTGCGTCCTGTTCCCCTCGGGGATGGGACGCGATCTGTGGCAGCGCCAGCGCGACCACCGGAAGCCGAAGTTCGGGCGCCAGTGCGTGCATTCGGTCGGCGAGAGCGGCCGCTTCCCGAGCTTGAGACGGCCCGAGATGTTCTACCACAGAAGCGAGTTGGCGAGCATGCATACCCTCGCCGGACGGCGACAGAAGCAACGCGATGACGGCCGCCGGAGCTGTGGTGGGTTGGCTGGCGAGCATTCGGAACTCGTCAGGAAGCCGGGCATGCAGAGCCGCGCCGTACTTCAGGTCAGCTGGACTGAAAGTGCCTGCGCGCGCTACGACTTGCTCAGGACTCGTGCGCTGCCCTGCGGTAGGAGATGGCTCCACGGCGGGGGTCGGACGACCGAGCGCGGTACCCGCGGGCGCGAAGCCCGCAGCCATGTCCTCGGCCAGCCCATCGGGTGCCTGGTTCGCATAACGCTGCTTCAGCTCGGCGATCTCGTCCGGGTCGAAGCTTGGATTGAGCGCCCTGATCCGGTCGGTGAGTTGCGGATGCGTCGCGAACAGCGACGCGAAAGACCTACGTGCACCCTCTCCGAACAACATGTGACTGACCTCGGCCGCGTTGCGGGAGTTACGCAGCCGCGAACCGGTCGGTATCCCCCCGATCTTCTTCAGTGCTCCCTCCAGTCCATCGGTCTGCCGCGTGAACTGCACCGCCGACGCGTCGGCCAGCCACTCGCGCTGTCTCGACACGGCCGCTTTGATCACGTTGGCGAAGAACACCCCGATGTAGCCGAGCACCATCATCGCGAATGCGAACGCGACGAGCGGTAGCGCGCCCTTGCTGTCACTGCCCCGGCCGCCGAATTGGAGCACACGCAGCCCGATCATGCCGATCAAGAGGATTCCGCTGAGTAGACCGATGAGCCGGATGTTCAGCCGCATATCGCCGTTGAGGATGTGACTGAACTCGTGACCGATCACCCCCTGCAACTCGTCGCGGTTGAGCTGGGCCAGCGCTCCCCCCGTCACCGCGATCGCCGCGTCGGCGGGCGTGAAACCCGCTGCGAATGCGTTGATTCCGGGTTCGCTGGGCATGACGAACAGTCGCGGGGCAGGCACACCGGAAGCCAGCGACATCTCCTCGACGATGTTGACGAACCTACGCAGTTGAGGATCCGTCGTCGTCGGGTCCACAGGCACTGCGCCCACAGCGGCGGCGACAGCCGCACCGCCCTGCCGCAGCGAAAGGGTCTTGAACAACATCCCGCCCGCGATGACCAGAAGTGTCAACGCGGTGACGACGATGACGATCGAGAGAATCGACGATGCGTCGATCGCGTTGTAATCCGATGCGAGATAGACCATCGCCAATACCGCGGCGGCGTCGATCGCCGCGACGAGCGCCACCACGGCGGCCGCGAAGAGGAACACCAGCTTCAACGTGGTGCCCTTGGCGGCCCGCTGATGCTCGAAGAAATTCATGACCGCCGATCGGTCAGAACTGAACCCTCGGGGCTTCTCGCATCTCCGGGCGCTCCGGCGGGATCTCCAGCAACGCAGCAGGACCGAAGTCGAACATGCCGGCGTACACGCTGCCGGGGAATGTCTCGCGTCGATTGTTGTAGTTCATCACCGCGTCGTTGTAAGCCTGGCGGGCGAATGCAACCTTGTTCTCGGTGGAGGTCAGCTCCTCCGAGAGTTGCATCATGTTCTGGTTCGCTTTGAGGTCGGGGTACTGCTCGACTACGAGGTTGAGCCTGCTCAGCGCGCCGTTGAGCGCCTGCTGGCCCTCTGCCAACTGCTGCATCGCCCCGGGGTCACCGGGATTGGCCTGAGCAACGGCCAGACCGTTCATCGCGGCGCCACGCGCGTTGACGACCGCCTCGAGGGTTTGGCGCTCGTGGGCCATGTATGCCTTGGCCGTCTCGATGAGGTTGGGGATCAGATCGAAGCGGCGTCTCAGCTGAACATCGATCTGTGCGAAGGCGTTCTTGTAGGCGTTGCGAGCCCGAACCAGCCCGTTGTAGCCGACGATCACGACCACCGCGAGGACTACGAGTATGACAACGACGACGATGATTCCGATGGTGAGCCCCACGAGGCATACCTCCAAGAGTCGGGTCTGCCGCAGTGTGTGTGCGGTTTTCGGCGAAGCGTAACCGCTGGGTGGCCTGCGCAGGCCCGATCGGGCGGCTTTAGCCGTTACGCTCGCCGGGGCTGCCCGCCATCTCCTGGCCGCACGGCGAGATATCGGCGGGCGCACCGCCGCTCGGTTCCGCCGTCACATCGCAGGACGCGGTGAGGTGCTCGAGGGTCCCGGTGATCTGCAGCAGACGGTCGAGATGCGGTGGACGTTCGTCGAGGTGGAGCTGAATTCCGGCGCTCGAGGTCCCGCGGTGGATCTGCAGCAGGCCGGATAGACCCGCCGAGTCACAGAACAAGAGGTCGGCGCAGTCCAGCCGCAGATGCCGCAGCGTGGGCTGCTCGGCAAGCAGCCGGGATACGGCATCCACCACGTCGCGCGTGGTGACGTAATCGAGGTCACCCGCCAGCTGCACGCAGGCGGATCGTTGGGAGTTGTCGATGGTGAAGGTCACGTTCATGCGATCGGTGTGTTCTCGGTGTCGGGACGGTTTTCATCGGAAAGAGCGGACAGCGCCGCGTCGAGAAGACGCTGACTGCGCGGGAATTCGGTCAACTGCTCTGCGAGCAGATGTAATGCCGGATAGAGCGAGTCGGCGGGCACGCTGCGCGCTTCGAGGATCTCAGCGGTCCAGGAGATGAAGCCGGTGAACAGCTCGTCGTCGTCGACATAAAGGGCCGTTGCCAGATGGTCGACGATGTGTGCGATGTCTTCGGACGTCCGCTGCAACTGACGTTCGTCGTATGTGTGCATCGCGGGGAACCGGTCGGCCAGTTGGGCGATCGTTGCCTTGACCAACTGGGGTGCCGTCCGAACGACCATCGTGTATTCCTGGTCGGCCAGATGCGGTAGGTCGTCGATCGGCTGGTGCATCGCCGCGGTTGGCACAGCCGCAACACCTGTCCTCAGCAACTCAACGGCTCCGCGGGCATCCGGCGCCCACGCATCCGCCCCGAACTGATAGGCGTACCGCCCATCCGGTCCGAACGCGGCGCCGCCGGCCAGCACGGTCGCACCCGCGGCCTGGGTCGCGGAGATCGCTGCGTGCGCGGTGGGCAACTGCGTCGGGATGGAACACGACAGAGCCACCGCATCCGGTCCGTTGTGATGCACATGCGCGACCAGATGCGGCGTCGGAACCTGGGCGCCGAGGAAGTCGACCTGCCATCCGCGCAGCCGAAGGACCTCGGCCAGTAGCCGGGCTGGAAGGGAATGCCATTCACCGTCCACGCAGGCGACCGTCACCCGGCCGGCGTGTGCGACAGGCCATCCTGCTCGATGGTGAGCGAGGGCAGCGATGACGCGATCGTTGATGGCGGTGGCCGCGTGTTCCTGTGCGACGGTGATCCGGTTCGCCGCCCACTCGAGGCCGACCTTCTTCTGGGTGGGGGCGATGACGTCGAGCAGGACGTCCTCCGCAGAAAACCCGCCGTCAAGCATTTTCAAAATCGTTGCGGCAGCGGCATCTTCGTCACGGTCGAGAAGGGCGCGCCACAGTCGGTCCCTGGCGGGTCCGTAGTCCAAAGTGCTTGTCGCGCCCGCACAACCGTTGATCGCGCTCAAGCGGTGTACCGCCCGACGGTGTGGCCGTCGACCGCGCTCAGATGCGTGCGATGCGGGGCGGTGATGGCGACGACGGCGATGTCATCGTGGGCCCGGTTGTTGAGCCACTGCGTGGTGAGCATCAGGATCCGTTCGACCACCGCCTCTGGCGGCATGCCCGCACACTCTGCCAGCGCCGCCTCGAGCCGATGTTCGCCGAACATGACGTTGCCCAGTGGGCCGCCGTGCGCCTCGGTCACCCCGTCGGTGTAGAGCAGGCACGTCTCCCCCGGCGCCAGTGATGTCTCCGCCGACCGCGCCTTGAACTTGGGCAGCGCGCCGACGAGAGTCCCCCGCGTATCCACCTGTTCGACGCGGCCGTCGTTTCGCACGATCAGCGGCGGCGGATGTCCCGCACACGTGAGACGCAGCTTCAGCACTCCGTCGCGACGGGCGATCGATGCCATCACCAGCGTCGCGAAGCGGCTGTTGTCGGGCGACAACATCGCGCCGTTGAGGAGCTTGAGCACGTCCTCATGCCGGTCGGCGAGCGGCGCCAATGCCTGGAGGGTGTTGCGGATGCGGCCCGTCAGGACGGCGGCGTCGAGGCCTTTACCGCACACGTCCCCGAGCACCACGAGCGTTTCGCCGTCTGGTGTCGGCGCGGGATGGACGTCGTAGAAGTCGCCCCCGACACAGTGGTGATCCTCCGACGCGCGATACCCACCGGCGAGTTCGATGCCCTGCACCTGATGCAACAGCGGCGGAAGCAGTTCGCGCATCAACGTGCGCGTGGTCGCTGCCTGCTCCGCGTACAGCCGGGCGGCCGACAGTGCCGTCCCCGCCCGCGCGGCGAACAACCGGGCCAGCACTTCCTCACCTTCGTCGAACGCCGCCCGTGCCGTGCGCCGCAAGAGTACGAGTGCCCCCGCGGGCACGCCGTGCCCGGGAAGTGGCGTGATCGCCACCGACCCGGGAGGTCCCGCGAAACCTTCGGGTACGAGCCAGTCAGGCAGAGCCGCCGGATCGATCCAGCGCGAGGGCACGGGAGGGAACCCGCGCAGCGCCTCGCCGAGGCCGACCACATCGGCGGGATCGGCCACGACACTGCGATGTTCTGCGGCGCGGTTCACCCCGCCGTAGACCACCGGTAGGCACCTGCCTGCCGGAGGAGCCACCAGAACGGCGGCGTCTGCCAGGTGCTTCGCCGCCATCTGAACGGTCGCTTCCATGCAGCGGTCGACGTTGAGAGAGGCTCCAAGCGCCGCGGACGCCTCGGCCAGGAATGCCGTGCGCTCACGCTCCCTGGCCAGCGACCGCTGGGCCTCTTGCAGGGCCAGCGCGGTGTCCTCGACCAGGCACCACGCCACGTCTCCACCGGCCACCGGGGCGGGCCGGGCTTCGAACTCGCGACCGTCGAGGACACCCGCGACCCGCGGCGGCTGCCCTGAGCCGGACGCCTCGTCGGCGAGCTCTCGGTGCGCCTGTGAGAGCCAGGTCGGGGCGACGTCGTCAAACACCGCACCAGGCGTTGCATCGGGCAGCACGGACACGGCTGAAGCGCTACAGGCGCGGACGATTCCCATCCGGTCGACGACAAGAGCGGGCCACGGAAGTGAGGCGTACGGGCCGCCGATATCGGTCTCGACAGTCACTCGGGCCTCACGCACCAAAAACCTCCAGGAAGGGACCAATAAAAGGCCCACACCTTCTGGAGGCCGACATCGTCTGCTCCCCCGACTATTCCGTAGATGGTCCCCTGCCACAACCTCTCGTTCGCTGTGTCGTCACCGACAGGCCGATCGGCGAGAGCAGCGACTCTGACACCGCGAACACGGCCGGCACCACGGCGTCACACAGCACGGGCACCGTCTTGGCCTGCGCGCGCAATCGGCCGTTTACCGCTGCGGGCTGCGCGCGGGAAGCGCTCGAGGGGATCGCAGGCGAGCCACCGGAGGCGTCACCACGCCGTGCAAGACTGGCGGCCATGGCGTTCACAGTGCGTTTCAGCGGGCAGGCACAGCCGACGGAATTCGGCGATGAGGATGGCTACGAGTTCCTCGAAGGCGGCGTTCTGGCCATCCATTTCGGCGACGAGGAGACATGGGCGCAGTACCATCCGCCGACCGGATGGGAGCTGATAACCGCCGAGCCGGATCACCTGGCCGGACTGAACACGCCGTACGTGAACGACGAATACGACGAAGACGACCAGGATTTCGATGAAGACGACGAGGACTACGACGACGACGACGAGGATTACGAGGACTTCGAAGTCGAGGACGACACCGACGACGATTAGTCAGCCGTGCGTTTCCGCTTTCGCGGATGACTCGCGACGAACTCGGCGTCATAGAAAGGCGAAGTCGTCGGTGCCGCGGGTGATCTGCGCTTCGCTCTGCGGCGGTGCAACATCTCGATCAGCTCGACAGGCTTGACCCAATCGGCCGGGTGCACCGCGGCGACTTCTTCTGGGTCTCGGTCGTCCACCGGTTCCGGCCCGTGCGCGCCGGTCATGGTCGGCCGCCGCGGCCGCATCGGCCCCATGGCACAGCGCAAACGGACGATGCACCGCCCGCGATCGCCAAAACGACCTGTGTCATCGCAAACTTCCTGCTCAGCCCCCTACGGGAGACACCGTCGGCAAAACGGCTAGCTAAGCATAATTGACACCCGTGATGATTTCTACCGCAATCGGGTACCGGATTTACCGCGTCCTCAGCGGCATGGTGGCCGGGACGCGATCTAGCCGAACTCCTTGACGATCTCTGCGACCCGGTGAACCTGTTCGACGTCGGAGCTCGTCGGAATCAGATGCACCTCGTCGGTGCCGATGTCGTCGAACCGTCGAAGGACGGCCACCAGCTCGTCGTCGCTGCCCGCCCACCCGGTGGTCGGGGCCATGGCGTCGACGAATTCCGCAGGTATCCAGTTCATGTAGCGGCGCAGATGTCGATGAACCTGCTCGCGCGCCTCCTCCCTATCACCGAGGGCGAACCAGAATGACGTCGCCAGAAGCGGTTTCGGTCTATCGGCCGCCGCCCACGCCGCGCGTGCCACGTCGTACAGTTCGTTCTGTTTGCCGATGTCGAGATCGAGCGTTGTGCCTGCCAGCCCATCCGCCCATGACGCCGCCGAGCGTACGGTCTTCGGACCCGTCGTCCCGACGAGCAATTGCGGACCGGCTGCCTGCACCGGCGCGGGTCCGACAGGTTCAACGGAGTCGGTCACCTTCTCACCCGCCCAGACCCGCTTCATCACCGCGACCGGGTCGGCCAGCCCGCGCATCGTCTGCGTCGCGGGGTCAGCCCCCACGGCCGCGTAATCCTCACGCCTGCCGCCGATTCCGAGACCAACGGTCAGCCTGCCTGCACTGAGCATGTCGCCGGTCGCCAACGACTTCGCCAGCATCACCGGATCATGCAACTGCGGCACCACCACGGTGGTCACCAGCCGAACCCGATCTGTCCACGCCGCCAACGCGCCGAGCAACGTGATCGCCTCGGGGTTGTCGAAGGCGATCCGCTCGCCCCAGCACAGCGACGAGAACGGTCCGCCGTCGATCGCCCTCGCCCACGCCCGAAGCAGCGCCGCGTCGAGATCGGCTTCCATCACCGGCATCGTCATCCCTACCCGCACGTCGGCGATTGTGGCACGCGGCCGCCCCGGAGCCGGACGCGCCGTCGGTCACCGGTTCCTGCCAGACGACTTCGCCGAGCTTCAGCCGACGCACCAGGTACGGGGGTTTTCCCCCGCGGGGATCTCGGGAAAACGCCGTTTCCCCGCGACCGCGATCTCCCTAGGTTGAAGACATGGCCACAGTCACCACTGAACCAGCACCACCAACCACCGAGCACGCACCGGCCGGCACCGTCACCCCGCCCGCGCCCGACCGTCACATCGGTCTGGTTCCCACGGCGTCGATGATCACCGGTGCAGCGATCGCCACGGTATGGCTGTGGATTCCCGTGACGCTTCTGGTGGTCGGCATCTCGTCCATTCCATCGGTCGTCGGCTTCGCGGTCGCCGTCGTCGTGTTCGTCTACTTGATGCGCGGCGTGGAGTGGCTGGAGC
>JAEZKH010000372.1 GCA_023415515.1 Actinomycetes bacterium
TTTCGCACAGATGGCAGAGCAGTGACGTGGAGGTGATTCGCACGGTCGCGGATCTGCGTGCCCGGCTGGACCCAGCGCGGCGGGCTGGACGAACTGTCGGCATGGTGGGCACCAGCGGCGGCATACATGCGGGACATCAATCATTGATTCTCCGGGCAGCCGAAGAAAACGACATCGCCGCACTCTTCTGGGGTGGCGCCCCCGCAGATTTGTCCTGGCACTCCGGTTCGACCACCTCGCACGCGCGCGATGCCGGGCATGATTTCCCACTCGCCGAAGAGGCGGGATGCGCGTTCCTCTTCGCACCCCCGGGCGACGTGATATTTCCGCGGCCCCCGGCCACCATCGTGACGCTGCCGTCGTTCTCCAACGTAGCGGCTCAGCTCGAGGAACCGGCGCACCTCGATCTCATCGCGCTGGCGATGTGCAAGTTGTGGAACATGTTCGGTCCATGCACCAACTACTTCGGCGAGAAGGACTGGCAACAGCTGGTGATGTTTCAGCGATTGGCCGCGGATCTGGAGTTTCCGGTGGCTGTGTTGGGCAGCGCGACGATTCGCGACAACGCGGGACTAGCGCTGTCGAGCCGTAATGCACGATTGAGTGACGAGCAGCTGGCCGTCGCGCCGACGCTCTACCGCGCGCTGTGCGCGAGCCGTGATGCAGTGATCGAGGGCGCGGTCACCGCCGAGGCGACGCACATCTTCACTTCGACAGTCAGTGGCGCCGCCGAGGTTGTCTACTTCGCCGTCGTCGACGCGCCTACGATGACGCCGGTCGACGTCCCGACCGGATCCGTCCGCCTGCTTGCCTCGATCGAGCTGGGTGACACCCGTTTGGTTGACAACGTCGGCGCCGATTTGGCGATCGCCTGAATGGCGCGACCGCGACGTGCGCAAGATGAGGTGTTGCGTACCACGCTCGACGTCCTCGCAGAGCGGGGAGTGAGCGGGCTGAGCGTCGATACAGTCGCAGAGCGCGCCGGTATCAGCAAGGCAACGATATACCGACACTGGAAATCAAGGGCGGGCCTGATCCACGCGGCCATCTCCTCGGTACAACCCGAAGTGGCAACACCCGAAACCGGCACGCTGCGGGGCGATCTCATCGCTCTGTTGCAACTTCTCCTGAACTATTTCGACTCACCGATGATCGCCAGCATCTTCCCTTCGCTACTGGACGCCGCCGTGCGCGACCCGGAATACGCGGCGTTGCGCCAAGACACCCTGCGTGAGGGCCGAGCAGAATTTGAGCGGGCGATAGACCGCGCCGTCAAGCGGGGCGAATTGCCCAAGCGCATCGACAAGCGTTTGCTGGTCGACCTCGTTCGTGCACCGGTCGTCTACCGACGGGTGGTCGCACAAGTGCCCGTCACTCGTCGCGAACTCGAGGCCATCGTCGATGCGGTACTGCGCATGTTCCCACCCAATGTCACAACAGAATAGCTGTAGCACAGGAGAATTCATGCACGAACAATGGATGTTGATCGATGGTCAACTCGTCGAAAGCCAGACCGGCGCGACCTTTGTCAACATCAACCCGGCCACCGAGGAGACGCTCGGGAGCGTTGCCGACGGCTCACGCGCCGACGCGGAACGCGCGGTCGCGGCCGCACGCAGGGCTTTCGACGTCACCGACTGGAGCCGCAACCACGATGCTCGTAGGCATGGGCTCCTGCAGCTGCAAGCCGCGCTGGAGGCGGAGCGCGAGCACTTTCGCGCCGAGCTCATCTCCGAGGTCGGCTGTCCACTGACACTCACCTACGGTGTGCAGGTGGACATTCCAGTCGACGAGGCGATCAAGTGGCCTGCCGAGCAGATCGCCGAATTCTCCTGGTCTAGAACGCTTCCCGACAAAGACTCGTTCCGTTCCGGTGACATCTCCTCGCGGCGAGTATGGAAGGAAGCGGTGGGTGTGGTCGGGGTGATCGTGCCGTGGAACGTGCCACTGGAAATCACTCTCAACAAGCTTGGCCCAGTGCTGGCGATGGGCAACACGTGCGTCATCAAACCCGCGCCCGACACTCCGTTCAACGCCACACGCCTGTCTCGCCTGATCGCTGAGCAGACCGACATTCCACCTGGCGTCGTCAACATCGTCACGTCCTCCGACCATTCGGTCGGGGAGGTGCTGACCGCGTCTCCCGACGTGGACATGGTGGCCTTCACCGGCTCCACCGCGACCGGTCGCCGGATCATGGCGGCAGCATCGAGCACACTGAAGTCGACGTTCCTCGAACTCGGCGGCAAGTCGGCCAATGTCGTGCTCGACGATGCTGATTTCCCCACGGCCATCGCAACCGCGACGACAGTGACGCTGCACGCCGGTCAAGGCTGCGCCATCGCCACTCGGCTGCTGGTGCCTCGGTCGCGCTACACCGAGGCGATTGAGATCATCACCGAATTAATGCGCAACGCTCGCTATGGCGACCCGCTCGATCCCACTGTGCTTCAGGGACCGCAGATCTCGCGGCGCCAACAGGAGCGGGTTTTGAGCTACATCGAGAAAGGAAAATTAGAGGGGGCCAACCTGGTCGTCGGCGGTGGTGTGCCCAAACATCTAACCAAAGGCTATTTCGTAGAGCCGACGCTGTTCATCGACGTCGACAACCGGATGACTATCGCGCAGGAGGAGATCTTTGGCCCCGTACTTGCCGTCATCCCGTTCACCGACGACGATGACGCCGTACGAATCGCCAACGACTCCATCTACGGCCTCTCCGGCCTCGTGCATAGCGGCGATCTCGACAGAGCCTTCGACGTGGCCGCCCGAATGAGAACAGGCACCCTGGGCATCAACGGGGCCAACTGGTACGCGGTGGACTCGCCCTTCGGTGGTTACAAGCAGTCTGGTATCGGGCGCCAGTGCGGGATCGAGGGCCTGGAAATCTTCACCCAGACGAAGACCGTCGCTTATCCGAGTTCGAGTTCGGCACTCACGCGGTGACGCCGTTCGCATGGCCAGAACGCAGCAGTCGGCGATGGACACCTCGGCCGTCGACGTCGCGGTCATCCACAGAGGCGCCGCCATCAGACTCTTTTCCAGATCCGGTGTGGCGTCGGGAAGCCGCTCGTTCTGGACGAAACGTCAAGTTCCTGCATGTGCTAAGACTTTTGAGTGCCGTTGTACCGGCCACTGCCGACACGTCAGCAAAGGAGCATCGTGACCGGTTTCACCCTACGGACCGTTTCGCCGGAGTTGGCGCAACGCTACGCGGACCAAGGTTGGTGGACCCGCGACACCCTCGGTGATCTGCTGGGTCGCGGCCTCAATGACAACTCGGACGTCACATTCACAGTCCACTCCGCGCAGCGGCCGTACGCCGGTACCTTCGCCGACGTCGAACTCCTGGCGCGCAAGCTCGCCGCCGGACTGCGACACCGGGGTGTCGGGCCGGGCGACGTCGTCGCGTTTCAGCTGCCGAACTGGGTGGAAGCGGCCGCCACGTTCTGGGCATCGGCGTTGCTGGGTGCGGTGGTCGTCCCGATCGTGCACTTCTATGGTCCGAAGGAATTGGGCTACATCTTGGGCACCGTCACGCCACGGGTATTCATCACCGCCGACGGGTTCGGGCGGATGACCTACGATCCCCAGCTCAGCGCCGACGTCCCGATCGTCGCGGTCGTGGGTCCGAGTTTTGATGCGCTCGTGGACACCGAGCCGATGAGCGGCACGCTGCCGACCGATCCCGGCAACCCGGCGTTGATCGCGTTCACGTCCGGCACCACCAGCAACCCCAAGGGCGTGATCCACAGCCATAAATCGCTGGGTTTCGAGACCCGCCAACTGCTTTCGGCCTTCCCGCCGGGCCGTGGCCGGCAACTCTCCGCGCTACCCGTCGGACATTTCATTGGCATGGTCAACGCGTTCCTGATCCCGGTGATCAAGGGCGCGCCAATCGATCTCACCGACGTCTGGGACCCTGACAAGGCGATCGACCTGATGGAAAGTGACGGCATGTCGATCGCCGGCGGGCCGCCCTACTTAATCACCAGCCTGCTCGACCATCCGCGATTCACCGACGAACACGTGCAGTACATCAAGTATCTCACCCTCGGCGGGTCCACGGTTCCCGCTGCCCTCACGCGCCGACTGGGGGACCTCGGCACCCTCGTCCAACGGTCGTACGGCAGCAGCGAACACCCGACCATCACCGGTTCGGACTGGACCACGCCTCAGGACAAGCGACTACTCACCGACGGAGAGGCGCGGCCCGGAGTGGAAGTCCGGCTGGCCGACGACGGCGAAATCCTCTCTCGCGGACCGGATTTATTCCTCGGCTATACCGATCCTGCGCTGACATCCCAGGCATTCGACGAAGACGGGTGGTACCACACCGGCGACATCGGGGTGATGGACGACGACGGTTACATCACGATCACCGACCGCAAGTCCGACATCATCATCCGCGGCGGCGAGAACATCAGTGCGCCGGAGGTCGAGGAGATCTTGCTGGCCATGCCCGCGGTAGCCGAAGCGGTGGTGGTGTCCGCCCCCGATGCCCGGCTGGGCGAACATGCCGCTGCGGTGTTGCGGATCAGGCCAGGGCACACCATGCCCAACCTGGACGCGGTCCGCGAGCACTTCGAGCGCGCGGGCGTCGCTAAGCAGAAATGGCCCCAAGAGTTGCACGAGGTGGATGACTTCCCGCGCACCGCTAGCGGCAAGGTTAAGAAAGTTGTGGTGCGCCAGTGGATTCGCGACCGCAGCGCCGGCGAGCAACAGGGGGGAGCGCGCTGCGCTAGTCCGAAGCCTTAAGGGCCTGCCGATTACTGTTACTGATGCTGGACTGCTGAAGGAGACCGCGTGACACGCAGAGTAATTCAATTCTCGACCGGCCATGTGGGTCGGCATTCGCTACGGGCGATTATCGGCCGGCCCGACTTGGAACTGGTTGGTGTACATGCCGCCGACGCCGACAAGATCGGCAAGGACGCCGCACAGCTGTGCGGACTCGCTGAGCCGACCGGCATCATCGCTACCGATGACGTCGATGCCTTGGTGACCCTGGGTGCCGATTGCGTTGTTTACACGTCGCAAGGCGAGACCAGGGCGATGGAGGCTATCGACCAGATGGCCAAGTTTTTAGCGGCGGGAACCAATATCGTTGGTACGTCGATGATCTGGTTGGTCACGCAGCGCCATGCCGACGGCTGGCTACGAACACCGCTGGAGCAGGCCTGTGCGGCCGGCAACAGCTCGCTGTACATCAATGGAATCGACCCCGGTTTCTCCGGCGATACGCTGGTGTATTCGGCGGCCAGCCTCACCACTCGCGTCTCGTCGATCACCGTGCAGGAAGTCTTTGACTACGGCAACTACGATGATCCGGAGTTCACTGGTGCAGCAATCGGTTTCGGCCTGACCGAGGATCAAGACCTGCCGATGCTGTATATGCCCGGGGTAATCTTGTCGATGTTCGGTGGTCACGTGCGCAGTCTGGCGGACAGCCTCGACATCAAACTTGACGAGGTCCGTCAGCGCCATGAGCGTTGGTTCACACCGGAGCGCATCGAGTGCACGATGATGACAGTGCAGCCCGGCCAAATGGCCGCGGTGCGGTTCGCCACCGAGGGTGTGCTGGATGGAAAGCCGGTGATCACCTTCGAACACGTCACCAGGCTGACCACCGCCGCCGCGCCCGAGTGGGAGTTCCCCCCGGGGGGCACATCGGCGTGCATCGTGTGGTGGTGGAGGGTGAACCGCGGGTGGAGATCAACACGCACGTTTCGCATCCAGTGCTCGATACCACTGATGCGGGCTGTATTTCGACGGCCGGTCGGGTAGTCAACGCCATCGATTGGGTGTGCCGTGCTCCTCAGGGCCTGATCGCGGCGGAGGACATTCCCCTGTCTACGACGATGCGCGGCCTCGCCTGGTGACGGTGACAAGCTGCGGCCGTGCTACCGGCAAACGCGTCCTCATCACCGGAGCTACCCGTGGAATGGGACGCAGCCATGCGCTACGGCTCGCCGAGGAAGGGCGCGGATCTCATCCTGGTCGACATCTGCCAGTCCCTGCCGCAACTCGAGTATCCGTTGGCCACCGAGGAGGACCTCACCGAGACCTTTACGCCGCTCACGAAGCCTCCTCTGCGTAGCTATGCCTCCGGGAGCAGCCGAGCAGTGACAGCGTGCAGGTCGGCGTAGGTGGCGATGCCCGGCGCGGCCGCGCACACCGCGGGTATCGCGTTGACCAACGGGGCCGCGGTGATGCG
>JAEZKH010000378.1 GCA_023415515.1 Actinomycetes bacterium
CGCCGGCGCTTGTCGGCCAGCACCGCGGTCAACCGGGCCTGACCGGCCGCAGCGGCTGACTTCGTGCGCTCCAGGCGGGCGATCTCATCGATCAGCTCCGCCTCACCAGCCTCGGTCAAATCGAACATGTGTGCGAATGTACTACGAGCCGGTGACAAGTTCCGATCCGACATAAAGTGCCTGATCACGGTCGCACGGCACACCAAATCGAACCTGTGTCAGAGGAGGGGGCGGCCTGGCAGACCGTGGCCGGCATCGCGCGAGCCAGGATGCTTTTCGGGATCAACCCCCAGCCGTCGACCGCCACGACTCGATCAGCAGCGGTGTTACAGGGCGCCGCCCAGCACACCTCCGGCGGCGGCGGACGGACGATCGAAATGTCCGGCTACTTCGTCGACCTCCGACCCGGGTTCGAATCCGGGGAAGTACCACGGGTCAACGATTACGCGGCCGCCGCAGGCGTGCGGGATGGGCGGCGTCCCACTCCGTCTCGATACGGGTCACGCGTTGGTACTCCATCACCAGCCACAACACTCCTGCCACCGCGCCGAGAAGGGCGATGAGCACAGTCGCGGGCAGCCATTCGTAATGCCGGTAGGCGGCGGCCGAAGCCGTGCCGATCACGCCGAACGTCGCCACGCCCAGGAGGATCAGCCCCGGCCAGAAGAAGTTGTCCTTCAACGTGATTCCGGCGTGCGGTTGGGTGGTCCGCGAGTGATCCGTCGGGTCGTCATGCGTGTCGCCCATCACCGCTCCCTCCGGCGTCGGACAGCTTCTCGATCAGAGTCATCGGATCGTGGCTGAGCAACTCGGGCAACGTGATCGCACCGATCGTCGTCACGAGCCACACCACGGCCGTCGTAGCCAGCCACGATGCGAGACCGTCCATGACGAGCCCTCGCGCCGGTATGGATGCAAGCATCAAGGCCAGGATCGTCGAAGCCAAGCCGCTCCCTCCGAGCAGCAGCGGCACATACCAATGGGGCAGTTTCAATACTGACAAAGACGTGATCGCCTGGGCAACAGCGAAAACCGCCACTGCGACCACGAATCCCAGAACCGTGAGTGAAACTTTGGGAACGAACTCCGCAGCGACCAGCAGCCCAGTCGCCCACGACGCCAGCAGCACCACTGCTCGTCCGATGATTCGTCTCGCCCTGGTCATTCTGGTGCGACACGCAGGATAGTCTTGCCAGGGATGCGTTTGCCTGGAGCGAATGCGGCGGGCGCTTCTGATAGCGGCAGGACGGCACCCACGACCGGTTGGAGGCGTCCATCGCGCACTCGGGCGACGAGATCGATGAGCCGCAGCCGATCGGCTTCGACGACAAAGTAGATCGCACGACCGTCGCGTGGCTGCGTCTTGGGTGGCTCGGCGATGGTCACGACCGTCCCGCCGGCCCGCACCAGTGCAACCGAGCGGGCGAGAATGTCCCCGCCGATGACGTCGAAAACCAGGTCCACTTCGCCTGCATCCTCCAGCTTTTCGGTCTCCAGGTCGATGAACGTGTGCGCGCCGAGCGATACGGACCGCTCCCGATCTGCGGCCCGACCGGTGCCGATCACGCGTGCACCGATCTCACGGGCGAGTTGCACCGCGATCGACCCCACCCCGCCCGCGGCTCCGTGGATGAGCACCGTTTGTCCGGTGGTGAGGCGGCCGTGATCGAACAGAGCCTGCCAGGCGGTCAATCCAGAGATAGGCAGGGCGGCGGCCACCGTGTGGTCGATGTCGATCGGCAGCGGTGCGAGGTTACGAGCCTCGACGGCGGTGTACTCCGCAAGAGAGCCGTTTCGGTCCCAGTCGACAGTTCCGAACACCCGTTGACCGACGGTCAAACCGGTGGTCCCATAACCCAATTCGACCACCTCACCGGATAGTTCATGACCGGGTACGCTCGGCGTCCGGTTACGGCCTGCGCGATCGGTCCAGGTGTCCGGCCACTCCAGCTCTCCTGGGATGAATCCCGCGGCGTGCACCCGCACCACGACATCGTTCGTGGCCGGCTCCGGCCGGGGCAACTCTGTCATTGACAGGCCGGCGACACCCGCCTCGCGGTCAGAAACGGTGATGGCTTGCATTACAGATCCCTCCTGATTGATTGTTGCCTGTCGCGTCGAGTGGTTGTGCACTGGACCTACTGCTTCCCGCACTGGTCGGGATAGCTGATCACTATTTGCGCGTCCGGGGTGAAATGTCGTCACCCGGGCGCGCATTTCACCCGGGTGAGACGTGCTGCCTGCCGGGCGACGCGGTCAAGCCCGGACGATCCGCGTCCACGATGTTCTGGTATTCCGGATGCTCAGCGATGAAATCGGCAACGAATCCGCAGTAGTTGGTGAGTTTGTCACCACGCGCACGAAGATCATCGAGGACCTCTTTGACCAGCTGTGCGCCCAGACCTCTGCCACGAAAGTCGGAGTCGATCACCGTGTGTCGGATGACGACGCGACGACCGAAACGCTTGTATACGACAACACCGACGACCTCCCCGTCGACGACTCCCTCATAGCAATCCTTGCCGTCGTTGTCGCTGACTTCCATGACGTGACTCACGATGTGCCCTGCAGATCAAGCACCAGGTGCGATGGCACAGGCTGCGACGCAGACCCAGGTGCCGTCACGCTTCTGGTACGTGTCGGTGTACAGGGCTTCCTGACGCAATCCATCGGAGAGCATCGTGTACGTGGCGCGGGCGTGAATCAGGGCAACGTCGCTGAGGATGCGGATGTTGACGTCATGCACAGCAAGATCTTTGAACGGCCGCGGCTTGGCGATGTAGGAGAGGAACTCTTCACGGTTCCGGCTGACGCCGGGAGTCTGCACGATGAAATCTTCGGCAAGGAACTCACTGAAGCGCTTGACATCATTGAATTGGTCGGAATGGACGTAGTCGTTGTTGAGCTTCTCGAGGATCTCGAGATCTTCTGCGTTCTGCAAGGTTTTGGCCACTTTCTTCTCTCGGCGATTCAGCGTCGGCTGCACTCAGCTTGCCGTCAGAGTGAGTGAAATACCATCGCCCGGAACACGTTTCACCCGGGTGAGAATCGGCAGACTTCGCTGCGGCTCACCAACGGTCGAAATGCAGTACGTCGTCGAGCGGAATCCGTTCGGCTCGCCGGAATGTCGTGCCGGTGTAGTAGGCTGTCGGGACCGTTGTTGCGTGATATACGTTGTCGGGCAATCCGAGGATGGCCCGCATCTCCTTGTCCGCCATGATGGTCACCCCTGTCCACGTGGTGCCCAGACCCCTGGACCGCGCGGCCAGCATGTAACTCCATGTGGCCGGCATGATCGAACTCCAATATTTGTTGGAGTTCTCGCCGGTCAGTGCGCCGTCACCGTCGATGACCTCGACGCACGGAACCATCAAGATGGGGACTTCCCCGATGTGCTCGGCGAGATAGGCCGCGCTGTCGGACACTTTTCGCTGTTGTCGATTGCGCTCGGGGTCGTCTCTGAACCGATCGGCCACCGCGAACGGGGATGCGACGATCACGTCCCACGTGCGGCGGTAAACATCCGCGATTGCACGACGTTGGTCGACGTCGGAGATCACGATGAAGCTCCAGTTCTGCACGTTGGCCGACGTCGGCGCCTGCACAGCGATGGAAAGGCATTCCCGAATCAAGCCGAGGGGAACGGGTTTGGTCAAGTCGAGGCGCTTGCGCACCGACCGGGTCGTGGTCAACAGCTCGTCGATGGACAGGTCGACGACGGGGTAATCGCTCACTAGGTGCCGCTTTTCATCGTTATTGCCACTCCGTTTGGCTGACGTCCCGCGACTACCTCCGCGAGGGCGCAGGGGGCCTGGTCCAGGTCGCAAGTATTCGGGATCGGGATGCTCAACGCCTGGGAGTCCAGGAGTTCGGTGAGCTGGCTGAGCTGAACACCGTCGGAGCGGACGTAAACCGCGGTTACGGAGATTCCGCGGCTCGGCGCGGGTGATCCAGGGGTGATGGTGGCCAACCGGCCGCCGTCGGCGAGCGTGGTCAAGGCCACCGCAGCGCCGCCCGGGACCGCGTTGGCGACCGCCTCGATGGAGTCCGCCCCCAATGTCCGTGCGTGCTGCGGCCACAACGGGTCGCTGTAGTCGATGACTTCCCGGGCACCGTAGCGCCGGACCCGATCGGTGCTCCGGCGACTTGCGGTGGCCAGCACGTCGACTCCGCGCAGGGCTGCCAGTTGGACGATGAGCCCGCCGGTGATGCCGCCGGCACCGTGGACGAGCAACATTTCTCCGCTCTCGAGTGCCAATGCCTCGCCCACCACCTGTTCGGCAGTCAACGCGGGCACAGGAAAGATCGCCGCGGTTTCCCACGAGATCGCGGGTGGTTTGTGGGCAAGTGACGCGGCAGGTGCGATGAGAAGCGGCGCCCATGTGCCCTGACCACGCAGCGGCACAGGGTGACACAGAACCTCATCACCGAGCCGGAACCCGCTGTGGTCTGCGCCGACGGCTTTGACGACCCCTGCAGCCTCGACGCCGAGGGCGAGCGGAGGACCGGCACCGACGTCCCATCCACCGGTGCGCACGATGTCGTCCCAGTTGCCGACGCCCGCGCCGCGAACGTCGATCAGAACCTCGTCTTCACGCAGCGGCCGCGGCTCCGCCACTTCGATCGTCTGCACCTCGCCACCAAATGCCCGGACTCCCGCTACACGCATGCGCGCCACCCCCGCCGAATTCCATCCTGCACATCTTGGGTTGACGGTGCCCGTTCGCTCTCTTGGACGATGACGGTGTCGCGTTTCGCGAAGACGGCCTCGACGTTCAGTGCATCTCCCCAAATGAGCTCTCGCACACCGGGAACTGGGTTTGCGAGGTTCAATACCCCGATCGGACGAAGCCGTGTCTTGCTCGGGCTGCAGCCGAAGTAGTGACACACACCCCCCACCAGGCGATCATCGACCAGCGCCACCGCGAACACAGCCGCCGCGAGCGTGCGCACGGCAGCCACAACGCCCACACCGCCCCCTACGACAACGACGTCGAATTCCTCGGCGGTCACGTCCACTGTCATTTTCCGGTCATCCGTTCAACTGTGTTGAGGTGGCCGTGGTGCGCCGGCGCGGCGGTCATCGCCTGCTGGCGGCGGCTCTGCACCAGATTGCCGCACGGTGGGGTGAACGGTCGTCACCCTTGTCGCCGGATCACCCGGGTGATCACTACGAGATCGAACGTCGCGGTGGCCCTCACTTGATCCGTTAGCGCAGGCCGAGTTCGCGGGCGCGCGCAACCGCCGCCGCGCGATCCTCGACGCCCAGTTTTCGATACAGGGAACGCTGGTGCGTCTTCACTGTGTTCAGCGTGACGTACAACCGCTGGCCGATCTCACGGCGCGACAAGTTCGTCGCGAGCAATCCGAGGACCTCATGCTCCTTGGCGGTCAGCTCCTCGATGAGCTTCCTGGACTCGGTACCGCGGGTTACCGCGATTCCCGTGCGGCGCTGTGTCGCAATCAGCCGATTCGCAACGATGCCGGCGTCGGTGCAGCCTTGTAGCAGGGTAGCCGCCTCAGCGCAGCTGGCCTGGCATTGGCGATGTTCACCGCCGCAGTGTCCGAGGATCTCGGCACGAGCCAGGAGCGCGTTGGCGATCTCGAGGACGCCAGCCCCGCGCCGCGCCGACTCGACGGCCATGTTGGCGGCATCCACAGCGGCAGCCGTGTCGCCGCGCATGTCGGAGATCACGGCCATGGCAAGAGAGATCATCATGTCCACGAAGTGCTTCTCGTCGGCCAGATCTCTGCTGCGGCCAGTCGCGCTGCGGACCAGTTCCTCGGCGGCGGCCAGTTCATTGTGGTGAGCCGAGATCATCGCCAGGTAGCCGAGCGCATAACGGCCCGCCACGCGATTGCCGACCGCTTCGGCCAGTGACATCGCCGTCCGAAAGGCGCATTGCGCTTCGTGAGTGTGGCCCGTGAAGTACAGCGTGGCTCCGTAAGCACAATAGGCGATGGGACCGCCCACCGGCGCGTCACCGAGGTCGAGGTTGACCGCTCGGCGCGCCGTGGCAAGAGCCGAAGGAAGGTCACCGGACCTGAAAAGGTGGACCGCGCGCAGGACGACGAGCTTCGCAGGAACATTGTCGACTTCTGCAGTGGTGTCCGTACCGGCAGCCTGCACTGCTTCGATCCAATTTCCTGCGTCGTCGAGGTGCCCTGAATCCAGGGCGACCCGGGCCCGGGCAAAACTCAACCGCGGGTTGCTGGACACGATCTCCGGTGGAATAGCCCGGAGCCAGCCCGAGACGGTCGAGAGCCGCCCACGGCTGAACGCCCTGACCCAGTTGTCCGCTACGAGGCCAGCAGCGCCCTTGATGTCGCCGGCAGCCACCAGATGGTGCACTGCCTCATCGGTCAGATCCTCTTGGGCATACCAGTCCGAGGCCCGCTGATGAAGGATAGGCACCAAATCGGGTTCGGCACAATGCAATTCAGTGCGCAATAAGTCCGCGAAAAGCTGGTGATAGCGATACCAGCGCCGTGAGACATCCAATGGCAGCAGAAATAAGTTGGCGCGCTCGATGGTCTGCAGCATCGACGCGGAGTCGTTCGTCTGCAGCACCGCGTCGCACAGCGGGCCACTCAACCGTCCCAGCAGCGAGGTTCGCAGCAGAAAGCTGCGGATGTGCGGCGACTGGCCGTGCAGCACCTCGGCTATCAGATAGTCGACGATGTGGCGGTTGTCTCCCGCGAAGGCTTCGATGAAGTCGTCTGGATCGGTACGCCCCGTCAACGACAGCGCAGCAAGATACAGGCCCGCGGCCCATCCCTCTGTGCGACGAAACAGTAGTTGGATCTGTGCCTCGGTCAAGCTCAACCCGAGGACGTCGAGCAGGTCTGCGGTCTCGTCTGCCTGGAAGCGTAACTGGTCGGCTCGCAGTTCCATCAGCTCGCCGCCGGCTCGCAGCCGCGCCAGCGGCAGTGAAGGATCCACACGGGTAGCGATGACCAGCCGGAAGGTCTGCGGTATCCGTTCGACGACGTAAGCCACCTGTTCGTGCACTGCTCGACTGTCGACGAGGTGATAGTCGTCGAGTACCAAGATGATTCGATGATCAATAGCGGCCAACTCGTCGAGAAAGGTGGGCAGGACGACGTGTCGAAGGTCGGCACCCGACATCAGGAGTTCGCGCGCACGGGGCACGACGCCGGGACTGACTTTGTCAAGCGCCGCGAACGCACAGGCCCAAAATCGTGCGGGATCGTTGTCGGAATCGTCGAGGGAAAGCCAGCCCCGCCGGCTGCTGTCGACGTTGCCTCTCACCCATTGCGCCAAGAGCGTTGTCTTGCCCCAGCCCGCAGGCGCGCTGAGCAGCGTGAGCTTGCGGCAGGGTTCCGCGGAAAGAGTCTCGATCAACGCCGTCCGTTCGATGAGCTGAGCACGAACAGCCGGGGGCGCCGATTTGGCGGCGAGCAACACCGCTAACTCGCCGCCTCCCTGCGGTACCTGGTTCGCCGTGCGGCAGCTGCGAGACGGTGCCACGTGAGCTGACTCCGTCACGGCAGCGGTCGATTCGAGCCGCTCGCAGCTGCAGAACTGTCCTCGACGACAGCGATGGCGAGTTGCTCACCGTTATCGGCCGGAACGCCAACGAAGCCCGTCACTGCTAAACCCTCGCATCTGTCGTTTACCCCAACACCACCAGAGTAATGGACTGTATGGTCCTCACCAAAGTCGACGAATGTTCCCATACTCTGCTGTCTTGTTGCTATATCTGACGGCAACAGCATGGCTCGCTTCGCAAATCATGAGGACTATTTAGTCCATACATCTGATAGGCTGAAGACGTGGTGATCTCGACGTCTTCTGCAGTCGGTATGACGGTAGCTGCGCTGGTGATGGTGCTCACTCCCGGGCCGAACATGATGTACCTGGTGTCGCGCAGCATCAGTCAGGGCCGGATCGCCGGGCTGGTCTCCTTGGCTGGAACCGGGACCGGCTTCGTGGTGTACATGTCCTTGGCCAACGTCGGTTTGGCAGTCGTATTCGTCGCGGTACCGTGGTTGTTCATCGGGTTCAAGGCGCTCGGTGCAGCGTATCTGGGTTATCTGGCGTGGCAGGCTTTGAGACCCGGCGGTCGTGGGCTGTTCGAGACTCACGCGTTGGCTCGTGATTCGTCGGCGAAGCTGTTTCGGATGGGCTTGGTCACCAACTTGTTGAATCCGAAGGCTGCGATCATGTACCTGGCGATGATTCCGCAGTTCATCGACCCGCATCGTGGTCACCCCGCGACGCAGGGGTTCTTGCTCGGCGGAATGCAGATAATGGTGAGCCTGGCTGTGAATGCATCGATTGTCGCTGCCGCGGGTGCGATCGCGGGGTTCATCAAGCAGCGGCCGGGCTGGGTGGTGTGGCAGCGCCGAGTAACCGGCACACTGCTCGGCACAGTTGCTGTGCTGCTGGCACACGATGTTCCCGCGAAAGCCCATGTATGAACGAACTGTTCAGGTCAACGACTCACCCGGGTGAGATTTCCCGCCGGGTGATGACGCGTCACCCACTGCAGGCGAACTCTGGGTCACGAGCGGGTGAGCGGAGGGCAAGTGCAGCCAACGACGTACCAGATCTGCATCCGAGGGCGGTTGACGGAACGACTCGGGTGCGCGTTGGAAGGTATGCGCCTCGAGCCCGGTGCGACCGAGACGGTCTTCACGGGTGAGATCCGGGACCAATCACATCTCTACGGACTGCTTGACCGGGTGCGCGATCTGGGCCTCGAGCTTGTCAGCGTGAGCCACAGCCCGCGGCTGCCCCGACCGACGACGAAAAGAGACATCGGTGATGCACAGAACACTCATTGTCGCATTGGCCGCCTGCGTATCATTCGCGCCGGCGGCCCGCGCCGACCCGACACAACAGAACTCGAGCCAAAACCCGGTTGTCCAACAGGTGTTCGATCAACCGACCAATGTAGCGGGCAAATCACTGAAGACGGTGACGGTCAGCTATCCGCCGGGAGCGAAAAGCGCCGCGCATCACCACGCCAGCTCAGCGTTCATCATGGCTTACGTGATTTCCGGCGCGATTCGCAGCCAACTCGACGGCGAGCCGGCACGGGTCTATCACGCCGGCGAGACGTGGCAGGAAACCCCCGGCGCACACCACACGATCAGTGAAAATGCCAGCGCCACCGAACCTGCTGAACTACTCGCGGTCTTCCTGGTCGATACCGGAGACGGCCCATTGACCACCGACGACGCCGTCGCCGATGAGCAGCCCCGTTAGCGACAAGACCGTGCGGTTACCTACGCGCGCCGGGCTTGCCGCGGCGCCACTTCGAAAAGCACTCTGAAAGGACTCTCAATGAAGATCGTGGTGATCGGCGGCCGCGGGCTCATCGGCTCCAAGGTAGCGGCCAAACTCGAGGCACAACGACATCATGTGGTCGTCGCCTCACGCCGATCGGGTGTCGACTCACTCACCGGTGAAGGACTCGTCGACTCCATTGCCGGTGCGGATGTCGTTGTCGACGTGGCCGATTCGCCATTTTTCGACGATGAACGCGTGATGCATTTCTTCAGAACCACGACCGCCAACCTTCTCTCCGCTGAGCGGGAATCGGGGACAAACCACCATGTCGCGTTGTCGGTCGTCGGCGCGCAGATCATGCCCGACAGCGGTTACAACACCGCAAAAGCCGCTCAAGAGAACCTGATCATGAGTTCCGGTCGGCCTTATACGATCGTGCGAGCAACCCCGTTCTACGAATTCGCGCTCGTCCTGGCCGATTCCGCGACCGACGGAAACATCGTCAGACTTCCCCACGCACTGTTCCGGCCCATCGCCGCCGACGATGTCGCCACCGCCGTTGCCCGCGCTGCAGTCGAACGCCCTGTCAACGGAGTGGTGGAGATCGCCGGACCCGAGGCCATCGGGATGGACGACTTCGTCCGCACCGGCCTTGCTGCCGCTAATGATCAACGGCAGGTCGTGACCGACGCCAAAGCGCCCTACTTCGGTGCGGTGATCGATGACGACACCCTCGCGCCCAATGACAACGCCACCATCTTCACCACTCGGTACTCCGATTGGATCAATTCGCACTCCAATCGCATCTAGGAAACGCGTTTGGTGTTCGAGTGCCGCCACTTCGCACATAGGACATGGATGCTCCAGGATCGTTTCCACTCCCCGTCGGAATCAACGCTCACCGTGATACAGGAAGTACAGGCACCCTTGATCGGTGGCGACGCATATGTGACGACCGTGCTGGTCAGCCATCCGCCCGGTTCCCCCGGCAACCCGCCACATCGGCTGCCCGGCGGGCCGGGATTCGGGTACATGCTCACCGGCGAGATGCTGTTCGAACTCGAGGATCAGGCCCCGCGGGTGCTGCGCGCCGGCGAGGCATTCTGGGGGCCCGGCGGCGACGTGATCCACTATCAGGACGCCAATAATCGCGCCGACATCCCTTGCAGCTTCGTTCTCACATTGTTCTGCAGACCAGAGAAACCAATGCTCGAATGGGTGAGCGGTGAGGAACTCGGGAAGCGAACTCCACTGCGCGTTCCGCGATCCGATAGCGGCACGATGCCCGCTTTCGATGACGCTCGGGTCCACCAATGGCGTGAGTACACCCGTGCGTGGGTGTTGGCGGGAGCTGCCGCAGTGGCAGCTGTCGATCCGCCGCAGTCACCTGGGTCGATTTCGGTCACCGTGACAGGTAGAGCGTTGTCGAACGACGTGCTGCTCGCCGACACCGGCAGAATCGCACTCGCGACCCTCGGTGACTTCACAAACAAGCACAGTCATTCGATGAGCGTCATACCGATGCGGCTGGACATGCTCAGCGAACTGCCCGCAATCCGAGTTCACGCACATGATGTGGCCGGGCCGATGCGACTGTCGCTCGCCGTCGAACTGACGGCGTACAACCAACACGACGGCAGCACGTCGGTGGTGACGAGCAGATCCGATTCTGTCCTGCTCGATGCACAGATGCCGTCCGTCGCCTTGGAATTCCGATTGCCACAACAATATCCGGGACATCCGCAATCACCCGGGTGAGTTGTCGATCGGGGCGATGACAGCTCACCCGTTCTGCCCGCAATCTGAGAGCGACCGGTACGCGCCGCCTTGCCCGCAGTCCTCGACACGAACCAGGAGAACAACCCGACATGCAGTTCGAAGCCAAGAAGGTCATTGTGGTGGGCGGCAGTGCCGGCATGGGAAGACAGGTCGCAATCGACATCGTCGATCAGGGCGGCAGCGCGGTGGTCATCGGAAGTTCCGAAGCCCGCGTCGACGACACCGTCAATGAATTGACGAGCCGGGCCGGTCCAGCATGGGGCATCGCCGCCGAGTTGACCGATCGTGTTGCCGTCGCCGATGTGCAGCACGCCCTCGCCGAACACCATCGCGACGCGACATTGCTGGTCAACGCGGCCGGATTCTTCATTCCCAAAGCGTTCGTCGAGCACGACGCGCAAACCTACGACTCCTACATGGAGCTCAACTATGCCCTGTTCTTTCTGACACAGACCGTCGTCGAGGGCATGATCTTCCGCGGCGACGGCGGCTCCATCGTCAACATCGGCAGCATGTGGGCGCGTCAGGCCATCGGCGTAACCCCTTCGTCTGGACACTCTGTGCAAAAAGCAGGACTGCACGCGCTCACCCACAACCTGGCCATCGAACTCGCCGAGCACAACATCCGCGTCAACGCGGTCGCACCAGCCGCCGTCAAGACCCCCGCAGTCGAACGATGGATACCGAAGGGCGAAATTGAAGACACACTGGCGACTTTCGCGCCGATGCACCCCCTCGGGCGGGTCGGCACTCCGGTCGATGTCGCCAACGCCGTCACGTTCCTGCTCTCCGATCACGCAAGCTGGATCACCGGCGCAATCCTCAACGTGGATGGCGGCGTCATGGCCGGTCGCAACTGACCCGACCGTGACGGGAGAGAAGGGAACGCAATGACAAGCGACATCTTGAGGGCAGGCGGCCCGAGGGCTCAGTCTGTTGGCCGTACCGAAGGCAAGGTCGTGTTCCTCGGGACGATCGGTGTCCGGCACATCCTCGACAAGTCACAGGCAGAAGGGCGGTTCTCCGTTCTGGAGCACCCCATGTCATCCCGGGCGCTCGCGGCGGCGCTTCACCGCCATCACAACGAAGACGAGTACAGCTGGGTCATCCAGGGAAGGGTCGGCGCCCTGCTTGGCGACGAAGTCATCTATGGCGAACCCGGCGACTTCATCTTCAAGCCACGGGGCCAATGGCACACGTTCTGGAACGCTGGTGACGAGCCCGCACGAATCCTCGAGATCATCTCCCCCGCAGGCTTCGAGCAGTTCTTCGACGAGCTTGCCCATTTCGGCGGTGTGAACGGGATATCGACAGAGAACCTGGATGAACTCTGTGCCAGATATGCACTGGAGATGGACGTGAACAGCGTTCCCGAATTGTGCAGGCGCTTCGACCTGCAATTCCCGGGTGAGCACATCTGACACCGGTCGATGGTCGAAAACTCAAGGGAGGATCGATGTCCGAGGCTGCCCACGTCCAGACGGTGCCGGGAACCGACGAGCTGATCACCAAACGCCTGCGCCTGCGACCGTGGAAGGACGACGACACCGACGCCGCACTGGCGATCTTCGGGCAACGCGAGGTTGCACGCTGGCTCAGCCCGGCAGTACCTCCTGTAACCGATCACGGCGAAATGCACCGATCGCTTCAACGGTGGATCACCGAACACGATCAAGCAGCAAAGCCGCAGGGGCACTGGGCGATCGAGATCGGCGACAGTCACTGCATCATCGGCGCGGTCTCTCTTCTGCCGTTGCCGCCTGGCTGCACCGACCTCGAGATCGGCTGGCAGATCGCTCCCCGGGCCTGGGGCCACGGTTACGGCGCAGAAGCCGGCCATGCGGTCGCACATCGCGCTTTCGCCAACGGAGTATCAGAGGTGTTCGCCGTTGTACGACCGGGCAACACGCGTGGCATCGCGACCGCACAGCGAGTCGGAATGGAGTGGGTCGGCGAGACCGACAAGTACTACGGCCTCACCTTGCAGGTTTACCGGCTCACCGCAGCCGATCTCGACTACCCCGAACCCACTGCGGACGTTCTCCCACACTGATTCGCCCCGCATCAAAAGGAGATGGATCGTCATCCTCACCGGAATCGTGTTGTTCCCCAATCCGTATGCGGCCAACCGCGTCGACGATATGGTTGCTCAGGCCACCCGCGCGTATGAACTCGGCGTCCGGCAGATTTGGCTTGGCCAGCGAAACGACCACGACGCGATCACGCTTGCCGCTGTGCTCGGCGCGGCCGTACCGGGCCTGGGGGTGGGCACATCCGTGGTACCGATAAACCCGCGCCACCCCATGCTTGTCGCGTCGCAAGCGCAGACGGCGCAGGCCGCTTCCCACGGAAACTTCAGTCTCGGTTTGGGTCTCGGTTCGCATCAACCTGAGCGGCAAGCTTTCGGAACATCATGGCCGAATCCGATCACGCGTCTTCGCGAGCACTTGACCGTGTTGAGGTCCGTGTTCGACACCGGAACCGTCGACTTCTCCGGTAGCGAGATCGGCGCGCACCCTGGATGGCCGGTGCGTGTCGCAGGGGGCACGCCCGTCCCCGTGTACGTAGCCGCCATGGGCCCGAAGGCGTTGCAGGTCACAGGCGAGCTCGCCGACGGTACGCTCCCTTATCTCGCCGGCCCGCGGACCATCGCAAACTTCATCGAACCCGCCATCGCGAAATCGGCGGCCAACGCGGGACGACAGAAGCCCAGGATCATCGCCCAGGTACCGACAATCTTGTGCCGAGACGTCGGTATGGCGCGCGATTTCGCAGCCGAGCAGTTGCGCTTCTACGAGGCGATTCCTTCGTATCAGAAGGTGATCGCACGTGAAGGAGTCGCAGGCGCGACAGACCTCGCCGCGGTCGGCACCGCGGAGTCGGTCAGAAACCACCTCCAGCGTTATCTGGACGCCGGCGCGACCGATCTCGTGCTCAGCGGGCTCACCTGGACGGAGGGCACCGCGTCCGAAGAACTCTGGTCTCTCGCGGCCTCCTTGGGGGAGAAAACCCGTCCATGCCGTACGGCGTCGCCGGAATCCGCGCCGCCGGAACGCTGACCACCCTCGACCGCTACTGCGGCGGCTGATCAGCTACGACACGTGCCCCTCAGCCGGTAGGGTCGCCCCGGTGACGAGCAGTGAGCGTCCCAAACCGCCGCGTAGGACCGCGCGCGGCGAAGCGACCCGCGCTCGACTGATTTCCTCTGCCGCGGATCTGATGTACGTGCGCGGCGTGAATGCCGTCACCCTCGATGACGTCCGCGCCGCCACGGGCACCAGCAAGTCGCAGCTGTATAAACACTTTCCCGCGGGCAAGCCCGAATTGGTGCGCGCGGTCGTGGCGTTGCGCGCCGAACAGGTCCTGACGCGGGAAGAACAGCGCCTTACGCGGCTGAAGTCGATCAGCGGTCTGCGCCGTTGGCGTAACGCTCTGGTACAAGGTGCCGCACTCCAACGCGGCGCGTACGGCTGCGCGCTCGGCGCCTTGGTCGTGGAGCTGTCCGACCAGGACGAACAGGCACGCACTTCGCTTTCGGAGCACTTCGCATCGTGGGAAGGGCTGCTGGCGGCCGGGTTTCGACGCATGCAAGCCGACGGAATTCTTTCTGACGACGCCGACGCCGATGCACTGGCTACCGGGCTCATGGCGGCCCTGCAGGGCGGTTACCTCTTGGCGCAGGCCGCGCACGATGTCGCTCCGATGGCCACTGCGCTCGACATGGCGCTGGCCCACATCGAAAGCCTGACCAGCCGCCCGGCGAAGGCCGCGAAGCGCTCCAAGAAGGCGAGATAATTAGACAAGCGTTAACTATGTCGGGCGGCGAGATCCGCCTGCTACAGTGCCGCTGTGCCGAGGAGTAGTGCCGAACCGATGGCTGACGGTGGTCAACGCCGCGCATCGTTCCAGCGCGCGCGGTCGACCGAAACGAAGCGGTCGCTGGTCCAGGCGGCAATGGCGCTATGGCGCACGAACGGCTACGCGAAGACGACAGTCGCCGACATCTGCCGGGCGGCGGGCGTCTCGCGCGCGCTCTTCTACTTCTACTTCCCGGCCAAAGAGGACATCCTTTTCGAGGTGGGCCTGCTGTCCACCCGTGCCGCACAGAAGACGGTGCATCAGGAGTTGGCCGGCGGCGAGTACGACGTCAACGCCGTCATCGGCAAGGCGCTGCGCAGCCTCGAACGCTCGATGGCCCGCAACCCACGCGACCTCATCGTCGAGACCATCCTCGAGGGGTACCGCCAGGAACAGCGGATCCTGAATGATGAACGCCCCGGCGACGCCGACGCCGATATGTTCGGCGAGCTGTTCGCCACCGCGAAGGCCGACGGCAAGGTGGCCGCACACGTCGATGTGGGTCACCTGTCGAGGCTGGCCCAGATGCACGTCAGCGAGGGCGTGCGGCACTGGGCGCTCGGCGGCTTCGGCAAGCAGTCCTTCGCCGACGTCGTGTCGGGTGACATCGCCGCGCTGATCGCCGGATTCAACCAACAGCCCCGAGGTTAAGGAGACACACCATGGCGTGGGATTTCGAAACCGACCCCGAGTACCAGAAGGAGCTCGACTGGGTCGACGAATTCGTCCGCGAGGAGATCGAACCGCTCGACCTCGCCTTTCCTCACCTGCAGTACACCCCGCCGGACGACAACCGGCGCAAGGTCATCGACCCGTTGAAGGAGGAGGTCAGACGACGCGGCCTGTGGGCTACGCATCTCGGCCCGGAGCTCGGCGGTCAGGGCTACGGACAACTCAAGCTGGCCCTGCTCAACGAGATCCTCGGCCGGTCGCAGTGGGCGCCGATCATCTTCGGCTGCCAGGCGCCCGACACCGGCAACGCCGAGATCCTCGCGCACTACGGCACCGAAGAGCAAAAACGGAAATACCTGCGGCCCCTGCTGGACGGCGAGCTGTTCTCCTGTTATTCGATGACCGAACCGCACGCCGGTGCCGACCCGACGCAGTTCACCACTCAGGCGGTGCGCGACGGCGACGACTGGGTGATCAACGGCTGGAAGTTCTTCTCCTCCAACGCCAAGACCGCGTCGTTCCTGATCGTCATGGTGGTGACCAATCCCGAAGTCAGTGCTTACCAGGGCATGTCGATGTTCCTGGTGCCGACGGACACACCCGGCGTGAAGATCGTCCGCAACTTGGGCCTGCACGGCGAGGCCGAAGGTGAGGGCTCGCATGCCCTGATCCACTACGACAACGTTCGCGTACCTGCGGAGGCGCTGCTCGGCGGCGAAGGCCAGGCGTTCGTCATCGCCCAAACCCGGCTCGGCGGTGGCCGCATCCACCACGCCATGCGCACGATCGGCCTGGCCCGCAGCGCGCTCGACATGATGTGTGAACGCGCGCTCAGCCGCGAAACACAGGGCAGCCGCCTGTCCGACAAGCAGTTCGTGCAGGGCTACATCGCCGATTCCTACGCACAACTGCTCCAGTTCCGGTTGATGGTGCTCTACGCGGCCTGGGAGATCGACAAGTACAACGACTACAAGAAGGTGCGCAAGGACATCGCCGCGGTCAAGGTCGTCATGCCGACGGTATTGCACGATATCGCTTGGCGGGCAATGCAAATCCACGGCGCGCTTGGCGTGACCGACGATGTGCCGTTCATGTCGATGGTTACCGGCGCCGCGGTGATGGGGCTCGCCGACGGCCCGACGGAGGTGCACAAGGCGACGGTGGCCAAGCAGGTGTTGCGCGACTACCAGCCGAGCGACGACGTCTGGCCGACGCAATGGATACCGCGCAAACGCGAAGCGGCCCAGGAGAAGTTCGCCGCCTACCTCGAGCACGAGGTGGGCAACCTGTGAGCCGGCCGAGCATCGACTCGGCCCGCCTCGCCGACTGGATGGACGGCGAAAACCTGCCAGGTAAGGGTGAGCCGCTGGAGGCCGACTTCCTGTCCGGCGGAACGCAGAACGTCATCTACCGGATTAGCCGCGGCGAGCACGACTGCGTGTTGCGGATGCCGCCACCGGATGCCCCGCCCGACCGCGACAAGGGCATTCTGCGGGAGTGGCGGATCATCGAGGCGCTCGACGGGACAGAGGTGCCGCACACCGCCGCGGTCGGCGTCTGTCCCGACGCGTCCATCCTCGGCAGGCCCTTCTACCTGATGGGTTTCGTCGACGGCTGGTCGCCGATGGACCTCGACCAGAGGCGATGGCCCGCGCCGTTCGACACCGACATGACCGCGCGTCAGGGGTTGGCATATCAACTCGCAGAAGGCATCGCGCTGCTGTCGAACGTGGACTGGAAGGCCAGGGGCCTACACGACCTCGGGCGGCCGGACGGCTTCCATGAACGTCAGGTCGACCGGTGGATCGGGTTCTTCGAGCGGATCAAAGGCCGCGCCATCGAGGGGCTCGACACCGCGACCGACTGGCTTCGCAACCACCGGCCGCTCGACTTCATCCCCGGCTTGATGCACGGCGACTACCAGTTCGCCAACGTGATGTACCGTCACGGCGCACCGGCACAACT
The DNA here is from genome assembly GCA_023415515.1 of Actinomycetes bacterium. Lineage (GTDB taxonomy): Bacteria > Actinomycetota > Actinomycetes > Mycobacteriales > Mycobacteriaceae > Mycobacterium. The sequence goes on from JAEZKH010000378.1 coordinate 17,534, forward strand.
GGCCGCGATCGTGGACTGGGAGATGGGCACCGTCGGCGACCCGAAGCTGGACCTGGCATGGATGGTGCAGAGTTGGCCAGAGCGCACGCGAGGAGCAGAAAACGGTGGAGCTACGAATTCCTCCCGAATTAGCTATGTCGACATGCGCGGAATGCCCTCGCGGACAGAGGTGATCGAGCACTACGCCAAGATTTCCGGCAGGCAGGTCGATGATCTCGACTACTACCTGGTGCTGGCGAAATGGAAGCTCGCGATCGTCCTCGAGCAGGGCTATCAGCGTGCCGGCGACAACGAGAAACTGCTGGCGTACGGCCCGGTCATCGTCGACCTGATGCGTTCGGCGGCGGACCTCGCCGAGTCCAGCGACTACAGGTGATCCGCGCCGCCGTCTGCCCGGAGTACGGGCCGCCGGAGATCGTCCGGAATCTCGAGCAACCGCCGCCGGGGCCCCTCGATGCGGGCCACGTGCGCGTCCGGGTTTCGGTCGCGGCCGTCAACTACCCCGACGTCCTCCTGGTCGCGAACAAATACCAGATCAGCGTGCCGCCGCCGTTCATCGTCGGCAGCGAGTTCGCGGGGGTCATCGTCGATACCGGCGATGAGACAAGCGGTTTCGCCGTCGGAGACCGGGTGACCGGCACCCAGATGTTCGGCGCTTTCGCCGAAGAGGTCGCGGTGTCGGCGGACGGATTGGCGCGCATACCCGACGGTGTCGACGACCACACCGCAGCGGCGTTCGGGGTCGCCCACCGGACGGCATATCACGCACTGCGATCCGTTGCGCGGGTCGGCGCGGGCGATGCGGTCATAGTTCTCGGTGCAGGCGGCGGCGTCGGCTTGGCCGCCGTGCAGTCGGCTGTCGCACTCGGCGCCGACGTGACAGCCGTCGCTTCGTCGACCGAAAAGCTGGAGGTGGCAACCTCATACGGCGCAAAGCACGCGATTGACCGTCGGTCGGGTGAGCTACGCGCCGCGCTCCGAAGCGTCCTTCCGGACGGCGCAGACGCTGTCGTCGACCCCGTAGGCGGTGATACGAGCGAATCGGCGTTGCGTTCGCTGCGCCGCGGCGGCCGATTCGTGACGATCGGCTACGCCTCCGGCGTCATCCCCCGCATTCCGCTCAACCTCATCCTCGTGAAGGGCGTGACCGTGCTGGGCTTCCAACTCCAGGACGTCCCCGCCGACGAATTCGACCGCAACGAAGCGGAATTGCGCGAACTGCTCGTCACCGGCAGAATCCTACCGCACATCGGTGCAATCTTTCCGCTCGCCGCCACCGCTAGTGCGCTGAGGCTTGTCGCCGACGGAAAGGCCGTCGGTAAGGTGCTGATCGACCTGGCTGAGAAGCGGTGAGGCTCAACTCGCCGGAATGAGATCTGCGGCGACCGACGGTTTCGCCATCTCGCCGCAGCGGAACGTCTCAGTCCCTGTGACGGCACCGCCGTCGGCAGCAGCGGTGAGCGCCTGGCCCTTGAACGCCCGTGCCGCTGAGCTCAGCCGGTGTACGACCGGCTCGACACTGTCGTCGAGTTCGGCGGGCCAATCCTCGCCCCACAGGGTGACTTCGGTGAGTCCGTGTTCGAGCGCTCCCCGCACACCCTCACGCACGCGCGCATTGCTTGCAAAGAGGTCGGCGGACACCGCCACCGTCTGCGGGTGCGGCCGGTCGGCCCACGTCGCCAGTGCGGCATCGAGATCCGATGTCGCGACACCCAGGATGTCGAGGGGTCGCACATCGCTGCGGTCGGCAAGCAGTACAGTGACGTCCCAACCGGCCATCACGCGGTCATACATCCAACCGCCTGCGAACTTGACCGCCTCGGTGGCATTCGCTGCCACCACGTCGAACCGATACCTCATGGTGTGCTCCGAGGCGCCAGTGCGGCTTCCAGCGATTCCGCGTATCCCTCGAACGCTTCGGTGAGCGGTATCGACGGTTCGAGTAACCATAGGGTCTCCATTCCGTTGATGAAGGCGAGTATCTCGACGGCCTTGGTGGCCGCATCACAATCGGGGCGGTACTTTCCGACTCGCTGACCGTTCTCGATGTTCCCGGTGAGAATGTCGATGGCTGCGCGGTACCGCTTGTGCAGCCGATCGTGCAGCGGTGCGTCGGGAGCAATGTTCTCGGCCAGCAGCACGGTGAAGGTGCCGACAAGTTGCGGCGCCCGGTCGAACCGCTGCGGCACCCGCTTGATCTCGGTGATGAGGTCGCCGGTCTGGTAGTCGGCGTGGACCGCGTCATCCTCGTCGCGGGCATCGAGCACAGCGTTGAGCAGTTGCTCCTTGGACTCGAAGTGGTGGAGCAGGCCTGCGGGCGTCACCCCGGCTTCCTTGGCGATCTGGGCCAGCGAGGTGCCGCGCCATCCGTTGCGCGCCAGCAGACGTTCGGCCACGCCGAGGATGCGCTGACGACGGTCCTCACCCTTGGCGAGAAGCGTCTCGTACGGCCGAGACACAGATCTCCTTTGATCAACCTACCTAGTGAACACACACTAGGTAGGTTTGCCCGCTGTGACAAGGGTCTCATCGCAGAAAGATCTTGACAGCCGTCACATCGCAGGTCAGGGCGCCGGCCGTGGGCCAGACTCACGCTGACGGGGTGAATTCGATGTGCAGTTCAGTGAGCCCACGCAGCAGAAATGTCGGTTCGTAGGTATAGCGGCGTCGCCCCATCGGGCCGTGCTCATCACCGCTTATCCGGATATCGCTGAATCGGTCGAGGAGACGCCGGATGGTGATCCGGCCTTCGACGCGAGCCAACGGGGCACCGGCGCAGGTGTGGATTCCCCGGCCGAATGCGATGTGTTCGCGCACGTTCTTGCGGTCGGGCCGGAACTGATGGGGGCCGGGGAACTTGCGCGGGTCCCGGTTGGCGGCCCCGAGGCACAACATCACGATTGTGCCGGCAGGCAAATCGACGCCACCCAGTGCGGTGCTCTTGCGGACGAGTCGGAAGTCGACCTTCGTCGGTGAGTGCATCCGCAGCGATTCCTCGATGAACGCAGGTATGCGGTCGGGATGTTCGCGGAGGGTCTGCTGGTACTCGGGGAAGTCACCGAGGGTTTGCACCGCCGCGCTGAGCAGTTTGGTGACCGTCTCCTGCCCGGCCGCGAACAGAAACGTCGCCGGCTTGACCACCTCGAGCAGTTCGGGAATCGAGCCGTCGGGATAGCGCGCGGTCGCCATTCCGGACAGCACGTCGTCACGTGGCTCGCGGCGGCGGTCGGCGAGGTACCCGGCGAACTTGTCATCGAGATACTTCAGCGGATCCCGGCCGACCGGCGCCCCGTCGAGCGATCCCACCCGGCCTTTCGTGGATCGCTCGACCCCCAGCGCCGCCAGAAACTCCGGTCGATCGGCCTCTGGAACACCGAGAAGGTCGACGATTGCCGATGTGGCAAAGGGTTTCGCATACTGCGACAGAAACTCGCACCTGCCGTCGGCGATGAACTGGTCGATTTGATCGTCGACCAGTCGCCACATGAAGTTCTCGTTCTCCTTGAGTCGCCGCGGAGTCAGCAGCTTGCTCAACAGCGAACGGGCCCGTCCGTGGGCGGGTGGATCCATCACGACCATGTGCTCATGGATGGGAAACAGGTGCCTGTGCGCCTCGATCTGCTCGGTGATGTCGTCACCCTCGGGCTCGAAGGGCAATGGTGGAAACGGCCCGCCGATTGCGTTCACCGCCGAGAACGCGTCGTGGTCTTTGAAGGCCGCGAGTGTTTCCTCGTAGCCGGTGACTGCGACGACGCCATGGGTCGGCTCGCGAAACACCGGGCCCTGCTCGCGGAGGTGATCCCAGTACTCATAGGGATCCTGGCTGACCGCCTGATCTGAGAAGTAGTCCACCGTTGCGAGATCGGTCATCGGCGTATCCCCTTCGGTCATGCTCAGCCCTGCGCCAGCCAAGTCCATTCCTGATCGATCGACCAGCCTGATAGGATGCGCCATGCGTATCATGTGGCTCTACCAACGGTCAAGCAATCGAGCGGAGACGGGCTGAATGCCTTCCAGCGCACAGGGCAAGACAGCAGACACGGGTGCCCGCCGGCGGCTGATCGAGGCGACCGCGCGGGTCATGCGCGACGAAGGCTACGCCGCCGCCACCTCCCGACGAGTCGCTGCTGAGGCCGGTGTCAAACAAGCGCTGGTCTACTACTACTTCCCCTCGATGGACGACCTCTTTGTGGAGGTGCTGCGTGCCGGTGCGGAAGCCTCCCTGCAGAACATGCGCGCGGCACTCACCGACGACGATCCGTTGCATACGCTGTGGCAAATCAACAGTGACTCACCGATGATCGGGCTGAACACCGAGTTCATGGCGCTTGCCAACCATCGCAAATCGATCCGCGCCGAGTTGAAGTCCTATGCCGAACGCGTCCGCGACATCGAGGTCGCCGCTGTCACCGTCGCACTGCGGGCCAGGAGCGTCGACCTCGACGAGTATCCGCCGGTCGTTGTGTCGATGTTCATCGCCCAGATCGCCCGCAGCCTTTGCAACGAGAGCGCGGTCGGCGTCACGCTGGGGCACGACGAGATGCGGAATTTCATCGACCGGCAACTGGCAGCGCTGACCGCGGCAGGTTGACACGCGTCGCGATCGGTGCGACGCTCCTGATCGATCGATAAATCGGGAGTGTGCATGAAACTCGTGTTCAACCTTCCGCACATGCTGCGAGTCAAAGCGATGATGCAGCCGTGGGAAGCGTCCGTCACCGGTGCAGACCAGACCCGGATGGCCAAATGCGCGGACGAGTGGGGCTACGACATGATCGCCGTCCCAGAACATTTCGCGATCCCGAACGATCACGTCGAGTTGTCCGGACCCCACTACCTGCAGTCGACTGTCGCCCAGGCGTATCTCGCAGGCGCGACCGAACGGATCCGGCTCAACTCCTGCATCACCGTGCTGCCGCTGCAACATCCGATCGTGCTCGCCAAGGCGCTGGCCACCGCCGACTGGATGAGTAGCGGGCGGATGATGGTGACATTCGGGGTGGGTTGGCTCGCGCGTGAATTCGAGTTGCTCGGTGTGCCCTTTTCGGAGCGCGGACGCATAGCCGACGAATACCTCGCGGCGATCATCGAGCTGTGGACCAGTGACTCGCCGAGCTTCGACGGGAAGTACGTGTCGTTCGACGAGATCGCCTTCGAACCCAAACCGATTCAGAAGCCGCATCTTCCGGTCTGGATCGGTGGAGACGCGGATGCGGCGTTGCGCAGGGCCGCGAAGTACGCGACGGGATGGTGGTCGTTTCTCACCCCGCCGGAGAAGATCGCCGAACGGGTCGATTTCATCAAGTCACAACCGGAATTCGACGGCAGGCCGTTCGACGTGGTGCATGGCCTGGGCACCACACGGGTAGGCGAAGGCCATGTGGCGCGCGATGACCCGCACGGTCGTCCCGGCATGAGCGGCGCGGAGATCGTCGAGCGTCTGAGTTGGCTTGGGGAGCAAGGGGTGACGGTCAGTGCCGTACCCCTGCCGCCCGTCAGAAGTGTTGACGAATACCTCGACTATGCGCAGTGGGTGATCGAGGAGATCAAGCCGAAGGTGCCCTGACAGGTCGCGACGACTCAGAGGCCGAGCGACTTGGAGATGATCACCTTCATCACCTCGCTGGTCCCGGCGTAGATCCGGGCCACCCTGGCGTCCGTGTACAGCCTGGCGATTGGGTACTCCATCATGTAGCCGTAGCCGCCGAACAGCTGAAGACACCGGTCGATCACGCGCTGCTGCATCTCGGTGCAGAACAGCTTGACCCGCGCGGCATCGGCTGCCGACAGCTCACCGTCGACGTGCAGCGCGATCGCGCGGTCGACCATCGTCTGGCCCGCCTCCACCTCGGTCGAGCAAGCGGCCAGCTCGAACTTCGTGTTCTGGAACGACGCCACCGGCGTGCCGAACGCCTTGCGGTTCTTGGTGTAGTCGATGGCCGCCGCGATCGCCGATCGCGCCTGAGCGACCGATCCGACGGCGACGGTGAGTCGCTCCTGCGGCAGGTTGTGGCCGAGATAGCTGAACGCCTCACCCTCCTCGCCGAGCATGTTCGCGGCCGGTACGCGTACGTCGACGAAGGACAGCTCGGCAGTGTCCTGAACCTTGCAGCCCATCTTTTCGAGCTCACGTCCCCGCGTGAACCCGGGCATACCGTCTTCGACGACGAACAGCGTCAAACCCTTGCGACGGTTGTCGCGATCGGTCGAAGTGCGGGCCACCACGATGATCAGGTCGGCCTGCATACCACCGGTGATGAATGTCTTCGCGCCGTTGATGATCCAGTCGTCGCCGTCGCGCACGGCACTGGTCCGCATCCCGGCGAGATCCGAACCGGTGCCGGGTTCGGTCATCGCGATCGCGGTGAGCAACTCCCCCGCCGCGAGTCCCGGAAACCACCGCGTGCGCTGTTCGGAGTTCGCGTAGTGAAGGAAGTACGGCAGGATCACCTCGAGTTGCGTGCGCACCGTCGACAGCGTCACAAGCGCTTTCGCCGCCTCTTCCTGCAGCACGACGTTGTAGCGGTAGTCGGGTGCGCCGCCGCCGCCGTACTCCTCTGGGATCGCCATGCCGAGCATGCCGAGTGACCCCATGTGCTTGAAGACCTCGCGAGGCATCCGGCCGCCCTTCTCCCAATCGGGATAGTGCGGCACCACCTCTTCTCGACGAAGGCGCGGGCGAGTTCGCGGAACGCCTCGTGGTCTTCGGTGAACAGGTCTCTACGCACGCAGCGTCCTCCCGTCAGGCAATGAGTTCGACAACGGTGGCGTTCGCCGTGCCGCCGCCCTCGCACATCGTCTGCAGCCCGTATCGAATCCCGTTGTCCCGCATGTGGTTGAGCATCCGCGTCATCAGCACGGCACCCGACGCACCGAGCGGATGGCCGAGCGCGATCGCGCCGCCGAGCGGGTTCAACCGCCTTTCGTCGGCGCCGGTATCCGCCAGCCACGCCAGCGGGACAGGTGCGAACGCCTCGTTCACCTCGAACACGCCGATATCGTCGATGCCCAGTCCCGCCTTGTGAAGCACCTTCTCGGTAGCAGGGATCGGGCCGGTCAGCATCAGCACCGGATCCGCGCCGGTGACCGCGCCCGCGCGGTAGCGCGCAATCGGGTTCAACCCCATCGTCACCGCGTTCTCCGCGGTCGTCACCAGGAGAGCGGCGGCACCGTCGGAGATCTGAGATGAGTTGC
>JAEZKH010000381.1 GCA_023415515.1 Actinomycetes bacterium
GGCTACGAGATGGCCAAGCAGGGCCGGGCGGGCAAGGCGCTCGGCATCGCCGCGATCGCGTCGTTCGTCGCAGGAACCATAGGCGTCATCGGTCTGACGTTCCTTGCGCCGCTTGCCGCCGACGTCGCCGTCAACTTCGGGCCGCCGGAATACTCCGCGCTGATGGTGTTCGCGCTGCTGTTGGTGATCATGCTGGCGGGCGATTCGATGGTCAAAGGCTTCATCTCGATGTTCATCGGCCTCTTTTTGGCCACCATCGGCACCGACCTGTTCTCGGGCGAGCAGCGCTTCACCGGCGGCCAGATCGAACTGGCAGGCGGAATCGAGTTCATCGCGCTGTCCGTGGGCATCTTCGCGATCGGCGAAGTGCTGGTGAACATCGAGGACAAGTCGGAGAAGAAGCTTTTCGAGGTCCCCAAAAAGTTGCGCGAGCTGCTGCCGTCCAAGAAGGACATCACCAAGTCCACCCCGGCCATGCTGCAGGGCGGCGTCGTGGGCTTCTTGATCGGCATCCTGCCCGGTGCCGGGTCGACGGTGGCGTCGTTCGTCTCCTACATCATCGCCAAGAAGACGTCGAAGACGCCCGAGGAGTTCGGCAAGGGCTCCATCGAGGGCGTTGCCGCGCCGGAAGCCGCGAACAACTCAGAGACCGGCGGCGCGATGGTGCCGCTGCTGACCATGGGCATCCCCGGATCCGGCACCGGCGCAGTGCTTCTCGGAGCGCTGGTGCTCTACGGCCTGAATCCCGGGCCGTTGTTGTTCCACGAGCACGCCGACGTGGTGTGGCCGATCATCGCCAGCATGTACCTGGGCAACATCGCCCTGTTGATCATGAACCTGCCGATGGTGCCGTTCTTCGCCAAGCTGCTCAACACGCCGTACAAGGTGCTCTACCCGGCAATCCTGTTGATCTCGGTGGTCGGCGTCTACAGCGTCAACTTCTCGATCTTCGACGTGGGACTGCTGGTGGTGTTCGGCCTGCTCGGCTACGTGATGCGCAAGCTCGACATCCCGCCTGCGCCGCTCGTGCTGGCCTTCGTGCTCGGCCCGATCGCGGAGAACTCCATTCGGCAGTCGCTGCTGCTCTCGGACAACAGCCCGGTCATCTATCTGCAGCGGCCGATCGCCGCGGCACTCATCGGCGTGGCAGTGCTGCTGCTGCTGGTGCTGACGTTCGGACGCCGCACCCGCAAGGTGCGCGAACAGGTTCTCGAAATCGACGCATAGCTTCACCCCTCAACCCCATCAGGAAGGAATCGGACCATGATCCGAACCAGGCAACTGCTCACCGTCGTGCTGGCTGCCGTCGCACTAGTCGCCCTCGCGGCGTGTGGCAGTGGAGGGGGAGGTGGCGGCGGAGGCGGCGGCAAGACCGGCCCGGTCGAGGTCGTCACCCACAACGCCGTCGGCGGAGGCAGTGACGTCTTCACCCGGCAGATGATCAAGGTGATGTACGAGAACAAGATCATCGACACCAACTGGCCGGTGCGCAATATCCCCGCCGGCGACTCGATCGGCGCGATGTCCTACATGGTCGACCGAAAAGGCAACGCGGGCTTGATCGCCCAGGTGACACCGACCTGGGTGGCCACCCCGATGACGGTGGCGAACGCCAAGGTCAGCCTCGCCGACCTGACCCCGATCACGCTCGTGGCCACCGAACCACAGGTCGTCGTGACGAACGCGAAGTCGCAGTTCAACTCGTTCTCAGACTTCGTCACCGCCGCCAAGGCGGCACCCGACACCCTGGTGCAGGCGGGCGGGTCGAGCACGGCCAACGACGCGCTGACGCGGCTGGTGCTGCAGGACACGCTCGGCGCGAAGTGGAAGTTCCTGTCGTTCGAGGACACCGGGTCGAGGATCACCGCTCTGCTTCGCAACGACGCCAACATCATGTTGGGCAGCGCATCCGACGTCTCGGAGCAGGTCAAGGCGGGCCAGCTGAAAGTCATTGCGGTCGTTGGTGACAAGCGTCTCGACATCTTCCCTGAGGTCAGCACGACCACCGAGCAGGGCATCGACTCGTCGAAGGTGCCGGTGCAGTTCCGTGCCGTGATGGGCGCCCCCGACATGCCGGAGGACGCGGTGCAGCGCTACCAGGACGACCTGTCGAAGATGGTGGAGACCGAAGACTGGAAGAACCTCACCAAGACCGACGGCCTTGTCACCCAGAACCTTCAGGACGACGAGTTCACGTCGTATCTGAAGAACCAGACCGACATCGTCGGCGGTCTACTGCAGGGTCTCGGTCTGAGGAAGGATCAGTGAGCCCAGCCGATCCCACTGCGCTTCTCGCCCGGTTCGTCGCCGAGCACGCGTGCGAGCAGATACCGGAACCGGTACTGCACGCGGCGCGGCGCTCGCTCGTCGACCACATCGGGGTGTCGGTGAGCGGGTCGACCGACGACGCCACCAGGCGGGCGCGCGATGCGATCGCGGCAAGCGGAACCGGCGGCGCCGCAGCCGTTGTCGGCGCGAACCTGCGGGTCTCGCCGCCGTTCGCGGCTTTCCTCAACGCGTTCTCGTCGCACGTCCTCGACCTCGACGACGTGTACAACCCGCCCGGTACCACCGTGCACGGCAGCTGCTCGGTGTGGCCGGCCATCCTGGCCGTGGCCGACACCAGGACGGTGACCGGGCGTGAGGCGCTGGCCAGTTTCGCCGTCGGATTCGAAGTGGAGACGCGGGTCGCGCACGCGGCGGGGCAGACTCATTACGACGTGGGCTGGCACGTGACCGGCACGTCGGGGCACGTCGGCGCCGCCGCTGCGGCAGCCCGCACGATGGGGTTGGGGCACAAGGAGATCGAGCATGCGATCGCGGCGGGGGCCACCCAGGCCGCGGGGCTGCGGATCATGGCGGGCAGCGACCTCAAGAGCATGCATCCCGGCAAAGCCGCGATGGACGGTGTGTTGGCGGCGACGCTTGCCGCGCATCAGCTGACAGCCGGCGCCAAGGCTCTCGAGGGCGATTTCGGCTACCTGGCCGTGATGAGCGACGCGCCGGCACCCGAGAAGATCAGCGCGGGTCTGGGTGAATCGTGGAACCTGACCAGCAACGGCTACAAGCTCTACCCGAGCGGTTCGCTGACCCACCCGATGATCGACGGCGTGATCACATTGATGACGGAGAACGACGTGTCACCCGGCGACGTGAGGGTGATCGATATCCGCGTGTCCGCTCCCGCGGCGCGCTTCACAGACCTGCCGCAGCCGACTACCCCTCTGCAGGCCAAGTTCAGCCTGCGCCACTGCGCGGCTGCGGCAGCCATCTTCCGTCGGCTCGGCCCCGACGAGCTGGCGAAAGAGGTGCTGACCCGCCCCGATGTCGTCGACCTCCGCGACCGCGTCAAGGTGGTCGACGACCCGGCGCTCGGCAAGCAGGACGCCGACGTCGAGATCACGCTGGCGTCGGGTCAGTCGTTGGCCACCGAGGTCCGCGGCAACCGCGGCACGCCTTCGGCGCCGCTCGGAGACGACGAACTCGACGCGAAGTTCCGCGAGCTCGTCGGCCCGGTGCTCGGCGCAGCGCGCACCGAAGCGCTGCTCGCCACCTGCTGGCGGTTCGACGAGCTCGACGACGTCTCGACGCTGCTCGCCCAGACCGTGCCGAGCGATGGCTGATCTCACCCCGGAGATCGCCCTCGTCACGGGGGCGGGCAGCGGGCTGGGCGCCGTCATTGCCGAACACCTTGCCGCACAGGGCCTTACGGTGGCGGTGAACACCAGGTCACACACCGAGCGCGCGGATGCGGTGGCCGCGGCGATCCGGGCAGCGGGCGGGTGCGCGTTCTCGGTGACGGCCAACGTCACCGACCCGGCGTCGGTGCGGCAGATGTTCGACGCGATCGCCGCGCGCGGCCGGCTGCGGGTGCTGGTCAACAACGCGTCGTACCGCCCCCGCCAGCGCGTCGAGACGATCACCGAGGACGACTGGTACCAGGTTCGCGCCGTCACGCTCGACGGTGCGTTCCGCTGCGTGCGTCACGCGCTGCCCGCGCTGGTCCCTGGCGGGCGCGTCGTCAACATCCTCGGCCGCAATGCCCTCGCAGGCGATCCGGAGCGCGTCCATCTCTCCGCGGCCAAGCACGGCCTGCTCGGCCTCACCGTGGCGTTGGCTGCGGCCCTACGCGACCGGGGGGTGGCCGTCAACGCGGTGTCGCCGGGAGTCGACGCCGACGACGGGGAGCTGGACCGCTGCCGCGCCGAAATCGCCGCGCAGGTCACTCGGTTGGCGTTTGCCGACGCCGCCGAGGTGACCGGGACCGTGGTGCACGTCGACTGCGACGGCGCGGAAGTCGTCAGCGCTTCTCAGGCGTGGTGAGCGCGCACATCGCATCGACATCGCCGGAGCCCGCGAGCGAGAAGGCGGCATCGGCAAGTCTTTCCGCGCGCGCCGTGCCGATCACCGGGTCGGCGAGCCCGTGGAACTTCTCTCTCAACTCGTCGTCGGTCAGTCGGTTGCCGGGGGTGCCGCGCGCGTGATCCACCCACGTCGTCACGGTCTGGCCGTCGCCGGTGAGGGCACTGGCACCCGCCTGGGTATGCGGGACGTTCGGGTCGGGAACGACCTCGATCCTGGCCATCAGCGCGCGGACGTCATCGCGGTGCACGGCGGTATCGGAGAACTCCGCTTCGCCGGCCCTGCCGTCGAGCAGGGCGATGGAACAGGCGAACGTCACCGAGAACTTGCCCTCCAAACCCGTTCGGGGATCGGTCTTTCCGGTCAGTTCGCGCACCAGCGGGTGCACGCGCAGTTCGATGCGCTCGATTCGGTCGGCGGTCAGGCCTTTCCGCACTGCCAGGTCGCGGACGGCGTCGACGGCGGGGTGGATCACCACACCGCACGCATACGGCTTGACCCCGTTGTCGAAGATCTGCCACCGATCGCCGAGTCCGTCGACGAGGTCGGCGGGCGTGCTGGCCTGCGACATCACCGCGAACATGCCGCGGCGGCCCTGCAGCGGGTCGGGGGCCCCGGTGAACCCGCCGGCGGCAAGAAGCCCCGCCCACACGCCGGCTTGGGCGGCATGCCCGGCGTGGAACGGTTTGGTCATCGTGCCGAACTGCTCGCGGTGCCCCGATGCCTGCGTCGCGGCGATGCTCAGGCAGTGCGTCGCGGTGCCGCCGGTGAGGCCGAGCAGTCTGATGGCCACCGTCGCCGACGCAAGCGCCCCGGTGGTGCCGGTCATGTGCCAGCCTGCGTCGTAGTGCTCGGGATAGAGCGCGTTGCTGACCCGGGCGGCCAGTTCGTAGCCGAGTGCGTGTGCGGCCAGCAGGTCGACGCCGTGGCTGCCCCGCCACTGGGCCAGCGCGATTCCCGCCGCGTACAGCGGGGTGGTCGGGTGCAGAATCGTGGGCACGTGGGTGTCGTCGAAATCAAGGGCGTGACAGGCGATTCCGTTCACCAGCGCGGCGTCGGTGACCCGCAGCCGGTCATCGGTGCCGAGCGCGCTCGCCTGGGGTTCACCGCCGAGCAGAAGGCATTGCGCCCGCACGATGGCAGCGGCGGGTTCCCCGGCGCCTGCGATCGCGAGGCCGAGGTGGTCCAGCAGGCAGCGGGTGCTCTCGTGCAGGACGTCGGGCGGAACGGCGTCTGCCGATGTGCGCGAGACGAAGTCGAGCAGCGTGCGCGTCTCGGCGGAGGTGCGGTCGTCGTAGTCCGAGTGGGATGAAGCCATGTAATCTGTATAACAGAAAGTGTTTCCGTAATACAGACTTGACGACAGGGAGCGGGCGGTGACCGAGAAGCGGGCGGTAAGTGCCGAGCTGGCCGAGTTCGCGGCCGCGCTGACCATCGACGATCTTCCCGCCGCCGTGGTCCACCAGGCTGTCCGCTGCCTTGTCGATTGGCTCGGCTGCACCGTCGCGGGGTCGGCGACCGTCGAGGGCGAGCGCGTACACGCAGGCATCGGTGCGTTGGATGGTGGCGACGGCAGCCGCACCGCGCCGATCGTCGGGACACGGCGGCGCGCGGGAATCGGTTACGCCGCGCTGGCCAACGGAATCGCCGCGCACGTGTTGGATTTCGACGACACTTTCAACCCGGACCGGACGACGATCCACGGCAGCGCGCCGCTCTGGCCCGCGATCGCCGCCGCCGCCGAGGTCGTTCCGGTGTCGGGTTCCGCGGCGATCGAGGCGTTCGTCGCCGGGTTCGAGGTGCAGACGCGGGTGGCCGTGGCCGCGGGGCCGGGCCACTACGACGTCGGCTGGCATGTCACCGGAACGGTCGGCCACATCGGCGCCGCCGCGGCGACGGCGCGACTGCTCGGGCTGTCGCCGGAGCAGACCTTGGCGGCGATCGGCACCGGCGCGACGCAGGCGGCCGGGATGAAGGCGGTCTACGGATCAATGGGCAAGTCCCTGCACCCGGGCAAGGCCGCCATGGATGGCCTGCTGGCCGGGTTCCTCGCCCGCGACGGGTTCACCTCCAGCCCCGAATCGATCGAGGGCCACCGCGGGTTCCTGCACCTCTTCTCGCCCGACCCGGTTTCGGCGAAGGCACTCGATGGCCTGGGACAGAGCTGGTATCTGCCGCGCGACGGATTCAAGCCCTACGCGTGCGGATCGCTGACCCATCCACCGGCGCAGGCGCTGCTCGAACTGCGCGCCGAGCACGGCCTGACCCCCGACGACGTCGCGGCGGTGGACGCCTATGTGCACGACTACGTCAAGACGACCACCGGTCTGGCCGAGCCGCGGACGGGGTTGCAGGGCAAGTTCAGCATCTATCACGTGCTCGCGGTCGCACTCGCCGACGGCGCGGCGCTGCTCGACCAATTCACCGACGACCGGGTCGCCGATCCGGAACTTGCGGAGTTGCGCAACAGGATTCACGTCCACACCGACGCCGCGCAGCGCAAGGATTCGGCCCGCGTGGTGGTGACGCTGAGGGACGGTCGCACGCTTCAGCGTCACGTCGCCCACAACCTGGGCACGCCCGACAACCCGATGACCGACGAACAACTCGAGAGCAAGTTCACGGGTCTCACCGTCCCCGTGCTCGGCGACGACCGCGTCCAGGAGATCGCCGCGGCGTGCTGGCGGCTGCCCGAACTGGCCGACATCCGCGAGGTGGTCGACCTCACGGTGCCCGAGTAGCCCTGCTACTTGAGCAGCGGGTCTCGGGGCAGGCCGAGGATCCGCTCGGCGATGGTGTTGCGGGTGATCTCCGACGTGCCCCCGGCGATCGTCATCGCCCGGCTGCCAAGGTAGGTGCGGATCAGCTTGCGGTGCGCACCGACGACGGCCGCCGAGCCGGCCAGCTCGATCGCCAGTTCGGTCAGGTGCTGGCCGGATTCGGCGACCAGCAGCTTGGTGACGTTGCCCTCCGGTCCCGGCTCGGCACCCGCGATCGCCCGGCTGGCGCGGCGCAGGTTCAGCAGCCGCAGCGTGTGCAGCTCGGCGATGACCTCTCCCGCGCGCCGCACATGCCGCGCCGCGACATCGGCAGGCGCGCTGTCGAGCAGCTTGACCAGATCGTCGGCGTCGAACCCGACCTGCCCGCCCGAGCCGCCGCCGATGGACACCCGTTCGTTGCCCAGCGTGGCCCGCGCCACCAGCCAGCCCTTGTTGACGTCGCCGACGACGTCGGAGTCGGGCACGAAGACGTCGTCGAAGAAGACCTCGTTGAAATGCGCGTCACCGGTGATGCCGCGCAGCGGATTGACCGTCACGCCTTCGGCTTTCATGTCGATCGCCATCATCGTGACGCCGGCGTGCTTTGGTGCGTCCGGATCGGTGCGGACCGTCGCCAACCCCCATTGGCAGTGCTGCGCGAGGCTCGTCCACACCTTCTGTCCGGTGACGCGCCAGCCGCCGTCGACCTTCTTGGCCGCCGTGCGCACCGCGGCCGCGTCACTGCCCGCGCCGGGTTCGGAGAACAACTGACACCACATCACCTGGCCGCGCAGCACGGGTTCGACCCATCGCTGCCGCTGTTCGTCGGTGCCCGCCTGTGCGATGGTCAGCGCGACCCAGCCGGTGATGCCCATGTCGGCGCGCCCGACGTCGGCGAACTCCTCCTCGATCACCAACTGCTCGAGCACGTCGGCCGCCCGGCCCCACGGTTTCGGCCAGTGCGGCACGAAATAGCCGGAGTCGACGAGGAAGTCGCGCTGCTTGTCCTCGGGCATGGCGCGCACCTTCGCAACGACTTCGGCGGCCTGGCGACGGTACTCGTCGGCCTCGTCGGGCAGCGTGAACGACGCGCTGTGCGCCTGGCCGCTGCGCTTGGCCGCCACGACGTCGAGCAAGGGATCCGCGCCGTCGCCGATCAGCGCGGCCAGCGTCCTGGCCCGGCGCAAGTAGAGGTGCGCATCGTGCTCCCAGGTGAATCCGATACCACCGTGGAGTTGAATGTTGTTCTGCGAGTTGAAGACCTGTGATCGAATCGCGTGCGACGCCGCCACCGCGGCAGGGAACCATGCGCTGTCGAGGTCGTCGGAGCGCGCCGCGTCCCAGACCGCTGCCGTGGTTTGTTCGGCGTCGACGAGCATGTTGGCCGCGTGGTGTTTGACGGCCTGGAAGGTGCCGATCGTCCTGCCGAACTGCTCGCGGACCTTTGCGTACTCGACCGCCATCTCCAGGCTGGCCCACGCGACCCCGACGGCCTCCGCCGACGCCAGGATCCGGAAGACCGTGCGGGCGCGCCGCGCGGCGCCGCGGAGCACCCGGTCCTCGGCGACCGCGACACCGCGCAGCGCCACCGATCCGATGCTGCGCGAGGTGTCGAGCGGTTCCAGCGCGGTGACCGTGACGCCGTCGGTCGTGGCGTCGGGGCCCACCACGTGGTCGCCGGCGCG
>JAEZKH010000483.1 GCA_023415515.1 Actinomycetes bacterium
GCCCGGACCCGCGCCCCCGCCGCCGCCCCCCCCCCGCCAGCGGGGGGGCGGGGGCGCGTCCTTGGGCCAGGTGCACGCTTTGCGATATCTCGTGTGCTGTCGTCGCTGGGGACGCTGGTCTTCGTCATCTTGTTCAACTTCTTCCTGTTCCGTTTGCTCCCAGGCGATCCCATCGCGCTCTACACGCGCGGGCGGGATGTGGATCCGGAGATCAGACGGCAGATGCAGGCGAAGTTCCACGCCCCGATCGCCGACCAGTTCCTGCAGTACATCAAGAACCCGTTCATACCCGAGTTGCCGTCACAGCAGTTCAGCGTCCCGGTCTGGGATGTCATCGTTCCGCGGATCGGGCCGACGCTGCTGCTGGTCGGCACGGCAACGGTGCTCGCCACGATCTTCGGTGTGTGGCTCGGCGTGCGCAGCGCGTGGAAGCGCGGCCAACACTTCGACAAGGTCGCCACCACGACAACTCTCGTGCTGTACTCGATGCCGGAGTTCTGGTTCGGGATGATCCTGCTGATCGTGTTCTCGGTCGGGGTCTTCGGATTCCCAGGGATCTTTCCCGTCGGCGGCATGTCCAGCCCTGGCGTCGACAGCACCAGTCTCGCCGGATTCCTCGATGTGGGTTGGCATCTCACGCTGCCGGTGTTCACCCTGACCGTCGTCTATCTCGCCGAGTATGCATTGGTGATGCGCGCATCCCTCCTCGACGAGATGGGCCAGGACTATTTGCAGACCGCACGGGCCAAGGGTCTTCGCGACGACGACGTGCGCCGCAAGCACGCGGTCCCCAATGCATTGCTGCCCACCACGACACTGATCTTCCTCAACCTCGGCTTCGTCATCGGCGGCGCGATCACGATCGAATACGTGTTCTCGCTGTCGGGTCTCGGCTCGCTGACCGTACAAGCGCTGCGCGGGCCCGACATACCCCTGCTGCAGACGCTGTTCCTGCTGTTCTCCGCGGCAGTGATTCTCGCCAACCTGGTCGCCGACCTCGTCTACGCACGCCTCGACCCCCGGGTGCGGACATGACCGCCCCGCCTGCTCACGTCTCGGCCCGCTCGATCGTCTGGGCGCGCCGCCGCAGGGCGTGGAACGACTTGGCGGGCAAATTCCGTCGATCGCGGCAGGGCATGCTCGGCCTGGCGATCATCGTGGTGTTCATCGCGATCGCGCTACTGGCACCCGTCATATTCGACGAGTCCCAACTCGACGTCACCAAGACGACCGGTGGCGTCTATGAACCGCCGTCCGGGCAATTCTGGCTCGGTACAGACGATTCCGGCCGTAACGTGCTCGCGCTGGTGGCGTGGGGCGCCCGTATATCGCTGCTCGTCGGGTTGTGTGCCACCGTGCTGGCGATGGTCATCGGCACCGCGATAGGGATCGCCTCGGGCCACTACCGCGGGTTCGTCGCAGGCGTCCTGAACCGGATCACCGACTGGTTCCTCGTCATCCCGTTCCTTCCCCTGGCGATCGTGCTCGCCACTGTTCTCGGCAAGAGCCTTCTCAACATCATCATCGTGATCGGTGTGACCTCGTGGCCTGCGACCGCGCGACTGATCCGCGCGCAGACGCTGTCCGTCGAAGGTAGGCCCTATCTCGAGCGGGCCAGGGCGCTCGGTGGCAGCGACCTGCACCAGATGGTGCGCCACGTGCTGCCCAACGTGATGCCGCTGGTGTTGGCCAACACGACACTGGCCGTGTCGATCTCGATCCTCTCCGAGACCACATTGTCCTTCCTCGGCCTAGGTGATCCGACCGCCGTGTCCTGGGGAACGATCCTCGACGATGCGTTCGCGAGCGGCGCCATCTCGTCGGGCGCGTGGTGGTATCTGGGACCGCCGGGTATCTGCGTGGTCCTGGTGGTCCTCGCCTTCAACCTGATCGGGCGAACGCTCGAGGACATCCTCGATCCGCGGGGAGCCCACGAATGACGCTGCTCGAGTTCGACGACGTCAGCATCACCTATCAGTCCAGGCAGGGACCGGTCCCCGCGGTCCGCAATGTCTCGCTCAACGTGGAGCAGGGCCAGACGCTGGGTATCGCAGGCGAATCCGGCTGCGGTAAAACGACGTTGACGAGTTCGGTGCTGCGGCTGCTGCCCAAGTCGGCACAGGTCACCGGACAGATCCGGCTCGACGGCGAGGACATCATGGCGATGTCGTTCGGCCAGTTGCGCGCCGCCCGCTGGGCGAAGGCCGCCGTGGTGTTCCAGGGCGCCATGCATGCGCTCAACCCGGTTCAGCGCCTCGAAACCCAACTCGCCGAACCGATCCTGCTGCACAGCGACGTCGGGACGGGCACAGCGAAGAAGCGGGTCGGCGAACTGCTCGAGCAGGTGGGCCTACCTGCCGGCCGCGCCCGCGCCTACCCTCATCAGCTGTCCGGGGGACAGAAGCAGCGCGTCATGATCGCGATGGCCCTTGCCTGCAAGCCGAAGCTACTCATCGCCGACGAGCCGACCACCGCGCTCGACGTGATGGTTCAGGCGCAGGTTCTCGACCTGCTCTCGTCCCTGGTCGCCGAGCTGGGCCTCGGCGTGGTGTTCATCAGCCATGACCTGTCGGTACTCGCCGCGAACTGTGACCGGGTCGCCGTCATGTATGCGGGACGAATCGTTGAAAAAGGCAGTGCCGAGGACGTGTTCACGCGGCCTCTGCATCCATATGCCAAGGCGCTGGCGGCGGCCTTCCCGCGGATCGGTGACACGAAGTTCCGCTATGCCCCTGCCGGCGTGCCCGGCGATCCGCCGTTCCCCGGCGACCTGCCTTCGGGTTGTCCCTTCCATCCGCGCTGTCCGACGGCAGCCGACGAGTGCACGACCTCGGAGCCCGAACTGCGTGACTACGGCGGCCGCGACGCCGCCTGCCACCGGGTGCAGGAGGTGTCCGCATGACGGCGGCGCTCGAAACCCGCGGGCTCACCGTCGAGTACAGGGTTCGCGGCGGCGGGGTGGCACGTGCGCTGGACGGCGTCGACCTCGCTGTCCGGCGGGGTGAGATCATCGCCATCGTCGGCGAAAGCGGTTCCGGCAAGACCACTCTGGCCCGCACCATCCTCGGTTTGCAACAACCGACCTCGGGCGGGGTGTACGTCGCAGGTGAAGCGTTGTCGTACCGGGCACGCGATCTCAAGGCCTACCGTCGACGCGCACAACTGATCCTGCAGGACCCGTCCGGTGCCCTCAATCCGAGGCACACCGTTTACGAAGCGGTGGCCGAGGGGCTGCGTGTGCACGGCATACACGAGGACGAGGATGCCAAGGTTGCCGATGCGCTTTCGCGGGCGGGGCTGCGGCCGCCGCAGCGCTTCTATCTTCGCTACCCGCACGAATTGTCCGGCGGGCAGCGCCAGCGAGTCGTGATAGCCGGAGCGCTGGTCCTCGAGCCCGACGTCATCGTCGCGGACGAGCCGGTGTCAAGCCTGGATGCCTCCGTCCGCGGGGAGATCCTCGCCCTGCTGTTGCGGCTCCGCGACGATCTGGGCTTGACTCTGGTCGTCGTCACCCACGACCTCGGGTTGGCGTGGAACATCGCCGACCGGGTCGCGGTGATGTATCTGGGCCGCATCCTCGAACTCGGCCCGACAGAGGCCATCCTGTCCGCGCCACAGCATCCCTACACCAAGGCCCTGCTGTCGGTCGTGCCGGAGACGGAACGTCTCGAACCTGTCGTGCTCGTGGGTGAGACGCCAGACCCGACCCGCATCCCCGCGGGGTGCCGTTTCCACACCCGCTGCCCCGCATTGGCCGACGGGACCGCGGCCGGCGCCGGTGTGGCGGAACTGTGCCGCACTGCCGCGCTGCCGGTACTGCCCGCCGAACTCGGCGCCGAAGCCCACGCCAGTGCATGCCATCTCGTCACCGTCGACGCGGGGCGGTGCGGCGATGTCTGATCCGCAGGTCCGACGGGGACTGCAGCAGGCGCTGGACCGCCACCACTACGTCGACGAGGCGTCCTTCACGCGCGAAACAGACATGCTACGGCGCGAGTGGACGTGCGTCGGCCGACTCGACGACCTCGGTCTCGCCGCGGCGGGCAGTGTGCTCCCCAACCGGCGCGCGGTGGTCAGTCACCTGGGCGAGACCGTCATCGTCACCGCAGACGCGGCCCATTCGCTGCGGGCGTTCGCCAACGTGTGCCGGCACCGCGGCTCTCAGCTCGTCCCCGTCGAACCAGGTGCATCGCCCGCACCGTGCTCGACGAGAGCGTTGCGGTGCCCCTATCACTCGTGGACGTACGGGCTCGATGGCAAGCTGCTGCACGCCCCGCATACCGAGGACGTCGACCTGGACGGCTCGGAGTTCGCGCTGACGCCGTTGGGCGCCGCGGCTTGGGGCGGATTTCTCTGGCTGACAGAGAATCTCGAGGCCCCTGCGGTCGCCGAGGCCATCAGTCCGGTACCGGACCGGGTCGGGCGCTATCCCCTCGACAGGCTCGTCGTGGGTAAACGGCTGACCTATTCGGTCGCGGCGAACTGGAAGGTGATCGCCGAGAACTACAACGAGTGCTACCACTGCGGTCCGGTACACCCTGAGCTGACCCGGTTGGTGCCCGCGTTCGGTGGCGGCGGCACCGCGCTGGATTGGGAGGACGGCATCCCGCACCGCGAGGGCGCCTGGACGTTCACGACGTCCGGCACGAGCGACCGCGCGCCGTTTCCCGACCTCGACGACACCGAGCGGGTCCGGCACAAAGGAGAACTCGTCTACCCGAACCTACTGCTGTCGCTTTCGGCCGAACACGTCGCGGCATTCGTCCTGTGCCCGGTTGCCGTCGAC
Source organism: Actinomycetes bacterium (assembly GCA_023415515.1). Lineage (GTDB taxonomy): Bacteria > Actinomycetota > Actinomycetes > Mycobacteriales > Mycobacteriaceae > Mycobacterium. The sequence goes on from JAEZKH010000483.1 coordinate 4,787, forward strand.
CGCACCGAGATCACCTGCGATCTGCTGTTCGCCGCCGACGAGGCGGCCAAACCGGACTTCGATCCCAGCGACGCGACCGATCTGTGGGATCTGGTCAGCCGGCAGGACTGGGCGATCTGCGAATCCGTCCAACGCGGGATGACGTCGCGATACTACACCCAGGGATGGTTCGCACCGATGGAAGACGCGTCGGTGGATATCCGCCGCTGGCTGCTGCCAAGACTCGAACGGCACGCAGACCATGGCTGACACGTTCGATGTCGCGGTCATCGGTCTTGGGGCGCTGGGTAGTTCGACCGTCTGGCACGCCGCGAGCCGCGGCCTGCGCGTCATCGGCCTCGAAGCGTTCGAATTCGGCCATGACCGCGGCGCCTCTCACGACACGTCCCGAATCATCAGGCACAGTTACCACACGCCCGCCTACGTCGCCCTGACATTCGGCGCCTATGACGACTGGGCGCGCCTCGAGGACGAGACCGGTGAACGGATCGTCACCGTGACCGGGGGCCTCGACCTGTATCCGCCGGGTGCCGTGATCGCCATGACCGACTACACGGCGTCGATGGACGCTCACGACATCGCCTACGAGGTCCTCGACGCCGATGCGGTCGGCAACCGATGGCCGGCGTTCACGCTGCCGGAGGGAACCGTCGCCGTTCATCAGGAACGCACCGGAATCGTGCCCGCCGCCAAAGGAACCGCCGCGATGGCGCGGCGCGCACTGGACCTCGGTGCGGTGCTCCACTACGACACCCGCGTGGACGCGATCATTCCGCGGGCCGACGGCGCCGACGTGGTCACCGCCGACGGGGCGGTCAGCGCCGCGCGCGTGGTGGTCACCGCAGACGCCTGGACCTCGCACCTGGTGCGACCGCTCGGCGTCGACCTGCCCCTGACTGTCACCGAGGAACAGGTCACCTACTTCGCCCCACCCAGGCCCGAGGACTTCGGCTCCGCGGTGTTCCCGGTGTGGATCTGGATGGACGAGCCGTCCTACTACGGCTTCCCGACCTACGGTGAGGCGACCGTCAAGGCCGCACAGGACTGCGGCGGACCCGTCGTCACCGGAGATGACCGCAGCGGTTCGGTCGATGAGGCTATGCGCGAACGGCTTTCGGAGTTCATGGGCCGGGTGGTGCCCGGTTGCGGCCCGGCCGTCCGGTCCAAGCGCTGCCTGTACACGCTGACGCCTGACCGGGACTTCGTCATCGATCGCGTACCCGGCCACCCCTGCGTGACCGTCGGACTCGCCGCCGGGCACGGGTTCAAGTTCGCCGCACTGTTCGGTCGCCTGCTCACCGATGTCGCCCTGGACGGCGAAAGCCGTTATGACCTCGCGGCGTTCCGCCTCGATCGCCCTGCCCTCACCGACCCCTCGTTTGTCGCGAACTGGATGGTGTGACCATGGATTCCACCGAGATCAATCGGCTCAACTGGGACGAGCGCGCGCCCGCGCACGCCGCATCGCCGAGCTACCACGTTGCCGAGTTCGTGCAGGATCCCGCATTCCTGAGTCACGTGGTGCGATTCGACCTTCCGCGACTCGGCGACATCGCCGGGTTACGCGGCGTCCACCTGCAGTGCCACATCGGCACCGACACCATCTCGCTGGCCCGCCTCGGCGCGCACATGACCGGGCTCGACTTCTCGCCGGCTGCGCTGACCGAAGCGCGGCGGATCGCCCAATTGACCGGAGCAGAAGTCGAATACGTCGAGGCCGAGCTCTACGACGCCGTCGAAGTGCTCGGTGCGGAACAGTTCGACCTGGTCTACACCGGTGTCGGCGCGCTGGGCTGGCTGCCCGATATCCGGCGATGGGGCCGCACCGTCGCCGACCTGCTGCGCCCGGGGGGCAGGTTGTTCATCCGCGAGGCTCACCCGATGATGTGGAGTATCGATGAGGAGCGCGGCGACGATCTACTCGTCGTGGAGTATCCGTATTTCGAGACGCCCGAACCGCTCGTCTTCGAAGACGAAGGCACCTACGCCGAGACCGATGCGGTGTTCTCGCACAACACCACACACAGCTGGAACCACGGGCTGGGCGAGACCGTGACCGCGCTGCTCGACGCCGGTATGGAGCTCACTGCGCTCGAGGAACATCGCAGCGTCCCGTGGGAAGGCCTAGACGGCCACATGGTGCGCGACGAGAACGAGGAGTGGTACCTCAAGGAGCGGCCCGAGCGAGTGCCGTTGACGTTCACGCTGCAGGCGCGCAAGCGAATTGGTTGATCTCAGGCGAGATCGCGGGCGAACCGTCGGCGCCAGCGCCGCTGTCCCACCACCCGGTCACCCGACGCTCCCGTCTCCGTGCAGGTCAGCGCGATGGTCACATCGAGGTCGGACTCGTCGGCGTCGATCTGGAGCACCGAACGCGCCACGCAGTCGACGGGTTCGCCCGTCCCGTCGTCGTCGTAGTGCAGGGCGAACGTCACGTCCGAGCGCGCCGTCTGCGCAAACGTCTGCGTCTGAACGCTCACCTCGCCCACATAGTGCTCGCCGGCGCGGCCGTAGGGGCCGTCGTAGGGCTCCCCACCGTGGTCGACGAATGCACTGGTTAGCCGGGCCAGCACGTCACGCGACGTGCGCCAGGTGACCGCGGACGGATCCTCGTCGGCGGACTCGTCACCGGGAACGAAAGTCGGTGTTCGATAGGGACTTCCGGAGGGATCGTAGGTCGGTAGCACCAGCGTCCCGCCGTGCACCGCGAGTGTCGTCGGCGTGGGGGGCGCGATGACGTTCGGCCAGTCGGCGCCCGCCAGCGCCAACCGCAGCACGTGGCCCGGCGTCCAGCGCCACGCGATCGCGTCGAGTTCGACGTCGATGTCATAGATCTCGCCGGGTTCCAACGGCTCTGCCGTCGCCATCCCGCCGCGCCGGGTCAAGTTCAAGTAGCCGCGCGACACCAGCGTCGACGTTCCGTCTGGCGCCACGTCACATAGCCGACCCGAGATGCCCGCAACAGGGGCGGACGACGAAACCCGCAGCCGGACAATGGGATATCCCGCAATCTCGAGGCCGTCGTCGAGCGGCCAGTCCCACGTCATCGACCGCACGTCGTCGCCACGCTGATCATCGGGCTGGCCCCACGGCAGGTGTCCGCTGCACGACAGCCATGCGGCGAGGCCGATGTCGGCGACGACCTCGTACGGCGCTCTTGGCGTCAACGTCAAGGCCTGTTGGTCGGTGCGCGGCGTCGGCCAGTCGTCGGCCCGCCACTCGCCGGGAACCTCGTCGAGATCGGGTGCTGGGCGGTGCGAGCCTATCGCGTACCAGCGCGCCGCCGGTGACTCGGCCGCGGGAGCCTTGCCGCGCAGCCATCTGTTCCACCACGCGACCATCTCGGGGACCAGGTCGATGCGTGGGCCGGGCAGACACGACGACGTGGCCGCGTGCGGCCACGGACCGGCCAACAGCTCAGCGTGTCGTCCCGCCGCGCGCAGGGCCTCGATCGTGCGAAACGAGTTGTTGCGGTAGCCGTCCGCCCAGCCGGCGACGATGAGCACCGGGCATCCGATGTCGCCGTAGTTCGGCCTGATCGAGCCGTGCTGCCAGTATTCGTCGCGACGGGTGTGTTGCAACCACGGGAACAGCCACGGCTCGTGTTCGGCGATCCGCGCCTCCCATTCGTCTCGCCAACCGGGGCCCCACAGCGCGGGCACCGGCGGCAGCGCGTTCATCGGCGTCATGTAGTGGCAGTAGTCCACGAGGTCGAGCCATCGCCGCGAGCCACCGCAGAGATGCACGTCGTCGGTGTAGCGGTCGTCGGTGGCATAAATCGCGATGACGGCCTTCAACGCAGGCGGTCGTTCGGCGGCCATGTGCAGCGAGTTGAAGCCGCTGTAGGACGTGCCGTACATGCCGACGTTGCCGTCGCACCAGTCCTGCGCGGCGATCCACGCGATCACCTCGGCGAGGTCCTGCTGCTCGCGGTGCGGGTATTCGTCGGTCGCCCGGCCGCTGCTGCTGCCCGTGCCGCGGACGTCCAACCGGGCCACCGCATAGTCGAATTCGTCGCGGAGCCGGGTGTATTCGGGACGGTAGGACGATGTCAGATCGTCCTTGCGGTACGGAAGCGCTTCGAGGATGCACGGCTGCGGCCCGCCATCGGGCACGTACAGCGTGACCGCGAGGCGCGCCCCATCCGTCATCGGGATCCACTCGTCGCGACGCTGTCCAGTCACAGCGGCCTCAACAGCGGGCGCACCCGGTCGTGCGGGAGGGCGTGGCTGGTCCTGCCCGCCACCCCGGTGGTCGTGGTGGCTGTCAGGAGTGCGTCGACGACCGCCTCCTCGGTCGCATCGACGGTGGCCTCGAAGTAGGGGTCCAGACCGCGACCCGACACGACGGCGGCGCCGCCGGCGGTGGTCGACCGGTCGGTGCGCAAACCCGTTGCCAGGCCGAGGAATATCTCACCCGACCCGTGGTGGGCCGTGGACCCGGTTCTGGCCAACCCGAGACCCATTCGCGCGGCGAGCCGAGCGCATCCCGGCGCGTCGATCGCTTGAAGCAAGCCCTGCCGGAG
>JAEZKH010000020.1 GCA_023415515.1 Actinomycetes bacterium
GGCGCAGGCTGCCCCTCGGGCACCGCCATCAGGGCCATGCAGGCGGCGAACGGGATCGCGGTGATGTAGAAGCGCAGGAACGGGAACGTCGAGCCCGTCGCATATGTCAGCGTCTGGAAGGCCAGTGCCGCGCCGAACAGCACGATCGCCGGCAGGAGCATCTGCCGGCTGAGCCGGTCCCGCGCCCCGACCGCGGCCCACGCCACCAGCAGCGCCAATGTCGGGGCGAGCAGCGCGATGCAGACCAGGGAGAAGGTGAGGCCACCGGCCACATCGGTGGCGCCGCCACCGGACTGCCGCAGAACCGCGGCATTGCCGTACTCGGAGGTGAACTGGGCCAGGGCTTCGCCGGTGATCAGCCAGCTCGCGAAGGCCCATCCGAGGAATGCGGTGGCCCCCGGTCCGCTGACCAGCAGGACGTCGAGCAATGCTCGGCGCACCCGCGGCGGCGTACGCGCGCGACGATAGGTCGTGATGCCCACGAGTGCCCCCGCCGCCGCCACGCACGCCACGGCGTCGTAGCGCGTGAGGTAGGCCAGTGCCATCGCGATGCCGCCTGCGACGATCAGGTGGTGCACGTCGTCGTCGGCCATCCACCGGGTCAGCCGGCGCACGGCCCACACGATGAAGAACACGAACGGCGCCTCACTCATCCCGTTCGAGCCGTAGAAGACGATCATCGGATTCGCCGCGAACAGCACCGTGACGAGCAGGACATACTCCCGCGACAATCCCCGATCGGTGCCCATCGACATCAGCTGGACCGCGGCGCCGGCCATGAACACCGCGGATACCACGCTCCCCGCGAACGCGTGGCTGGTGAGGTCGGACCACCAGGGCGACAGCGCCACCAGGGGAAGCTGCGCCATCGCGGTCAGCGGTGTGAAGATGAAACCGATGGCCGCGAGGTGGGGTTGCCTGCTGAACAGGACGCTCTGCGCGGAGGCGGTGCGCGACAGCGCATCACCGAGAATGAAGCCGTTACGCACCTGCAGCCAGTAGCCGACCACCGCGTACACCGTTGCGGCGGTGACGAACAGGACGGTTTTGAGCCGACGGTCGGTCACGTCGGTGGTCGATCGGCCAGACCGTGGACGGTTTTCTCCCAGTAGGACGGTTGACGGATCAGCTGGTAGAGACCCTTGGCCGCGGCGATGCTCATCAGCACCCAGAACGCAGGCACCGTCAGCGCCGGGCCGAGCAGATCGGAGCGGTCGTCCTCGCGCAGCGCGATGAGGTTCATGTAGATGGTCGCGAGGTTGCCGAGGACAAGGCACGCCAGTGCCGGGAAGTAGACGTAGACGGGAAACAAGGCGCCGACGGCCGCGGGCTGGCCCAGGAACCACAGCAGGGTGATGAGCCAGAAGAACAGGTTCAGCACGGCGATCACCGGGGTACCGCCCAGAATCAGATTGAACCGGATGAAGGCGCGGGGACCGAGCGTGCGTAGCAGGTCGCGAGGACGCCGCATCTCCACCAGCCACGTCTGCAGATAGCCCTTGTACCAACGGGACCGCTGCCGGATCCAGTTGATGACGTCACTGTTGGCCTCCTCCAGGGTGACGGATTCGACGACGGCGGTGGCGTACCCCCTGGCCGCGATCCGCAGCCCGAGGTCGGCGTCCTCGGTGACGTTGAACGGGTCCCACGCACCGAGGTGGCGCAACGCGTCGGCGCGCAGGTGGTTCGACGTGCCACCCAACGGGATCGGGGTGTCGGTGCGCATCATGCCCGGCAGCAGGTACCCGAACCACAGGCCGTACTCCGCGGTGAACCACCCGGTCAGCAGATTCTGGTGACCGTTGTAGAACGCGAGCCTGGCCTGCACACACACGATGTTGGCGGGGACGCGGTCGAACACCGCGACCACCCGCCGCAACTGCAGCACCTCCGGCCTGTCCTCCGCGTCGTAGATGGTGACGATGTCCCCGGTCGCGAACGCCAGACCGTAGTTGCACGCCTTGGGTTTTGTGCGCGGCAGCGCCGGCGGCACGGTCACGATCTCGATGTGGCCTGCGAGTGCGTGCCGCCGGGCCGCGTCGAGGGTGACATCGTCGTCCGCTTCGAGCAACAGCAGGATCTGCAATTTGGACCGTGGGTAGTCCAGCGCCGTCATGGCCTCGATCAAGTCGCCGATGATCTCCGGCTCGCGATACGCCGGTATCAGCACCGTGTACCGCGGGAGATCCGCGTCGGGTATCGCCCGCGCCTCGTCGTCGGTGATCATGATCGCCCGCGCCGCGAGACCTTCGCGGAAGATCATCACCCGATCGAGCATCGTGAAAACGTAAGCAGCGGTGCACAATCCGACGACAGCGATCGACGTCGCCATGGGCCAGAACAGCGCGCCGAGCACCAGGGCGATCAGCGCCGACCACAACGCGGGCCGCTGCCAGCCCATCAACGGCATTGCCGCCGACCGCATCGGGTCCTGTTCGAGCAGACCGTTGACGGCCTGGTCGAGCAGGCGCGCGCGGTCGTCGGTCATGGGGTGCCCCCCGTCCGGTGTGCCGTCCGGACCTGGGCGTCGACCAGGCCTCGGCCGAATGTGGTCAGCAGGCCGGCATCCTCGTAGGTCGCGGTCGCGTCGAAGGCCACCGCGTTGCCGCGCAGCAACACCGCCAGCATCGTGTTGAGTGTCTTCAATATCGCGCCGGTGGGCGGCGGGAAATGCGCGTCGGGTTCGTGATTGTCGACGCTGCCGACCAGAACACGCTGGGCGCTGTCGGCGTTGCGCCATTCGAAGGACAGCACGTTCCACGTCAGCAGCAGCCGGTCGTCGACAGCGGTGACGAGTTGACCCGTGACCCCGTGGCCGAGGTCGACGGGTCGACGCTCGCTCAGTCGCTCGGAGACACTGTAGAGAACCGACGGCGGATACACCTCCAGCGACATCGGCCACGATGTGGTGACGCTGTCCACCACCACCGTCCGCGGCCGAGAGAACTTGTCCCACGCGGGATTCCCGATGTCGGCGACCATCGTCTGGCGCACCAACCGCGCGTCGCGGCCGTAGAGACGTTTGACGAAGTCGTAGTCGATGGTGTCGGTGACGTGCCAGCCCGGCGGGGCTTGCACGGGCGTGCCGAACGAAATCCCGTCGAATCGCGGCAGCATCGGCGGCAACGCGCCGGGAGGAAGCGGCAACACCGCCAGCACCGCACTCGTCGCCACCACCAGCACCGCGCCCAACCGCACGTCCCCGGTGCTGAGCACCTCGACGCGCACCGGCTTCTCGGTCGGTGCCCGGCGCCGAACCAGGAACAGCCACAGGCTGATCAGACCGATGGCGGTCAGCGACGGGTTGAGTTGATAGACCAGCAGCGACGAGTCGGGAAAGAACACCGACAGCATCACGAGGTAGGCCACCCCGATACCCCATGCGGCGGCAGCGCCCACCAGCGCGCCGGTTGGGGTGTGTCCGAACGCGATCATCGCCGCGACACCGGCGATCAGCAGTGTCGTGACACCCGCGCCGATCTCGCCGCCGCCCAGCAGGATGACGGTGAGGTGATACGGGAGCGGCATCGCGAGCGCCATCAACAACCAAACCGACCGGTAGCGGGTGACCGCGCGCAGCCCGAAGAGCAGCACACCTGCGCTGGCCACGTACACGAGCATCGCCTGCAGGTCGAGTCTCAGCAGTGCGAAGAAGTCGGGGTAGCGCGGCAGCAGGACGTCCTGCATCATGAGCGCCAGGGTCAGCCCCATCACCCCGACGATCACATCGGTCTGGCGGTCATGGATCGCGGGCTGACGGTGTGCCCGGCCCGACAATCCATACGCCGCCATCAGCCCGGCGGGCGGGATGACCCAGGTATAGCCGTTCACCCCCGCGTGGAAGCTGTTGAGCACCAACACTCTCAGGGTCTCGTGAAACGCCAGCACGGTCGCCGCGGCGATCAGCCCCCAGCGCAGCACTCGCCCGCTGCGCGGATGCCCCGCCATCCAGATGGTCCGCGGCGGCTGTTGCGGCGGTGCCTGGATCACGGCGGGCACGTCAGGCTCCGCGGCCGCGGGTGCGTGAGCGTCGTCGCGTCAGCAGGACGGCGGCGCCGACGATCACGGCTCCGATCAGACCAGCGCCGACCCACGGCAGCCACGCTCCCGGGCCGCCACTGTCCGGGGCAGGCGACGGTGCCGCCGCGGCGTTCGGCACCGTGATCGGTGGGCGACCCGGGGCCGAGACCACCGCGCTGCCGTACAACCGGCCCCAGCGCTGCGGATCGTCGTCCAGCCACCGGAGCAACTGGTCGAGTTGGCGCGGCGCGCCGTTCGAGGTGGCGACCAGAAGGGAGCGCCGGCCGTCGAACACCGACTGCAGTGAACCGAGCCCCACTGCCGGGTCGACCCGCAACGTCACCGGTGCGCCTGACGAGTCGACCCCGTCGACGGTCACCTCGTCGTCTGACGCGGAGACCGGCAGCGTGATGTCGTCGCGGTCCCAGCCATCGGCGGCGATCAGCACGGCAGGGCTGTCGCTGTCGAGGGCCTGTGCGAGATCGACCACCGCGGTGTCGACGGGCAGCGCGCTGAGACGCTGGAGTCCGGTCATGATCGACACGGCACGCATGGTGTCCGCGTACCGGTCGGCGCCGATCCCGATCTCGACGCGCGGCATCACCGCCTGCGGCAGTGATTCCAGCCCCGGCGGGACGGGTGGACGCGCCGGGCTGCTCTGCACCACACTGTCGCCGTCGATGGTCAGGGTGATCGGCTGGAACTCACCGCAGCGGCCGGTGTCACCGGTGATGTCGACGGCGACCTCGAGGCTGGTGAAGCGCCGGATCAGGCGGTCGGGAATGTCCACCCATCGGTCGATGACCCCGTCGGCGGTGCTCGCCCATCGGGCCAGCGTCTCGCCCCCGGCGCGTGCCACCACCTGGGCGCCGATGCCGTCCGGCACCGGGGTGTGAGACCCGATCAGGTGGACCCTGATGCTGTGGGCCGACCTGCCCAGCCGGGTCTGGTCGATCCCGACGACCACCTGCGGGGACAACGATTGCGCGCTGAGGCTGGTCTCGCCGAGTTCACGCAGTGTCGCGGTGTCGCCGGGAAGCTGAGGGGCCTCGCGCAGCGGGCCGACCACTGCGCGGGTGCTCACCGCCAGCCGGCTCAGGTCACTGGCGAGCAGCCTGGTCTGGTTGGTCAGGTCTGCGGCCGGACCAGAGATCACCAGCACGGGGATCCCCGGACCTCCTTGCAGCGACAGTCCGCTCGTGGGGCCCTCCTTGATCACCACCTGACGTTCGAACGGCGCCGATCCGGTCGCGGGCAGGGCTTCTCCGTCCGGCAGTGCTGTCACCGCGACCCTGACGTTCTGCTGCCGGTACCGACTGGTGGTCGCGGTGGCCATCCGCACCGCGGCATCGGATTCTGCCGGCGACGGTTCGCGCGGGATGGCGATGGTCAGCGTCCGTAGCACCGGAGGCAGGAAATCCGCGACCGCGGTCGGCACCGGCTCGGTACCGGTGAATTCGACGGCGGCGTCGACGAGCCGCAACGGGCTGTCCGGGTCCAGGCAGTAGCCTTCCAGCGGAAGCAGATAGGCGTGGATGGTCAGGGTGACGGCGTTACCTTGCACGTTGGCGCCGGCCAACGGGAGCACGACCGGCCCCCGGGGCACAATGGGCAGCTCCACCTGCGCGAGAGTCCTGCGGTCCTGCGTCACGGTGACGGCGGCCGAGCGCAGGAAGGTGGGCAGCTCGAAAGTGGCGTTCAGTGCCGCCGGGGAGAGACCAGGAGGCACGGGAAAGGTCAGTGTCGCGGTACCGGCCTGACCGTAGAACTCGAGCGGACCGGCGGCGCCCAATTGATCCAACGGCAGCACCGGGGCCTCGACCCTGGCCCCGTCACCGGGGGCGGCCCGCACGACCGATGCCCCCGGAAAGACGGCGAATGCCAGGACCCCCAGGATCGCCGCGAGCCGCCTCCCCACCGAGCTCATACCTGATGTTATCCACGTCACACATGGCCTAAACCAAGATGGACGCAGCAATCGCTCACGTCAAGAACGGGTCCGGACACGGAGCGGCCGGTACGAGGTTCCGTACCTGATTTCAGGTTCGCTCGTCGGCAGGACGGTCGAGGTCGCCCGGCGGTGAGGCGGGCGCGTCAGATGGTGGCGTTACCCGCGCGCCACTGCTCCCACGGGATGTTCCAGTCGCCGAGGCCGTCCTCGCCGGGCAACGTCGAACCCACGGTGTTGGAGATCTCGACGATGTCGCCGCGCTTCGTGTTGTCGAAGAACCACTGCGCGTTGCTCGTACTGACGTTCAGACAGCCGTGGCTCACGTTGCTGTAGCCCTGGCTGCCGACCGACCACGGAGCGGCGTGCACGTAGATGCCGCTGTATGAGATCTGGGTGGCGTAGTCCACCTCGGTGCGATATCCGTTGGGCGAGTTGGACGGAACGCCGTAGGTGGACGAGTCCATGACCATGTGGCCGAACCGGTCACCGACGATGTAGGTGCCGTTGTTCGTCGGCGTGCTGTTCTTGCCCATCGAGATCGGCATGGTCTTGACGACCTCGCCGTTGCGGCGGACTGTCAACGTCTTGGTGTTGTCGTCAGCCGTAGCGATGACCTCGTCGCCGATGGTGAAATGCGTCGTGACATTCTCCTGGCCGAACAGCCCGTCGCCCAGATCAACCCCGTACGTGCTGACCGCGACGTCCACCGTCGTACCCGGCTTCCAATATTGCGCTGGGCGCCAACGCACTTCGCGATTGTTGAGCCAGTAGAACGCACCTTCCACCGGCGGGTTGGTCGTGACGGTGATCGCGCGCTGAGCAGCCAGCCGATTCGGAATGTTCTCGTCGAAGCGCACGGCCACGGGCTGACCGACGCCGACAACCTCGCCGTCGTTCGGCAGCACGTACGGCATGGTCAGGTTCTCCGGCGAATGCGTCTGGAACGTCATCTGCTGCTTGGCGGCGCCGCCGAGACCCAGCGACTGCGCCTGCAACGTGTAGCGGGTGTTGTAGTCGAGCGGCTCGGTGGTGTGCCAGGTCAGGCCATCCGGGCTGAGCTCGCCGGCGACCGCAACGCCCTCATCGTCGTTGACCATCGTGACCGCACCGAGCACGCCGTCTTCGGCGGCGACCGTCACAGGCTGGTCCACCGTCACACCGACGGCGCCATCCTTGACGGAGGCGGTGAGCTTGGGCACCAGCAAATCGCCGAACGGCGTCCCCTTGTCGGCGATGACCTTGGGCTGCGGCGGAGCGGAGTTGCCGCTGCATGCGCTCACGCCGAGAACCAATGCCGGGACCAGCGCGATGGCCATCAAACACGCACGAAAACGGCGGCGACGGGCCATGCCATTGACCTGCCACATACTTTGCTCCAACTCACTACGGGACGGACTCGACGGAATTCTTGGCAATAGTCTAAGGGAAAACTGAATGTCCGCGCGACGAGTGCTGAGAGCCCCTTAGCCAGGCTCCTGAAAAGGGATTTCACGCCGTGCCACCCGGCCTGTTATTGTCGCACACGCGCGCCGTTAGCTCAGTTGGTAGAGCAGCTGACTCTTAATCAGCGGGTCCGGGGTTCGAAACCCTGACGGCGCACTTCAACAGGTGTACTGCTTCGGTTGATGGTTGACGTTTCTATGTCGGGTGATGGGCGACAGTGTTTCGGCTGATGCTTTACACCTACTTCGGCTGGGACTGCCCCGGGTTCAGTTGACTCGCGGGTTGTTAATGTCAGGCCGCGGTTGCGATTGGTGTGTGGAGCAGTTCGAACTCTATCGGGGTGAGCCGCCCGAGGGTGCGTTGCCGGCGGCGTCGGTGGTAAGTCCGCTCGATCCAGGTCACGATTGCCAGGCGTAGTTCGGCTCGGGCGGTCCAGCGTTGCCGGTCGAGTACGTTGCGTTGGAGCAGGGCGAAGAAGGACTCCATAGCGGCGTTGTCGCCGCATGCGCCGACACGCCCCATTGATCCGTGTAACCCGTTGTGCGACTGTGCCTGGACGAACTTTCGCGATCGAAATTGGCTACCCCTGTCGGAGTGGACGATTGTCGCGACTGTCGAGCGCAGGGCCACTGCGTGGTCTGGGGCGGCCACCGCGAGCGAGGACTTCATTGAGGTCGATCGAGTAGCCCACGATCCTGTTGGAGTATACGTCGTTGATGGCGCAGAGGTAGAGCTTGCCTTCGTCGGTGCGGTGCTCGGTGATGTCGGCCAGCCAGACCTGGTTGGGAGCCTGGGCGCTGAACTGGCGCTGGACGAGGTCGTCATGCACTGGCGGTCCGGGTCGGCGGTTCAGTCCTCGCTTTTTGGCGAAGACCGATCAGATGCGTTCCTGGGAGCACAGCCGTGCGACGCGGTTCTCGCCCGCCGGTGATCCCGCGCCCAGGTAGTTCGTCGGCGATGAACCGGTCGCCGAAGGCGGGGTCATCGGCGTGGATGTCGCGGGCCGCATTGATCAGGTGCGCATCGTCCCAATCACGCTGCGACAGAGGTGGTTTACGCCATTGTGAAACGCCTGAGTGGAGAATCCCAGGACCCGGCAAGTCACCGTGACAGGAATCCCGTCATCGGCAAGGTCGAGGACCAGCGGGTACATCATTTTGGGTTGGCCTCCCGCGACAGATATCCGACCGCGCGGCGCATCACCTCAGCTTCCTGCTCGAGGAGTTTGAGCCGCTTGTGCGCCTCGCGCAGCTGCGCAGCCATGTCGTCAGCATTGGCCGCAGACGCAGGCTGGCCTCGGCCGTCCTCTCGGTCAGCGATCTTGAGCCAGCGATGCAGGCAGGCCTCCGAGATGCCGGAAGTCCTTCGCGATCTGGCGCAACGGCGCCTCACCCTTACGGGCCACAGCGATGACATCGGCGCGAAACTCAGCAGGAAACGGTTTCGGCACGAAATTAATCCTTCCAGCAAGGACGAATCCTCACAGGTCAGGAGTCAACCAACCCGGGGGCAGACCCGAAGTCTTTAGTCCGCGGTGTGTCCACGCACGGCCGATGTGATTGACGGATCTTCCTCGCAGCGTGCTACGTCACTCTGCAATTTAGGCCGACTGCCCTTTAGTCCTGCTAACCAATCTGTGAGCGCCTCTACGACAACTTTTGGTGCGTCCGGGTTGTCATGCAAGGCAGCAACCCTGATTTCCAATTCTGCGATCTCTGCCTCGAGCTTCTCCAGTTGCTCACGAATTGGCCTGCAAGGGTCATGGTTGGTAGCCATTTACTTCGCCTCTTTCTATTAATGCGTCAGAGATGTATTGCGGTACTCCAATCATCTTGAGCGTAAGCCCCACAGCGGACATCGGAACGCTAGCATGCAAGGGCGCATCAATAGGCTGAATGGCGTCACCGTGCAGGGGTAACTGCACGGCGTTGGCAGATGACCTCCGAAGGTGATCGTAGCTTCATTCGCTGACACCAGTCACATCACATCGGCGGATCGCCGCCCGCAGTTTCGTACCGCGTTGCGGCAGTAGGTATCGAAGCGTCGCTGAAGAACGGAGAGATCGGCGCATAATGCGGCATCGGTGCGACACAACTATGGATGTGCTGGCGGCAATAAATTCATTCGCGAAGTGGCGCAGTGGATAGTTACATCTCTGAGATACACATCCAAGGCGCGCAAACCGCGTTAGACGGTTGACGTGGGCGAGTACACGGAGTATTTTTATCCCGCACAGTTAGTTCACAGCTCTCACATGTTGTACTTGCCACACCCATACCTGGGGGTAAATTATGGCTGAAATCCAGCCGGCCACCGAGTCAAATCCAAAAGCGGAAGGGGCTACCACTTCTGATGTGGGCGCGGACCTCATCGATGTCCTTATGCGCGGTCTCGCAAACTCGAAGCAAAATCTCGAAATCGCGAGGTCTGGGGAACGGCGCGGCGATACTGAACCGACCATAGCTGGAGCATGCGTCTGTCTTTACGTGGATAGCGACCATTACTGCACAGTCGTTTATCTAAAGAAGTAAGAACTATGTCGGTGGCAATTTACGAGCATGGGACAAATGATGAGTGAATACGACAGCGGAAAAACAAAAGCGGACAAGCCTAACCAGAACTTGGAGCTGGCGACGGGTCTTGTCGACGTACTCATGCGGGGACTTGAGACGGCGAGCAAGGACCTTACGCGGAAGACCCCAGAAGACGAGACCGCTATTCAAGATTTCTGCGCATGGGCATACGCAGACAGTGGCGGTACGTTCTGCACATTCGCTTACTACAAAAAGTAGCCGTCGGATCGACGTCAACAAGCTGGTGAAACAATGCATACCAGTGTGGATGTGCAGCTGCGGAAGCTCGCTGTCGAAGCGCAATTAGCCGACGATATACCTTTTGGTAGCTACAGTTTCATTTCCGAACAAATTTTCGATGTGTTAACGGCGATGCTGCATTGCGTCTCAAAGTCTTCCGACCACGCGGGAAACTTGGCGCGAGTGCTGGGGAATCTTGATCAATCCGCACGAAGGGTCGTGTCCAAAGACGCGGCATTACGTCGCACAGTCGAAGACGGTGTGTGTTCGTTTCACCTCCATCTAGAAACAGTCGACCTAGGCTTGTTTAATGAAATCTTGCGGGCGGCGGCTGATGCGGCTACAACGGGAGGTGAGACGTTACTGGGCGCGAACGCCTGTTGTCTTCCTCTCAGCGCCACGGGCAATTATGGTTCCGTCTGGCTTGCAAATACGAGTGGGTCCCCCGCCGCGGACCGTTTCGAAGGTGAGGTTTCGAAACGACTTCCAGGTTTTAAGATCTATGAACCTACCGATGCGTGTATCGACAGCCTTCTTGAGGGGGTTATCGTCGCTGAGAAAATTGCCCCATCTCTTACGAGAAGCGCCTTAGCCCACAACTCAATAGTGTTGATGGGAGGCTTCGAGGGTGAGGGGCAACGGTTCGACTCAGCGACGGTCCCGGGGCTGCCAGGAGTGATACTCCTCAATCCCTCTGTATGTTCAAGTGTTGTTGACGCAGCGCAGGCCTTAGTACACGAGTCGATGCACCTCAAATTCCTTGACATCGACTATATTAGACCGTTGTTTGCTCCCGGGTTCCGCCCAGGCCAGTCGCCACTGATTACACCAATCTGGCATTTGGAGAAACCTGGTTTTGGCGATTGGCCTGTGGACAGAGTGCTGACCTCCATGCACGTGTACATCGCCATGTCTGTTTTTCTGAGAAGCGCCTGTAATTATTTTGGGCGAGATGCATCTGAGTCCGAAAAATTTGAACTCGAGGCCGAACTTTCTCTAGAAAGAGCAACTTGGCTGTTCAGCTGTTTGCAAAGCTATCTGACTGAGCTTTCTCTCTCAGGACGCCGCTTTGTCCACTGGACGGGCAAAATTTTGGACTATCTAAACGACACGACAGGCCAGACAAGGGGCTGAACGACGACGGGTGCGGTTCTGCGAGGCCAACTACAGCACTGGCGCGCCCACAATGCAACTATTAATAGATCCCATGGTGACAACTGCGAACTGTTCCAAGATCGCTCGGCGGCGGTGGTTCTGATCTCTTAGGCGGCAGAAACTGCCATGACTGAACAAAATGTACGAGAAGTTTGCGAGAAGTTGTTGTAGGCCCGTGCGAGCAATTGAGGAAGCAGTCTCGGCGGTTGACGGAAGCTCTTGCTCGGGAACGCCGGCGGCCCCACGATCTGCGCTCCGAGATCGCTGCCCTCAAGGCGGAGCCGCAGCCCGACCAGGAGCGCATCGACCTGCTGGAGAGGGGCCTGGCCGACCTGGTAGACCAGATCGGCGAGGATCAGGCCGCGCTCACCGAGCTCAACCAGTTCATTCTGGAGAATTGCGGACCGAAGCCTGACGAGTGATCCGTCGATAGCTCGGCAACTGCCTGAACATCGTCAACAATGAATGCGACTGAGGTTCAGCACTTTACGTCCGCCCGCAGTGAGCTATTGTGTCCACGACCACCGCCGCTGATGGGCAAGGCGACTTAGTCGAGCTTGAACACCGAAAGGCAGTTGTCGTGACAATAGGCCTGCATCGCATCGTCTTTCAGCGGTAGCTCGAGTGCATCGTTGGCTGCGCGCTCGACGGTGAGCAGCGGGAAGTCCGACGCCCACATCACCTGCCCCTTGCCGCGCGTATTCATGAAGTGGACGATCTCCCCCGGTATGTATTTCGGGGACCACCCCGATGTCATCAGGTAGAAATTCGGGTGCTTCTGCAGCAGCGCAAGCGTTTCCAGGTGCCACGGATGCCCGATGTGTGTCCCGACGACGGTCAGCTCCGGGAACGCGAGCAGGATGTCATCCAGCAGCGCTGGATGCTGAAGCTTGGCGCTGCGCATCGGACCTGGATACCCGAGGTTCATCGTGATCGGAACGCCGAGTTCGGCGCACTTCGCATAGATCGGATAGTAGAGCGGGTGGTCGTAGGGCTCACCGAACATCGCTGCCATGACTCGGATCGCGACGCACCCATAGTCCTTGACGGCGCGGTCGAGTTGTCGGTAAGCCCGCAGCCCACCCATGGGATCGATGAGGGCGCTGCCATACAGGCGTCCCTTGTGGTTACTGGTCGCCGCCGCCATCTGTTCGAGGAAGGCATCGAAGATGTCGTCCGGCTGCCCGGCAGTCGCCTGGAACACGCCACGCGGCCGCGTGTCGGGATGCGACCAGCTGTGCAGTGCCGAAATGATCGTCTTCTCGACGCCTGCCGCGTCCATCATCCCGACGAGGTCCTCGGCGCTGGTGCCGGGCCCCCGTGCTCCGCCGCTGGTCTTGAACCATTTGTTGACGTTGCTGTTCAGAACCTCATCGGCGAACTCGTTGACCAACTCGTCTTTTGTCAGCATCGGCATGTTCGACCAGCCGTCGATGAACTTCATAACGCGGAGGCCCTTTCTCTCTCGACGACCTACACACCGTTCGAGGACATCGACTGGTTCACCACTATTTCGACCGTCCGGTCGGTTTAATTTAGCACATTCGCGCCGTCGGTGAGCCTCGGCATTCGCCCTCGGGACACGCCTGTTGACACACGCGCTGAAGCTGATCGAGCATGGGGTATGGCTGACGAGGAGCCCACCGCGCCCCATGATGACTATGACCTGTTGACTCACTACGAGGCCGGCAAGCGACTCGCTGACACCATCAAGCAGGAGCAGCAGCGATGTGGCGAATCTCCTGATGCCGAAGACGAATCGCACCGTTCGCGGCTTGCCGCGCTCGAGGACGCGGTGCGCCGCCATCGCGACCACCGCCCAGCCGATGATCCGACATTTTTCAGTGCTGACGGCGTCGTGGGGCGGATCTAGAGGGCGAGCGTGGACTCTGCGCCGTACGGGACTGTCCCGGCAAAAGGCATCGAAGTCATTGCTTCCGAATCACTTACAGCGGGCCGGCATTTCCGGTCATCGCAGGCAACGTCTTCGGCATTATTGCCGACGGAAACGCACTCTCGATCTGATCGAACGCCGAGGACAGCTCCCACGGACCGGCGCTGAAGATCTCGCTGACCAATGACGGAACATTGAACAGTCCGATGTCCGGTCCGGACGCATAGAGGATCTGCCCGTTGCACCAATCGGAGCGTTCACTGGCGAGGTACAACACGATCGGCGCAACGTTGTCGGGCGAGCGCACGTCTTGGTCTTCGCGCCGGTGATCACCCATGGAGTCGGTCATCCGGGTGCTCGCGTCGGGGCTGATCGCGTTGCACGTCACGCCGTAGCGTTTCAGACCCGCGGCGCAGGAGTACGTCAGGCCGGCGATACCCATCTTCGCCGCCGCATAGTTCGGCTGTCCGGGGGCGCCGTGCAGGCCCGAGCCGGAGGTGAAGTTGATGAGGCGGTGGTGGGCGTTCTCGTCGCGCAGCGACCGCCAGTAGACGCTGGCGTGCTTGGTCGTGTTGTAGGTGCCACGCAGATGTACAGCGAGGACCGCGGCCCATTCCTCCGGTGTCATGTTGAAGATCATCTTGTCGCGCAGGATTCCGGCGACGTTGATCAGCACGTCGAGCCGGCCGTAGGTATCGACGGCCTGCTGGACGAGCGCGCCGGCCTGGTCGTAGTCGGAGATGTCACCGGAGTTGGCGACAGCGACCCCGCCGGCTTCGGTGATCCGCGATACGACACCGCTCGACGTCTCGGCATCGAATCCCGTGCCGTCCACTGCCGACCCGAGATCATTGGCTACGATCCGCGCGCCTTCCGCCGCGGCCGCTATTGCAATGCTGGCGCCGATCCCTCGCCCAGCTCCGGTTATGGCGATAACCCGATCTTTCAGGAGTCCGGTCATGTTCTTCCCCTTGTCTGAGTGTCACCGATCGGCTCGATGACGATGCTGCTGCGGGCATCGACTGTGGCCCGCTGGCCCTCTCTCAGGACGACGGTCGTGTCGGTGAACTCGATGATGGCCCGTCCGGTCACCGCGTCCCCCGGCTTCAAACGGCCGCCGTCATACACCGGCGTGCGCCTGGGCGTCGAGTCCAGCTCGTACCAGACGACCTCCCGCCAGGACGCCGCCTCGACATCGATGGGATCGCCGAGGCCGGTCGTCGCAAATTCGTGTTCGGTGACGCTGGCGCGGGCCGTCACCCGTAGTGACGTGATCATGAATCCGGCCGCCGGGTAACCGCTGCCTGTGCCGAACAGAAGCTCATACTCCTGCTCGAAGGTGGCGATCAGCTGGTCGACCTCGACATGTCGGTAAACACCAAGCGGTGCAGGGATTCTCAGCTCATTGACTTGCTGTCGGTAACGCATCTCGACGAAGCGGTCGAGATGGACGTCGGCCTCAGCGAGAGAGGCGGGAAGCGCAGATCGGACCTTCCCTTCCAGCTCCGACCATGCCTTGTTGAGTTCCTCAGGATCGAAGGGCGACGGCGTCAGCAATGCCATGTCCTGCACGATCATCGCGTCGGCTGCCGCTACGCCGAAGGCGGACCAACCGGCCGCCAGATCCCCGAGCGGAATGACCGTGGTCGAGATGCCGAGCTTCTGCGCGACCATCGGGCAATGTGTTCCGCCGCCACCGCCGAACGCATACATCACACAGGCGCGAGGGTCGTACCCCTGTTGAGTGCTTGAGAGCAGAATGGCGTCTGCCATCTGGTCGTCGACGATCCGCATAGCAGCCGCGGCCGTCTCTACGGCACTGAAGCCCAACGGTGCGCCGGCGCGTTCGAGCGCGGCCGTCGCCGCTGCTGTGTCCAGCGAAAGCGCCCCGCCAAGAAAGTGTTTGGGGTCGAGATAACCCAGGACGACCGCCGCGTCAGTCACGGTCGCCTTATCGCCTCCGCGCCCATAGGCCGCGGGGCCCGGCACTGCGGCGGCACTTCGAGGTCCGACGCGCAAGCTGCGGGTGTCTTCATCGAATGCGACGATCGACCCGCCACCAGATCCGATGGATCGCACATCGAGGGTTGGCACGAAGTACTCGTACTGGTCGTACCGTGTCGTCGTTCGCGTCACCGGTTCTCCGCGACGGATGACTCCTACGTCGAACGTCGTACCGCCGACATCGCCGGTCAGCACATTGATGTCGCCGCGGTCGCAGGTGGCAGCGGCACGCGCAAGCCGACCTGCTCCGATGAGACCTGCCACCGGGCCGGAGCCGATGGTGAGCAACGGCATGCGACGAGCGTGAGCGATATCGATCAGGCCGCCGGCACAGGTCATGATCGACAGCGAACCCGGATAGTCAAGCGACGCCAACTCGTCCTCGAGTCGAGCCAGGTACTCACTGGTGACCGGACCGATCATCGCGTTGATCAATGTCGCGACGGTGCGTTGGTACTCACCAACCCGGGGCACGACTTCAGAACTGACCGAGACGAAAGCGGTGGGCGCCTCCTCGGCGACGATACGCGCAAGCGCCCGCTCGTGGACATCGGTTGCGGTCGACCACAGCAGCGCTATGGCAAACGCCTCGACGCCGTCGGCGGCCAGACCCCGTATTGTCTTCCGCGCTTTGGCCTCGTCCATCCGAATGATGATCTGTCCGTCAGCGGCAACCCGCTCGTCGATCTCGACGACCAGCGACTTCGGCACCAGCGGATCAGGTTTGTAATGCCCTGCCAGATGCGCGATTTCCTGCGCGTGCGATCCGACAAGCCGCTCGCCGGCCCGCATCATGTAGATGGTGTCTCGGTGTCCGGCCGTGACCAGCAACGCTACCTTCGCGGTGCGCTTCTCCACGAGGGCGTTCGTGCCGACGGTGCAACCGTGCAGAATTGCGTCGGTGCGGGCCAGGAGATCGACCTGGGAGAGCCCGATCCGGCTCGCGACTTCGCCGATCGAACCGATGAATCCGCGCTGGAATTCCGGCGGGGTGGACGAAACCTTGCCGATGGCCACATCGCCGGCTTCATCTACGGCCACGCAATCGGTGAAGGTACCGCCGATGTCGACGCCGATCGTGTAACGGCTCACAGGAATATGATCTCGTTCAGCGCAGGCTCGCTGCGGCGGGCGATTTCGACTGTCATCAAGACCTGACAACCCGGACAGCAGTAACGACGGAGCACCATGTCCTCGTCGAGGAAAAAGCCGGGGTCTTGCACCCGGGGCAGGATTTCCACGGTGGTCTCACTGACCAGCAGACCGTCTTTGTAGCTGGCCCGATAGTCGGACAGCACCGTGTCGCATCGCGCGCAGGCCAGCACCCGGCGATCTCCGTCATCACGCGCCGAGACGTACTCGTGAACAGAGCGCGCGGGCTCACCGGTTGCGGCCGCGTCCGGCTGGAGACCGAGCGGCGCGAAGCGCTCGGCGACCGGGGTCCACGTGCGCCGCTCCGCGCGAATCTGCTCCCGGCGTACGCGTGTCGCCTCGCCGTCGACACGAGCGTCGCCGTCGACCACGACACCGTAGAGGTCGGCAGCGACCGCGGCGGATACGAAGCCTCCCGCGATATCCTCGGCGACCGCTTCGGGTTCACGCTCGACTGGATCGCCGTAGCCGCCGCCACCACAACAGACCATCTTCATCACATCGCCGCTCTGCAGCGGTGTGCCGTTGGACTTGGTTCGAAGCCGATGCTGCTCGCCGTAGGACAATTCCGTCACCGACCGCGGCATGTGCTGGACCCTCCAGTGCTCAGCCACGTCAGTTCCGCTGTATACGTGGTATTCCGCGGTCGGCGACGGTAGACCCCCGAACAGGCCCATCGCTTGGTTCGTCGACACACCCTGTCCGCCGGCATTGGTGATCGCCTCCATCGCGACGGAGCGGTAAGGAGTGAATGCCACTTCGATGCCGACGCCACCACGGTAACGTCCAGGACCTCCAGTGTCGGTGGCCTCTGTGCGGTACATCATCAGCAGCGGGTAGTACTGCTCGGTGTCCTCGACGTTCGGCATCTTCGACATCGGCGCGATGACAAGGCCGGTCGTGTTGACCCCGTCGGAGTGGGCGCGCGAGCCGCCGCCTGCTCCAACCGCTTCCAGCACCGCCGTCCCGAATGCATTACCCCGATCATCCGCGCCCGCCAGGACGAGTAGGGGATGATCTGCGCCGCAGACCACCAGATCCTTCTTCAACTCCGGATCGCATGCCATCAATCGAGCGAGGGAGTTCTGAACCCGAACGAATGAGCTGATGATGTTCATGACGCCACCGCTGACCGCGGCGGGATAGTCACAACATGTCAGCGTGCCTGGCGATGGACGAAAGTCGATCTGGCGGTATGCACCGCCGACCGAGAACGTGTGCTCGTGCAGCAGTGTCAGTGCCGACAACCCCAGCACAATTCCCATGAAGTTGACGAAGGTGAACCCATTGGGCCCTATCCCCTGGTTGTCGGTGCCTTCGTTGTCGACCATCAGCCGGTCGCCTCGCTTGGTCAGGTTGAACTGCACGCGATGCGTTGTGCGGTCTCCGGGCATCTCCTCGTCGAAATAGAAAACGTCGCTGACAGTGCAGTCCGGGATCCGCTCGAGTTTGCGTGCGAACGCCAGTTGGGCGTTGTCGAGAATCCTGCGCATGGCCGCCTTGACGACATCTGGCCCGAACTCGTCGCACGTCTCGTCAAGACGGCGGATCGCGAACTGGCACCCGGCCAGCTGGGCCCGCATGTCCAGTGCGACCATGTCCGGTAGTCGCGACTGACGACGGTACATCTGCTCCAGGTCATCTCGCAGGACACCGCGTTCGATAAGCTTGAACGGGCGGAACATCACCGGGTCGCTGTACACGTCGGGTGCATTCTGTGGCCACCCGCCTGGAACGATGCCTCCGAGGTCGTATTGGTGGGCAGCATTCGAAACCCATGCGAACAGCTCTCCGTCGATGAACAACGGTGCGGCGATGCACACGTCCATCTGGTGCGACGCCCCGATCCACGGATCGCTGGCGAGATAGACGTCACCCTCTTCGATTCCGGGCGCCTCACTGAAATGCTCCATCAGATATCGAACGACAAGTGGCGCACCGGAGTTGAGGTATTGGACGAACGGCGCGCTCATGACCGTCTCACCGTCCTCGGTGAGAATCGACATGTTGAAATCCAGCCCCTGGAACACAGGCGAGCCAGACATCCTCACCAATGTGTCGCCGTGCGCGATGTTGATCGTCCACAACCTGTTCCGCAGCACCTCGAAGGTCACCGGATCGATCTCGTCGACCGCGTCCGTTGCGAGTCTCAGCTTCGGTGAAACCCGGGTCTGCCAGTCATCCCGTGGCCGATAGCTGTGGACCAGACCGTCCCAGACGACGTCGTTGACATTCGAGTCGATTGCGGTCACCGGACGTCCAACTCGCCGAAGTCGGGATACCGCAAGAGCCGAAAGATTGTCTCCGGCCCGTACGGGGACATGACCGCCGACGGACTTCCGCCCTGGCCCTGGTAATAGCTGTCCGCGCGAGGATCACTCCAGGCTTTGGTCCGCTGCCGCTCGAACACCTCGGCCATGTACTTCTGGTACGCGGCTTCACTGACGTCGATCGAATTCTCGTCGTTGTTGATGAGACGGTCGATGCACTTGAGCGCGAACTGCGTAGCCAGCTCCACCCACGGACCGGGGGTGATTCCGCCGATCGTGTTCGGCCCGTGCAGCATCCACAGATTCGGGAAGCCGTGGACCATGCAGAATCGGTACGCGCACGTGCCGGTTTTCGCCCACGTCTGTTCCAACGTCGTCTCCCGGCCGGTGACCCGCATGGGGAAGAGGTAGTCATTCGCGCGGAAGCCGGTCGCGTAAACGATGATGTCGACATCGTGCTGCTCTCCGTCGACGGTCCTGATCCCGGTTCCGTTGACCTCGGCGATAGCGTCGGTCACCAGAGTCACGTTATCGCGGTTCAGGGCGTCCAACACGCTGTAATCGCTGTCCACGAGAACCGGGCGGTGCGCCCACACCGGATAATCCGGTGTCATCTTGGCCCTCAACTCGTCGTCGGGGAGCTTCTCGGCCAGGAACTCGACCGCGGCATCGCGCATCTGCTTGTTGAATTCGCTGATCGCCTCGGGATCCCCGGTGTAGTCCGGATCGCGGTCGGTGGTGACGTCCCAGCCGCTGGTCACATCCACCCCGCGCAGGCGCATGAAGTTCTTGTGGAATGGCAGGTTTCGTTCCAGCCACATCACCTGCGGTGGATAAGGCGCGCGGTAGCCGGGGATGCTGAACACCCATGACGGCTCCTTCTGGAAGACGACGACGTGGTCAGCGGTCAGCGCCAGCTCCGGAATCATCTGGTAGCCGGTGGATCCCGTTCCAATCACAGCGATGCGCTTGCCGTCCGGCTTGACGCCCTCGGGCCAGCGCGACGAGTGCCATGACTGCCCCTTGAACGTGTCCATTCCCGGAATGTTCGGCATGTTGGGTTGGCACAGGAAACCGACGGCGGTGATGACCGCGTTCGACTCGATGGTGCGATCACCAGCGGGGCCGCTGACCTCGATCTTCCACTTTGTCGATTCTTCGTCCCAGGTGAGCGCGCGCACTTCGGTGTCGAACTCGATGCGATCACGGATGTCGTGTGCGTCTGCGACCCAGTCGAAGTACGCCTGGTTGTGCGCGCGTGGACAGAACGGGTATTCGAGATCGACGTCCGCACCGAACACATGTGTGTAGGCGCGGCTCGGCGAGTCCACCCGGGCCCCCGGGTATCGATTGCGATACCACGTGCCGCCGACGCCGCCGTCCTTCTCGATGTGCCGGTAGGGTATACCTGCCCGTTTGAGCATCACTGCAGCGTTCAGCCCGCCGTAACCGGCGCCGATCACGGTCACCGTGAAGTCAGCCAGCTTGTCGGGATCCGGTGTCCGCGACCAGTTGTGGGCACGCACCCAGGGGTCGAACCCCATGTCTTCGATGAGCATCGTCATCTGGCCTGGCCCCGGTTCGCTACCCGTCGCCAGCCGGATCGACTCTTCAAGGCGATCGAGGGGGCCGATGTCGAGCTGCCCGCCCCCTGAGTCACGATAAGACTTCAGGAACGCCAGGGCTTTTCGCTGAATCAGGGCGACGTCGTCCTCGGAGGCTGGAATCGCCGCTTCGGCGAACATGACCTGTGCGCGCAGCGTCTGCACCTTGGATTTGAGCTCTTCGTCGCCGGTGAGTTGATAGATCAAACCGCGCAGGACCAGCGGGTCGGCGAACTGAACTATGTCCTCGAGCTGTTCGTCGGTCGCGTCGAGCAGCTCAGACCGTGCTTGCTGTGCGGTGCTCATCTTTGCCTTTCCACCATCACTCGGGCTTTCCGCCGTCGCCATGCGCTCTAAACAGCTCCGACGGGAACGCGGCGTTCTTTCTCAAAGGCCATTCAGGGGTCCGCTTCTCCACGAAGGACGCGATGCCCTCGGGGAAGTCAGCGCCGCCGAGCGACCACTCATACAGCTGTTGCTCCAATCGCGCATGCGCGGACAGGGCGCTCGCTTCGAGTCCCCGATACACCAGCCTTTTGGTGATTGCCGCGGCGACCGGCGAGACGTTGCGCACGATGTCGTCGGCGATCTCCCGTGCGCGGTCCAACACGCGATCGGCGGGGTGTGCCTCGCTGGCCAAGCCGAGTCTGACCGCCTCGCGCCCGTTGAAGATCCGGCCAGTGAGCAGGAGTTCCATGGCATTGGCGGTGCCCATCATCCGAGGCAGTATCCAGCTGGCACCGAACTCGGGGGTCAGACCGCGTCTGCTGAAGACGAAACCCAGCTTCGCGTCCTCGGCGACGATGCGGATGTCGAGTTTCATCGGCAGGGTCATGCCGACGCCGGCGGCCGCGCCATTGATCGCGGCGATCGTCGGCGTGCGCATCTCCCAGTAGGGGCGGTCCGTCGCGAGCGGAAAGCGCTCGCGAAGCGTGGCGTCGCTGGTCTGGTCCTCGTCGAGATCGGCGCCGGCGCAGAACGCCCGACCGGCACCGGTGAGGATGATCGCGCCGATGTCGTCGCGCACCTCGAAGCCCGCGATCGCGTGACCCAACTCCGCTTCCATGCGACGCGTCCAGGCGTTCATCCGATCTGGCCGGTTCAACACCACAGTCGCAACGCGACCGTGCTCCTGGGTTCGTATGGTTTCGTAGGTCATTGCGGCGGCGGATCGCCCTCGAGCCGGAAACGGAAGATCGCCTGGCCGTCGTCGCCTGCGGGCATCACGACCCGGACCGGCGCTCCGATCGTCAGTGAGTCGGGATCGCAGTCGACGATGTTGGTCATCACCCGCGGTCCTTCGGTGAGTTCGACATAGGCGATCACATAGGGCACCTGTTCTCCCCACCCGGGAAGGCCGCTCTTACGCACCACGGTGTAGCTGTAGATGCGTCCACGGCCGGTGGCCTCACGCCACTCTGTGTCCAGGTTGCCGCACACGGGGCAGAATCCGCGCGGATACCAGATCCACGCCGCGCATCCGGTGCAGCGAGGCAGCAGGAAGCGCGATTGCTTGAGCCCGTCCCAGAATTCGCGGGTCTCTTCAGTCACCGCGGGTGATGGGACCGGAAGGCTTGACGCGCTCACGAAGACCTCCCCATGATCAGGGTTGCGCTGCCCATGCGGGTACCGATGGACCCGCCGGTTCCATGGGCCAGTGCGAGTTCACAGTCGGGCACCTGGACCTCCGGGTGTGCCTCGCCACGCAGCTGGCGTACGGCCTCGACGACCTTCGTGACGCCGCCGCGGTTGCTCGGGTGGTTGTTGCACAGACCGCCACCGTCGGTATTGAACGGCAACACGCCGAACGGGGCCTGCAGGGCTCCGTCCTGGACGAACTTGCCACCGTCTCCTTTGGCGCAGAAGCCCAGATCCTCGATGGCCATCAGAGCCGTGATCGTGAACGAGTCGTAGATCGACACGTAATCGATGTCCTTCGAGGTGACGCCGGCCTCGTCGAACGCGCGCGGACCCGACTCGACCGCTGCGGTGTACGTGAGGTCGATGCCTCCGTTGTCGGTGTGCTTGACCGCCTCTCCCTGGCCGAGGACGGTGACGCACCGGTCGCCGAGATCCTTTGCGACAGAGGGGTCGACAACGATGATCGCGCCGCCACCGTCGCTCACGACGCAGCAGTCCAGGCGGTGCAGCGGATCGCTGACCATCGGCGACTCGAGAACCTGATCTACGGTGACCGGATCGCGAAGCATGGCGTTCGGGTTGTACTTGGCGTGGTGTGCGGCGGCCACCTTCACCTCGGCCAGCTGCGCCGAAGTAGTCCCGAACTCGTACATATGGCGTTGAGCCGCAAGCGCATACGCGGGGGCGATGCCGAACATGCCCCACGATTCCTCGAAGGTTGTCTCGGGTGATGGCTCCGCCGCAGCGGGCATTCCCTGTGGGGCGCTGCGGGGGCGGCCCGCCATCGTGATCAGGGCGACGCGGCACTTGCCGGCTGCGATGGCTGCCGCGGCGTGGCCGACATGGACGATGTAGGACGATCCGCCGGTCTCGGTGGAGTCGACGAAGCGGGGTCTGAGTCCCAGATATTCGGTCATCGAGATCGGACCGAAGCCCGCCGTCGAGTCGCAGAAGTAGCCGTCGACGTCGGCCAGTGTGAGGCCGGCGTCTGCGAGCGCCCCGACAGCGACCTCGGCGTGGATCTGGGCTGTCGTGCGATCGGGAATCTTCCGGAGAGGATGCTCGAATACCCCGGCGATGCAGGCCTTGCCACGAATCGACACTTCGAGATCACCGACCGCCGCGAGCGGGCAAGTGGACGGTGGCCGTACCGACCGTCGTTCTTGTTCCTGAAGGGCCTTCACCCCAGATCTCGAGTTCGACTGACGTGACATCGATCTCGGGAGAAACGGCGCTGACCTGACCCTCGAGCCGGTATGCGTCGCCGGGAACGTCGGTGCCTCGGTAGGATACGTCCACTCGTTGTACGAAAGCGTCGGGACCTGCCCACGCGGATACGAGTTCACCGAGCCAGGCCATCTTGAGATAGCCGTGAACGATGACGCCAGGCAAACCTGATTCGACAGCGACCGCGTTGTCGTAGTGGATTTCGTAGAAGTCGCCGGATGCTCCTGCGAACATGACGAGTTGCCGCGTCGTCGGCACCTTCACCACAGTCGGCAACCGGTCCCCGACGGCCACCGCAGCCTGATCCAGCGTCGGCGGCGGCACGAGCACCTGCGCTCGTTCCTCGATGCCCCGATCGGTCGCAACACTCATTTCTGGATTCCGGTGCCGGTGCCGATCGCGACCAGGTGGCCGTCCCCATCGGTGTACCGCGTTCGCCCCTGAAAAATCAGCATGCCGCCACCCTTTCCTTTCTTTGCTTGCACGTCGGCGTACTCGGCTTGACCGATGATGACGTCGCCAGGGCGTACTGGGCGGAATGATTCGAAGGCGCTCCCGCCGTTGAGCTTGACCGTCCCGAAATCGATGTCGGGTGCAGGCAGCGGTGGCAACAGCAGGCACAAGAATGTGGGCGGAGCAATGATCCCGCCCCACCGAGTCGCCTTGGCGAACTCCTGGTCGTAGTACAGCCGATTGGGATCTCCTATCGCTTCGGCGAAGCGGCGGATCGCGGTGCGCTCGACCGTCATGGATACCGCAGGTCCTATCAACCCGACGTACTGTCTGGCCTTTTCAACTGCCTCTTCGAGGGTCATCATTCGACCGACCGGTCTGTCGACATGCGGAAAATTTCACCATGCCGGGAGCGGAGGGTCAAGCGTCCTGCTCTGGCCTGTTGGACGTCCACGGGCACTACTTGCCCGAATCGCGGCCGGTCGGAAGACCGCTGGCCCTGCCTACCCCGGCGAGTGGCCACTGCACATGCTGCACGGTGAAGAACTCCGCGAATCCGGCCTCGCCCTTGTCGAATCCGACGCCGCTTTCACCAACGCCACCCCACGGGGCGTCGGGCCGATCGCCGCCGCCCCCGTTGATCGTGGCAGTTCCGGTCCTCAGACGGCGTGCCACGCGCATGGCATCGTCCGCCGGCCCCCAGATGTTCGCGTTCAGTCCGTAGCGGGTGCCGTTGGCCATCGCGACCGCCTCGTCGACGGTGTCGTAGGGCATGACCGCGCCGACCGGTCCGAAAAGCTCCTCCTGGCAGATCTCGTCGTTGTTGTCGACGTTGCCGACCAGTGCAGGCGACATGAAGAAGCCGGTCTCTGCGTCGACGGGTTTACCACCTGCCACGATCTCCGCGCCCCGCTCCAATGCGCGCTCCACATACCCACGGACGCTGTCGACCTGGGATCGGCGGATGAGAGGGCCGAGCACCGTCGACGGTTCGAAGGGATCACCGACCACGACGGAGTCCATGAATTCCCCCGCCGCGGCTACGAAGCGCTCATAGTCACCACGTGGCACGAACGTTCGCGTCGTCGCGCCGCACGCCTGACCGCTGTTGCGGGTGAAGCGCAGGATCGACGGTGCCGCCGCCGTTTCCACGTCAGCTCCTGGCAAGAGGATGTTCGGCGACTTTCCGCCGAGCTCGAGGACGACTTTCTTGAGGCCGTCGGCTGCCTGACGCATGACCTGTCGGCCCACGGCGACAGACCCGGTGAAGCTGATCAGATCGACAGCAGGATTTTCTGTCAGCGCCCGCCCCACCTCGGCCTCGCCGACGACGACGTTCACCACGCCGGGCGGCAGGTCGGCCTCCTCCACGATTCGAGCGAAGGCGACCGCAGCAAGGGGGGTGCGGGGCGAGGGCATCAACACGGTGGTGCAGCCCGCAGCCAGCGCGCCCCCCACCTTGAACGCCGTGATCAGCTGCGGAGTGTTGTAGGCGGCGATGGCTGCCACCACACCGATCGGATCGTGGAACAGGATGCTCGTCGAAAGCACCGGGGAGTCGTGCAGGCCGATACCGTTTTCCCAACCGCCGCGTGGGCCGCGAACCGCGGCGTCGGCGAACCACTCCCAGAAGTTGATGGGCAGGTCGGCGTGCATCGCCTCGCTGAGCATCCGCGGAGAGCCGACCTCGAGCATGCCGAGCTCGACAAGGTCATCGCGGTGTGCACGCAGGCGGTCGACAAGCCGATTGATGGCGGCGGCGCGATCGCGGGGACGCATGCGCGGCCATGGACCCTCGTCGAAAGCCCTTCGGGCCGCTGCGACTGCGTCGTCCACCTGACGGACAGTGGTCGTCGGCACCTTCGCCAGAACTTGCTCGGTCGTCGGATCGATTGCGTCGAGATATGTTCCGCCTTCGCCCAACCGGCGACCGTCGGCGTAGCCGGCGGGTTCGGCAACGAGGTTCTTTACCCCATCTGACATCCGAGATTTCGTGGCAGACATTCCGTGCGCTCCAAGCTGGACTTCATCGGGTACATTCCATCCGACCGGTCGGTTGGAATCTACCATACGGACGGCACCATCCAACCCCCTCTCGCCCGCTGCGACCTCGCCGAACATCACACATCACAAGAGCTAGATCACGGTGTAGCCACCGTCGACCACCAGGGTTTGGCCGGTGACGTAGCTGGACCCGGCGCCGGCCAGGAACAGGAGAGCCGCGTCCAGCTCGTCGTCCCGGCCGGGCCGCCGCATGGGAACGGTGCGGTCGATGAAGGCGAGACTCTTCTCATCGGTCATCATCGCCGCGGTCATCTCTGTCGGAAACCAACCCGGCGCAAGGCAGTTGACCCTGATTCCATTTCGTGCCCATTGCGCGGCCAACTCGCGGGTGAGGTTGGCGACGCCACCCTTCGATGCGCAGTACGACGCCTGGGGAATCCGACCGATGCCGATCTGCCCGAGCATTGAGGAGACATTGATGATGCTTCCGCCGCCGTTGGCGCGCATCGGTCCGAACGCTTCCCGGCAGCAGGTGAAGACAGCGACCAGGTTTGTCTTGATCACCTCGAGGAAGTGGGCGGTCGATTCGTTTTCGGCCCGCACCATCGATCCCGTTCCCGCATTGTTGACCAAGATGTCGAGCCGGCCGAAATGCTCGACGGTGGCCGCGACGAGTCGCGCGGGAAAAGCCTCGTCGCTGATGTCTCCGGCCTCGACGTGGACACGGTCCGCGCCGTACTGAGAACGCAGCTCTTCCAACCGGTCGGCGCGGCGCGCGGTGATGGTCACTAACGCGCCGTGTTCTGCGAACACTCGGGCGAAACGTCTGCCCAAACCGGACGATGCGCCGGTGACGATCACGACGCGACCCGCCAAACCGATGTCTGCAGAGGGCGTTGCGGCGGGGTTTGTGGCAGCGTTGTGATCGTTGGGTTCGGAGACCATGCTCCGAACAATAGGCGACCGTCCAGACGGTCTATACCGATATCGCGCTATGTTCACGGATCGCGGTCAGCCCGTGAACACGGGCATCTTGGCCCATCCCCGCACGCTCGAAGTGTGCGCCCTGGCGGCGTTGTCATAATCGATCTCCCAGTCCGGCCAGCGCCGAATGACCTCTTCCAACACCACCTTCGCCTGCATCCGCGCCAGCGCCGAACCCAAGCAGAAGTGCAGCCCGTGGCCGAAACTGAGATGCGCGGCGCCACGGTGAATGTCAAACGTGTCCGCGTTGGGATACCGCCGCTCGTCGCGGTTGGCTGATCCGTTGAGCAGCAACATGATCGACCCTTCACGCACCACGGTGTCGTGACATCTGACGTCCGAGGCGGCGTAACGTGCCTGCACCGGCGATGGAGCCTCGTAACGTAAGACTTCCTCGATGGCACGCGGGATCAGCGACTGGTCCGCAACGATCTCGCGCCGTTGGTCGGGGTGCTCGGCCAGCAGCTGGCCCATGAACCCGATCAGACGTGTGGTGGTCTCGTTGGCCGCGCCGGCGAGGCCGGCGGCATAGGTCAGCACCTCGTCGCGCGAAAGTGACCGCTTGCCGTTCTCGTCCTCCAGTTCGGAGTTCAGCAATTGCGTCATCAGGTCGTCGGACGGATTGTCGATCCGCCAGTCGATGTAGTCGGAGAACAACGCATAGCTGTGTGTGATGAAATCTTCGGCAACGCGGCTGAATGCGCCTTCGTCAAGGTTGAGATGGCGACCGCCGCGGTCACGAATCTCTTCCTGGTTCGCCTCAGGGATGCCCAGCAGATATCCGATAGTTCGCATTGGGACCGTCGCGCCGATGTCCTCGACGAAGTCGAACCGCCCGCTACCCACCAACGGGTCCAACGCTCGAACACAGAAATCGCGGGTGAGTGGCTCGATCGCTTCCATTCGACGTGGTGTGAAAACCCTTGACACCACGCGACGATGATGATCGTGGCTCGGCGGATCCTCGAAGAGGATGCTGCCCGGCGGGAACTCCATGTTGCTCATGATGATGTCCAGCGTGGTTCCGCGGCCAGACCGGTAGACCTCCCAATTGCTCAGTTCAGGAGCGACATCCTCGTAACGACTGAGCGCGTAGAGATCGTATTTGTCGTTGCGGTACAGGGGGGCTTCGTCGCGCATCCTCTTCCAGACCGGGTGCGGATCGTCGTCGATGTCGAAATCGAACGGGTCATAGTACAGTTCGGTGCTGGTCATCGACGCACTCCTGACTTCTCGTGGCACTTGCACGAGCCGGCGAACCGACCACCTCACCGCTGACGAGATTCCTTCCGCCCTTCAGGCGCTTGATTGCCTCGATGTCGTCCATCCGGAATATGTTTCGGCACAGCGGGTCAGCGTTAGTTGAGGATCCCCCGCCGCTTGAACGTGTCGCGAATACCGTCACGCCAGTGAACCTCGCATTTGCCGATGAGTTTCTCTCGGCGGGTGTTGTCGGAGATGAAGCTGTCGAAGCTGATTGGGCTTTCGACGTAGTTCGCTGTGACGCCGGTCAGCTCCGCAACGTAGTCACATATCTCACGATCCGAAACCGCCTCGTCCCCCGCCCAATTCACGATCGTGGCCGGCACCGTTGCCGCTTCCAGCAATAGGTGGGCCTGCCTGGCGATGTCCTCGCCCGCAATCGGCGAGCTCATGTTCGACGACCCCACGGGTACCGGCACCGGTTGGCCCTGCGACATCAGGTGGTAGTAGGCCACCGGCAGGCCGCCATGGCCGGTCCAGCTGTATCCGACGTTCATCCGCGCGATGGTGGTCGGCAGGTCGAGGATGCGGCACGCCGACCGAACCGCTCCTTCGGCGGCCAATTTGCCGACCGCGTATGAATCGTTGTAGCTCGCCGATCCGCCGAGCTTGTCTGTCTCGGAGTAGGCATGATGGGGATGGTCCTCGTGTTCGAGGTACATACAGAAGCTGGAGACGAACAGGAAGGCTTCGGCGTTTTCGCAATGCTTCATGAGAAGACCGGCGGACTCAGCGTTTCGGTGGATCGAGTCTTCGTGATCGACGGCCGGATAGATGGCCGAATGAACCACATGGGTGAAGTCATCCGGCAGCGCCGACATGTCACCGTCGCTCATGTCCCACGTGCAGGTGTGCACGCCCATGGCTTCGAGCTCGGACTTGCGCGTTGGGTCGCTGAAACGCGCAGCGCACCACACCTCGTTGTCCCTCGCGAAGTCCTCGACGATGGGCCCCGCGATCTGTCCGGTTCCGCCGGTGACCAGAATCTTCCTGTCTTTCAGCACCTTTGCTCCTATGGCGAATAAGTAACGGATCTGTTCTCACGTACTAATCGCGGCCAACAAGCTCGCGGACCGGAGCGTTGTGCACATGTCGCCCGACGACCATCGGGAAGTCGAGAATCGTTCTGATTCCAGGTTCGGCGGCACACACAGGACCAATCGAATGCACAGCATGCATGGCGGTGGCCAGGCAGGCCTGATTGGCTTCGTCGTCCCCGTGGATGTCGATTTTGGCCTCCACCATCAACGACGGGGAACCTTCGACCATCAACTTGAAACCTCGTCCGTCCGGCCACTCCGGTGCGGCGTCTGGCCGAAGGCGCGTGACGTGCTCTCCGGTGATCATCGGCTTCCCGTTGACGACGGCCGTTGCCGAAAACTTCATCGCAGCTACGGTACCGGTTTTGATCGTTCCCGCCGCGATCTTGAAGTCCTCCTTGGCCAGCCACGTCTGCCTGTCGTACTCGAACCTGTCAATGGTGGCGTCGATACCCACCGCGATCAGGGTGAGCGGTGCGTGGAAGAACGCCCCCATGACTTCGGGTTTCGTCCACAGAGCCTCATAATCTGGGCTCATTCCGAAACCCATGTTGTTGAACAACATTTCGGCGTTGTCCCAATGGGCGTAGTTGAGGATCTCCTGATACCGGATCGAGTCCAGCCGGTGGATGCATGACAGCATGGATAGCGGCAGCACCTCCGAGGCCCAGCCGGGGTTGAATCCGGTGCCGTGGAAGCTCGAGTTCCCCTCGGCGCAGGCGTTCTCCATGCGCTGGGTGATCTCTGGGCCCATGACGGGCGGATAGATCAGCGGCGACACCGCGGTGGACACAACGTTCTTACCCGAGGCCAGGATGGCGCAGATGTCGTCGATTCCAGCCATCGGATTGGTCTCGGCGTCGGCCATGTAGACAACGCAATCGGCGTCCAGTGCGAGGATCTCGTCGACGTTCTTGGTCGCCTTGACCCCGATCGGCTCCAGCCCGACGAGCTCGCCGGCATCCCGACCGTGTTTTTCGTCGCTGTAGACGCGCACACCGACCACTTCGAGGTCCGGATCCTCGATCAGTGCCGTAAGTGAAAACTTGCCGACATACCCAGTAGCCCACTGCACTACCCGAAGCATCGAATGCGTCCTCCATACCGGTTGAATCCGATTACGACAGACCCGCCAGTCAACACCCGGGCCACCGGCGTGCCGTTTCTCCTGACCCATAGTAATTTAAACACCGTAGATTATGATCTTAATCACAATAGATAATGGTGTCAATATGTCGGGCGGCCGCCCTACCCTTTCTGAGCTTTCAGCGCGCGGCCCGAGTAGGCGGCCGCGCATATCTGAAAGATACTGTCGCTGAACAGCTCTCGGAAAAAGTCGGAACTATGGATGCACGATACGAGACTGTGCCTGCGCGTAGATGAGACGACGCTGCTCATCAGCGGAGCCGAACAGGTGGTTACCGGTCACCCATTTCTTCAGATACCGGTGAGACAGGTTCTCCCAGGTGAACCCTGTGCCACCATGCAGCTGAATGGACTGTTTGGCCGCAGATCGCAACGCCGTGCCCGCCGAGGCCTTCGCGATTCTGGCGAACATAACCGCCTCCGACAGCTCCTCACCCGAGCCGTCGGAAGCCATCGTGTCGGCTCGGCGCGCGGCCCGGTAGACACTTGCCCTCGCTCGTTCGAAGTCGACAGCGGCATCGACAACGTCGTGCTTGAGAGCCTGAAAGGTGATGATCGGTTGACCGAACTGGCGCCGCAATAGTCCGTACTCGACCATGCGTTCGATGCAGGAACGCGCGGCCCCGACCATCTCCGCCGACAGCAGTATCGCCCCGAGCACGAGCGCCTCGGTGAAAGCCCGTTCGGGAACGGGCAGGAATGTGCATTGAGCTCCATCGAGCGACAGGTGTCCCATTGCGCGCAGGCTGTCTGCGCGCGCCACCTCGGACACCGATATCTGATCAGTGGCCGCTGCCCCGTCGATCAGCGCCACACCGGTTTCGTCTTCGTGTCGGGCAGGCACGGCGAGGACGGGCTCGCCCACCAATCCGACGACATGAGTAACCCGGGCCCAGGCGCCACCGCGTATCACCGAGGCCGGATTCACATCGCGGATGCTCCACGACGCGTCCACACCGGGCCATGCGAAGACGAATGGTCTTGAGCCATCGGCGATCCGGCCCAGTATGTGGTCGCGCTGGGCGCCGTCAGCGGCGGCGAGCACGTGTGTCGTCATGCACGCGCCGATCAAGTCGTACGGTGCGAGTGCGGCACCCAGTTCCTCGGCGGCAACCGTTGCATACTCGCGGGTGGCGCCAAGGCCACCGTTCTCTTCGTTGACGAGGATCCCGCCCAGCGACAGGTCGCGGTGAAGGTCTGCATTGAGTTCAGCGAGCTTGGTTTCCACGCTATCGGGGAAATCGCGTAGCACATCGGGTCGCCACAGCCGAGCCAGCATCCCGCTCGTGGACTCGCGGAACTGCCGTCGCTCGTCGCTTTCGCGATAGCCCGCAGCGATGCTCTTCATCAGCGTGTCGCCTCTTGTCGGGAGGTCGTGGAACCACGGGCGGCGAACTCTTCGCGGGCGCCAGCGTCGTCCGCGCCGAGGATCGGTGCGGCGCGATAGCCGCTCCGTGCACAGCCCGCAACCTTCCACGGCAAGGTGATGATCGCCGCCGGCGCGACCACGGGATGGTCGACAGGCAAGAAGAATCGGCGCGCGCGCAACTGCTCGTCGTTCACCACCTCTGCGGTCGACCTGACGAAGTACGCCGCGACCCCAGCGACCTGCAACGAGTGGACCATCGCCTCGGGAGCCTCGCGCACTGCTCGACCCACGACCGACTCCGCGTCGTCTTCACCGATGTGGCGCCCCAGAGCGTTGCCGATGCGCTCGACGTCGTCGTTGGAAAACGAGAGTGCGACAGACCGTCCGTCTGGGGTGGTCACGAGCAGATCGTGGGTCGGTCCGCCGACTTCACGGTGCAGGTGGCGCAGCTTCACGGCGACCGCCTCAGCCATCGAAAGGTCCACTCGCTGTTCATTGTTCGCGCCGCCGAGATACCAGGCCGCAGCCAGGGTGGCTACCCAGATCGCAGCGGCATAGTCGGCCAGCGCACCGATCAGGTAGATCCTGGAGCCGGCAGCCCGGTGGATCGCTTCGGTGAGACCCGCGTACGCGTGCACGTTGGGTGCGTAGCCCCTGAAATCGGCGTGTGGTCCACTGCGGCCATAGCCCGAGACCGACGCCATCATTCCCCCGGCCCCGGTGCCGACCGTTACTG
This sequence comes from Actinomycetes bacterium, assembly GCA_023415515.1. Classification (GTDB taxonomy): domain Bacteria; phylum Actinomycetota; class Actinomycetes; order Mycobacteriales; family Mycobacteriaceae; genus Mycobacterium. Next base: position 32,170 of record JAEZKH010000020.1, read on the forward strand.
CCCCGACGCCCAGGCGGGCAAGCCGACTCGAGCCGACGTTCTCGATCAGTACGTTCGCCCAGGCCAGTGCAAGTCTGGCGATCTCGGGGTCGTCACCGACTCCCTCTTTGACGCTCTGTTTGCAATAGTTCGCGCACATGAAGTAGGCGGCCCGCTCGATGCCGGCCTCACCGTCGGCGAAGGGGCCGTTACGGCGATACACGTCGAGACGCCCCAGGTCCTCGAGGCGGGCCACCGTCGCGCCCATCGCTCCCAGGATGGCGCCGCTGAGCGGTCCGGCGAGCACGTTGGTGACCTCTACGACCCGCAGATCGTTGAGGTTGCGCCCGGCCGGGGCTTCAGTGGGCGCAGGGGCGGCCGAGGTTTCGGTGACGACGGCAGGCAAGGGAGGAATCGATGGGTCGTAGCCCTCGCATCGAGCTCGCCAGTCCCGCTCTTTGAACTGATCGGAGATGTTGAGCTCGTCGAGCGTGCGCACGGCGGTCGCAGGCACTCCGTTGCCCTGCATCAATTGTTCACACTCGACCTTCGGGCGGTCGGCGAGCCACTCACTCACCACGGCGTTGATGTCGTCTCCGTTGGCGACTCGATGTGGAAGCGTCGGATACAGCGATATCCAGTCCGGCCGCCCGACCACCTCGGCGACGCGGGCGAACTGGTGGTCGTCGATGACGATGATGTTGATCAGGCCGTCCGCGCACTCGAACACGCCGGCCGGCGCCGAGTACCGGGCCGCGCCGCCTGCGCCGCCGCACCGGTACAAGATATGCGCGAGCTCCTGCTGCACGGAGGAGAACGCGGTGGCCTCCTGCGCAGAAAGGTCGTGATGCACGCCGTTCCCCTCGGCGCGGCTCGACGAAAGTCCGTGCAGTGCCGAGAGAACCGCCAGCAGTCCGGTCGCCTGTAGCGCCTGCTCACCCGGCATCTGGTGGAATCGGCCGTCGCTGTCGGTCAGCGCCGCCAACATGCCGCCGGCAGCGGCACAGACAAGGTCGGAGCCGGGCAGTCCACCGGCGGGACCGTCCAGCCCGAAGGCCGACACCGTAACCCAGGTTCCGGGGCGACCGGCGCGTCGAGTTTGGATCCAGCGCGCAACCTGCGAGAGATAGGACCCGTCGGTTCCAGAAGCGATGCGGTCGCAGATGACGATGTCCGAGTCGTCGGTGGCGGCAGCGACGATGTCAACATCAGCACCCAGACTGGCCAGTGTGTCATGCGCCGTCAGCGCGACCGCGCCTCGGCCGAGCACCTGGCATCGGATTCCCGCGAGGTAGTCGACTCTCGCCGTCATTTGCGGCCGACCCCGAGGAAACTCGAAGCGATGATCTCGTGCTGGATCTCGTTGCTGCCGCCCGCGATCGGCATGAGAAACGAGTACAGGTAATCGTCCCAATGGGTCCAGGCACCGACGTCGGGACGGTGTGCTGGTGCGTCGAGGCCCAGCAGATCGACGCCCAACTCGGACAGCTCAACTCCCAGCGCGGAACTGAAAAGTTTGAAAACCGAGGGCATGTGCGGCGACATCTCGGTCTGCGTTCTGGCTTCGGCCATCTCGTAGGCCATCGCCCGTGCGCCCTCGACCTTCTCGATCAGGCCGCCAAGCCGGACGACGTCGGAATCGGATGCCTCCGTGGGTGCCGCATCGACAAGGTCGAGGAGATCGTCGAGCATCCGCCGCAGCTTGGCTGCCACGCCCGGCCCCCCGCGCTCATGCTCGAGCAGCGCCCGCGACGCCGCCCAGCCCTCGTTCTCACCGCCGACGATGTTGTCGACGGGCACCTTCGCGTCGACGAAGAACTCCTGGCAGAAGGTCACAGCGCCGGTCATCGCGACCGTCGGTGTCATCTCCACGCCCGGCGTGTTGGCCATGTCGACCAGCAGCAGACTCAGGCCGCGACTGCCCCGCGAACCCTCACCGGTGCGGCACAGCAGAATCATCCACGTCGACCGCATCGCGTGGCCCGTCCACACCTTGCTGCCGTTGACGATGTAGTGATCGCCGTTGCGGACCGCCGTCGTACGCAGTGAGGTCAGATCTGATCCTGCCTCGGGCTCCGAAAAGCCCTGACACCACATTGTGTCGACCGAAGCGATTCCTGGAAGATGGCGCCGCTTCTGCTCCTCGGTGCCGAACCTCAAAAGAATTGGTGCCAACATGTCGAGACCGTTGACGTTGATGAGCGGTATTCGTCGGTAGGCCAGCTCTTCACGGATCAGCATCTGGTCGACGTCGGTGAGTCCGCGGCCACCCCACTCAATCGGCCAGTGTGGGATCAACCAGCCATCCTTGGCGAGTCGACGATTGAACTCGTGGAGCCACTCGTACTCCTCATCGCTCGCCCACTCCGCCGTGAGGTCCGCTGCCATCGCGCGGCCGTCTGGGAAGTTGTCGTCCAGATACGTCTTCAGCTCGTCGAGCATTGCGCGCTGAGCTGCGGTTAGCGGAAAGCCACTTGTCAGACCTCGCATGTGTTCAGTCCCTTCGGTCGGCGCACCCTTGAGCCGTCACAATGGAGACCGTCGGGCTCACGCGCCGACGGTTGCTGAAGCTGGTGTCAAAGTGAACCCTTCGTAATCGTTTTCGGCCACCTTGTCGCATGTCTTCCGGTAGTTTCCGACGCCGGCCAGGTAAGCCATGAAG
>JAEZKH010000105.1 GCA_023415515.1 Actinomycetes bacterium
GCCGCGGCCGCTTCGCCTGCGGGCAGTCCCGCGGCGAGCAGCGCGCCGATGATGCCCGACAGAACGTCCCCCGACCCCGCGGTGGCCGCCCACGACTGCCCGGCCGGATTCAGGTAGACCGGGCCACCGGGTTCGACGATGACGGTGACGTTGCCCTTCAGCAGCACCGTGGCGCCGAACCGGTCGGCCAGTCTGCGGGTCGCCGCAACGCGGTCGTCGCCGGGCGGTGCGCCGGCCAACCGCGCGAATTCCCCTGCATGCGGCGTCAACACCGTCGGCGCGCTGCGCTCGGCGAGCAGATCGGGGTGCGCGGCCAGGATCGTCAGCGCATCCGCATCCACGATCACCGGCAGATCGGTGTCGAGGGCGAACCACAGCGCGGCGGCGCCGACCTCGTCTGTCCCCAGCCCGGGTCCGACGGTCCAGGCCTGCACCCGCCCTGCCGCGGCGGGGGACGCCGAGGCGATGACCTCGGGCCAGTGCGAAAGCACTTGCTGCGCGGCGCTTCCCGCATACCGGACCATGCCGGAGGTGGCGGCGACCGCCGCGCCGGTGCACAGCACCGCCGCACCGGGATAGGTCGCTGAGCCGGCAAGGACGCCGGTTACCCCCTGGGTGTACTTGTCGTCGCGGGGCCCAGGCATCGGCCAGCGCGCGGCGACGTCGGCGGCCTCGAAACTCATCACGTCGGTCCACGGCAGAGCGAGCCCGATGTCCACCAGTTCGACGCGACCGCAGTCGGCAAGCGCGTGAACGGGTTTGCGCCCCCCGAAGGTGACGGTGACCGCGGCGTCGACCGCCGGACCGCTGACCGCCCCGGTCTGGACGTCGACACCGCTCGGAATGTCGACGGCGACCACTGGGATCGCCGCATCGTCGACCGCGGCGAACACCGCGGCCGCCGCCGGGCGCAGCGGACCAGAGCCGGAGATGCCGACGATGCCGTCGATCACCAGATCGCTTGTTGCGGGCACACTTTCCACCACCCGCCCGCCGGCCTTACGGAAGGCGGCCAGCGCCTTGGCATGGGTGTGTTCGGGGTTGAGCAGCACCGCGGCAGCCGCCACGCCGCGACGTCGCAGAAATGTCGCCGCCCACAACGCGTCGCCGCCGTTGTCTCCGGAGCCGACCACCGCGCACACGGATCGGCCGACGATCCCGCCGGTCCGCACCGTCAACTCGCGGGCGATCACCGTGGCGAGGCCGCCTGCGGCCCGCTTCATCAGCGCACCGTCGGGCAGCGATGCCAGCAGGGGCGCTTCGGCTTCGCGGATCGCATCAGCGGAGTAGTAGTACCGCATCAGCTCCCGTCCGCTCGCCGTGTGTCCGCGCTCACCACGCGGCTTCATGCCACGTTATATCCCGCGTGATTCGAACCGGCGAGAACGGGAATCCGCCCAGGCAGGTGGGTTGACGTTGCGGGCGCTTCCCTGCCTCGTGTATGCCCCGATGGGCGCGACCACGACTCCGCGTACCGCGCCGGGGACGGACCCGGCGATCGCCGACCTCGTGCTGCGCAGGCCGGACACCGCGGCACTCAGGCCGGACAGCTACTGCTTGGGATCGAACGCGGTGGTGCGCCTGAAGTGCACGTTTTCACCGAATTCGCTCTCCCATTCGGCGTAGCGCTCCTCGATGAAGTCACGAAACGCGTGAGCGCGTTCGCGGGTGCCGGCACCGCCGGTGGATGTGTTGGAACCCGTGCTCATCGGTACATGGTAAAACCCCGGCGATCGCGGCTGTCATTCGCCGCTCGGGCCGCCACCCTTTTGTTATGGTCGCGCCCGTCGCCGCGCGGCGCCGTACACGCAGCGACCCGGCCGGATGAACTCGACGGCCGCGCCGATGAGTTGGCACCCGTTCAGCCGGTTTCGACCACCCCTAGGTGTCGTCGACGTCATCCCAGAACCGGTGCGCCCGCTGCGCGATCTCCTCGGCGTATTCGCCGTTGATCGCGTGCGATGCGTCCGGCCACACCTCAACCTGTGCATGCGGCAGGTGCCTGCGCGCCCTTGCGGCGGCGACGGAGGGATCGAGCATGACGCTGCGTCCCGCGATCAGGGCCAGCACCGGCAGCCCCAGCGCCTGCAACTGCTCGTCGCTGAAGAGCGTCGGCACCGCCTTTGCGACGACGAACTCCTTCCCCGCGGCCGAGATGAGGGCGGCCTCAGCGACCGTGTCGTCGGCGTCGGCGCCGCCGCAGATCCAACTCAGCACACGGCGTCTCAGTGCCGCGGGCACACCAGCCGGAAACAGCAGCAGTGACGCGAGGACCGCTCTCGCCGGCACCGGCGCGAACGTCAGCACCGGATCCAGCAGCGTCACCGACGCGATCCGGCTCGGCATGTGGATGGCACAGTTCATCGCGGTCCAGCCACCGATCGAGACGCCGAGAAGATGAACCCGCTCGAGCCCGAGCCCGGCCAGCGCGTCGTCCAACCAGCGCGCCTCGTCTTCTGCGCAGCCGATCGGGCGGTCCTGCACCGACATTCCCGCCTCCCCCAGCAGGTCGACCGAGACGATCGGGCGGCGCTTGGTCAGCGACGGAATGTTGGCACGCCACATCGGCGTCGACGCGTTGCGGCCGGGAAGCAGCACTACCGGCGTCCTGCCTGCGGGCCCGTCGAACCGGTAGGCCCGTAGGGTGCCGAATGACGTTGCAACATCGACGGTTTCGTGTTCGGGAAGACCGGTCATCGCCGCCGTATAAACGGCCGCGAAGCGCTCGCGCGCAGGATCACCGCGAAAGCGACCCACGTTGCGCGGCGCCCGCACCCTTACTCGACGGTGACCGATTTGGCCAGGTTGCGCGGCTTGTCGACGTCATAGCCGCGGGCTTGTGCGACACCGGCGGCGAACACCTGCAGCGGGATCGTGGAGAGAAGCGGCTGCAGAAGCGTCGACACCGCCGGGATCTCGATCAGGTGATCGGCGTACGGCCGCACGGTGTCGTCGCCCTCCTCGGCGATCACGATGGTGAGCGCACCTCGGGCCTGGATCTCGCGGATGTTCGACAGCAGCTTGGCGTGCAGCATCGCCGCGTTCTTCGGTGACGGCATCACCACGATGACGGGCAGGTTGTCCTCGATCAGCGCTATCGGCCCGTGCTTGAGCTCACCCGCCGCGAAGCCCTCGGCGTGCATGTAGGCGAGTTCCTTGAGCTTGAGCGCGCCTTCGAGGGCGACCGGATAACCGACGTGGCGGCCGAGGAACAACACGGTCTGCGAATTCGCGAACCGATGCGCGAGAGCTGAGACGGGATCGACGGTGGACAGCACCCGCTTCACCAACTCGGGCATCGCCTCCAGCTCGCGGTATTCACGTTCCACCTCGTCGGGGTACTTGGTGCCCCTGGCCTGGGCGAGCGCGAGGCCGACGAGGTAGTTGGCGGCGATCTGCGCAAGGAAGGTCTTGGTCGACGCGACGCCGATCTCCGGTCCGGCGCGGGTGTAGAGCACGGCGTCGCATTCGCGGGGGATCTGGCTGCCGTTGGTGTTGCAGATCGCAAGCACCTTGGCTTTCTGATCCTTGGCGTGGCGCACCGCTTCCAGCGTGTCGGCGGTCTCGCCGGACTGCGAGATGGCGATGACCAACGTGCTGCGGTCCAGCACCGGGTCGCGGTAGCGGAACTCGCTGGCGAGTTCGACCTCGACGGGCAGGCGCGTCCAGTGCTCGATGGCGTATTTGGCCAGCAGGCCGGAGTGATAGGCCGTGCCGCAGGCGACGATGAAGACCTTGTCGACCTCGCGCAACTCCTGATCGGAGAGGCGCTGCTCGTCGAGGACGATCCGACCGCCGACGAAATGCCCGAGCAGGGTGTCCGAGACCGCGGCGGGCTGCTCGGCGATCTCCTTGAGCATGAAGTACTCGTAGCCGCCCTTCTCGGCTGCCGAGAGGTCCCAGTCGATATGAAACGGGCGGTAGTCGGTCAGAGGATCGGCGTCGTTTCCTTCGAAATCCGTGATCCGGTACCCGTCTGCGGTGACCACCACGGCCTGATCCTGGCCGAGTTCGACGGCGTCACGGGTGTGCTCGATGAACGCCGCCACGTCAGAGCCGATGAACATCTCGCCGTTGCCGACCCCGAGCACCAGAGGGGTGGACCGTCGGGCCGCGACGATCGTGCCCGCATCGTCGGCGTTGGCGAACACCAGCGTGAAGTGGCCTTCCAGCCGGGGCAGCACGGCGAACACCGAACGCGTGAAGTCGCCTGCCGTCTCGCCTTTGCGGTATTCGCGGGCGACGAGATGCACGGCGACCTCGGTGTCGGTGTCGCTGGCGAACTCGACGCCGTCGGCCTCGAGTTCGCGGCGCAGGCCGGCGTAGTTCTCGATGATCCCGTTGTGGACGACGGCGAACTTGCCCGACGCGTCGCGGTGCGGGTGGGCGTTGCGGTCGGTCGGGCGGCCGTGAGTGGCCCAGCGGGTGTGACCGAGGCCCGTGCTGCCGGCCAGATCGGCGGCATCGCTGTCGGCCAGCGCGGCCTCGAGGTTCGCCAACCGACCTGCCCGCCTGCGGACCGTCAGTCCTCCTTCGCCGTCGAGCAGTGCGACGCCGGAGGAGTCGTATCCGCGGTATTCCATCCGGCGCAACGCGTCGACGACGACTCCGCGCGCGTCCCGCGAGCCGACGTAGCCGACGATTCCACACATAGGTATCCAGCGTAGACGACTATCCAGCTAACATCATCTTCGCAGGATCACATGGTCTTACTGCTTCTTACTACGTCAGGTAGCGCTCCGAGCGAATTCAAACGCGGATCGCACACTCATGCGCAGACGTTGACGAAGCCCAGCGGACCGCTGACGCAGGGTGGCGGAGGCGGTCCGTAGTCGTATCCGCCGTAGCCGTAGCCGCCGTAGCCGTAGCCGCCCCAGTGCCGCGGTCCAGGCCGCCACGGCCCCGGCCCGTGGCCCCAACCGTGTCCCCATTGTGCGAACTCCGTGTGCACTGCCGCAGGCGGCGCGGCGTTGGCCGTCGCGGTGCCGATACCGAGGGCTGCGCCGCCGATGGCCGCCGCTATTCCCAATCCAGCTGTGAATCTGATGAGATTGTTCTTCATGTCGATACCCCAAAGTCGTTGTCGGACTTCGTTACTCGATTTCCCGAGCCGACTTCGACGCTACGCTCGCTCAGTTATGGAGAGGCTGTGCGGACCGTGTGTGTCTCGACACACCGATCTCGGCAAGGAGCGCGGCCGTGACGCCGAACGCGAAGTACAGCGCGGGCAGCCACGGCGCCACCCCGAAGAGCGCATCGGAGTCGTCGGCGTAGCGCGCGACTCCCGCGGCGGCGACGACGATCTCGACCACCGGCCCCACCACGGCGGCGATCGCGCCACATACCGCGCCCCACCGGTCACCGAGCGCGCACCAGGTGATCGCCGCGAGCGCGTAGACGAGGGCGTTGACCGGAACAGTCGGTGCGGCGTGCACCAGCGCAGTGGTGACGTAGATGCCGACCACGGCGGACACGCCTGCGAGCCCCTGCCGCGCGGTGACCGTGGTGCGCAGCGCAGGCATGCGCAGCCGGATCTCGGCGATGGAAACGGTGGCGAGGGCGACCAGCAGCGGAAACCACAGCGGGCTGCTCGCGAGGAACGGAACGGCGTCGGAGAGGTATTCGGTGGTGCCGGTGACGACGTGGCTGTGGTCGCCCACAACCGAAGCGACCGCTCCGAGCAGGAACAAGAACACCGCATCGGGCCAGCGCAATTTCACACCTGGACCCTAGCGCCGGGGTCATCGCGGTGGGATACGGTCGACGGGTGGCCGCGACGAAGAAGCTCTACGCAGCACTGAAACGACGCGGACCACATCGTGTCCTTCGCGGCGATCTGGCGTTCGCAGGCCTGCCGGGCGTCGTGTACACCCCGGAGTCCGGATTCAACCTCCCCGGTGTCGCATTCGCACACGAATGGGTGACCGGGACCGAGCGCTACGAGGGCACCCTCTCCCATCTCGCCTCGTGGGGCATCGTCGCTGCCGCGCCGGATACCGAGAAGGGCATCGCGCCGTCGGTGCTCAACCTGGCGTTCGATCTCGGCACCACGCTGGACATCATCGCCGGGGTGCGCCTGGGTGACGGGAAGATCAGCGTGCATCCGCACAGGCTCGGCCTGGCCGGTCACGGCTTCGGTGGGTCGACTGCGGTGTTCGCGGCCGCCGGGATGCCGGTGAAGCCGAAGGCCGTCGTCGCGGCGTTTCCGACGGTGACGAAACCGCGCGCCGAGGAGGCCGCCGCGTCGCTGGGGGTACCGGGGCTGATCCTCACCGATCCCGGCGACCCGATGTCGCTGCGCTCCAACGCGGTGGAGCTGGCCCGGGTGTGGAAGACCGCGACACTGCGCGCGATGCCCAAAGCCAAGGCCGGTGGGTTGATCGAGGGGCGAAGGATCGCCCGCGTCGTCGGCCTGCCCGGCGCTGACAGCGGCACACAGAAGATGGTGCGGGCCTTGATGACCGGGTATCTGCTGTACCAGCTGACCGGCGACAAGGCCTACCGCGACTTCGCCGATCCCGAGGTGGCCTTGCCGAAGGCGGCGACAGTGGACCCGTTCGCCGATGACCCGGTGGATCTGGAGAACAAGGTCGTCGCGCTGCTGAAACCCTGATCACTTGGCGACCACCCGGTTGCGTATAACTGGTTGATGCCTACCATGCGGACCGGAATCTTCCTCAACTATGCCGGCGGATTCCTCGAGGCCGTCGACGAGGTCGTCGAGTTGGAGAAGATCGGCGTCGACATCGCCCTCGTCGCCGAGGCCTACTCGTTCGACGCCATAAGTCAGCTGGGATTCCTTGCGGCGAAGACGTCCCGGATCGAGCTGGGTTCCGGCGTCGTCCCGATCTACGTCCGCACCCCATCACTGCTTGCGATGACGGCCGCGGGCCTGGACTACGTCTCCGGAGGCCGGTTCCGGCTCGGTATCGGCACCTCCGGCCCTCAGGTGATGGAGGGGTTCCACGGCGTACCGTTCGACGCTCCCCTCGGCCGTACCCGCGAGGTCGTCGAGATCTGCAGGCAGGTATGGCGCCGCGAGGATGTGCAGTTCGACGGCAAGCATTACCAGATACCGCTGCCCCACGATCGCGGCACCGGTCTGGGAAAGCCACTCCATTTGATCAATCATCCTGTCCGCGAGCGCATTCCGATCACGATCGCATCGCTGGGCCCGAAGAACGTCGAGCTGACCGCGGAGATCGCCGAGGGGTGGCAACCGGTGTTCTTCTACCCGGAGAAAGCCGAGGACGCCTGGGGTGAAGCGCTGCGCGCAGGCACCGCCAAGCGTGATCCCGAACTCGGGCCGCTCGACATCATGGTCAGCGCGACGCTCGCTATCGGCGACGACGTCGAAGATCGGCTGGCATGGGCGAAACCCCAACTGGCGCTGTACATCGGCGGTATGGGCGCCCGCGGTAAGAACTTCTACCACAACCTCGCGACGCGCTATGGGTTCGGCGCTGTGGCCGACCACATCCAGGATCTCTATCTTTCGGGCCGCAAGGCCGAAGCGGTCGATGCCGTCCCCGATGATCTGGTGCGGCACGTCTCGCTCGTTGGCCCGAGGGGTTTCGTGAAAGAACGTCTCGCCGCATACCAGGAAGCCGGCGTCACCACGCTGCTCGTGCATCCGTTGACCGGTGACCGCCGCGAGTCGGTCCGCTTCGTCGCGGAACTGCAGGGACTGCTGCCCTAGATTCACGACCCGGCCTGCGGAAGCTCGTCGGCAGCGATCTCACAGGGCGTTTCGGCGCCCAACTGTTCGGCCTCCGGCGGAGGCTCCACCGTCGGCGGTGGCGGCGCCGGTGGTGGTGCCGGCGGCGGCGTCGGCGCGGGATCGGGCTGCGGGATTTCCTCCTCCGCCGGCGTCTCCCCGGGGCAGTCGGCGGCCGGTTCCTCAGCGGACTCTTCGGTCTCGTCGGGATCGTCAGCCTCTTCCGGTTCGTCGTCGGGGCTCTCGTCGTCACCCGGGGTGGGCTCGTCGGCATCGGATTCCGCGTCCCCACCGTCGACGACCGCGTCATCCAGTTCGGCCGAATCAGGCAGCGCGTCGTCGGGATTGTTCAGCAGACCTCCGATGGCGTCGGCGATCTGCGAGCCGAGGCCTGCGAGTCCACCTGCGCTGCTTGGCAATCCCCCACCCATCTCGCCGAGCGCCGGCATCGCCGACATCGGCATCGGCGCGGCGGGCGGTGATTCCGACGCGGGAAAGCCCGGAGGAACGGCGGGGGCCGGCCCCGACACCGGCGCCGCCTGCGGCGGCACCGCGACAGGCGAGGGCACCTGAGGGGCAGGCGACGACCACCCGGCGGGCGCCGCGCCCGCGACGCCGGCAGGCATGTCACCGCCCGCCGGAGACGCGGGCGGAGGTGCTGATGGGCCGAGGTCACCCGGCACCTCGAAACCCGCTGCGACATCAGTGGTCAGGACCTCGGTCGCAGCGTCGAAGGCGGCGGCGACCGCCGACATTCCCTTCTGCATAGCGGTGAGCCAGTCCGACCGAATGTCGTTGTCCACGAAAGGCTTGACCTGTTGATCGACAAGCTCGCTGGCCAGTGCGCGGTCCCCCGCGCCCGTCGTGACCGTCTGCGCCGCTGCCCGCCACTGTGTCCGTTCGGCCTGGGTGCGGTCATCGATGCTCACGGCGGCGGCGACCTTGTCGTCGATCGCACGCCACAGGTCATCCCGGAGCGCCGCGAAAGCATCGACAGCGTTGTGCACCGCCGCCGCGGTAGCCGCGGACGCCTCGCCGTGGCGGAGCAGAAACTCGCGTGACGCGTCGCCGCCGCGACCCTGCCACGCGTTCGCCAGCACGTCGAACTGACGCTCCTGGAGCTGACGGGCGTGCTCTGCCGCCGTCGCGACCGATTCCAGGGCCGCTCGATCCGTCTCGAGCGCGCGCAGGTTCAACCCGTCCTCTGTGCCGTACCAGTCGCGCACCTGCGCGGGATGCAGCGTCAGATCGGGATTCTGATAGCCCAGGAGGTGGCAGGCCCACACATAGCCGCCGATGTTGTCGACGGCCGGACGTCCCTCGGCCAGCCTCGCGTCGACGTCGAGAGGTTCGGCCATCGCTCAGCCGATCCGCCGGGCGCCGCGGACATCGGCGTCGACGTATCGGTTTGCGCTCGAGCGCAACTCGGCCGCGATCTCCGCGGCGGCACGCGCCCACTGCTGCAGCCGGTACGCCAAATCGTCGACGGCAAGGCGAACAGCGTCACCGTGCGCGGCATGTATTCGGCCGGCGACCGCTCCGTCGAACCGCAGCCCGGTCAGATGCGCACGAACCGCGCCGTCCACGAGGTCGGAAGCCATGTCGTACTGACGCGCAACGTCGAGCACGGCCGCGACGTCGGTACGGGCGATGTCAGGTTCTCCCACACCTGCTAAGACGTCGACGGAACCCGGGTGGTTCCAACCAGTTCAGCTCTGATCGCTGACCGACTCGGCGACCCGGATCGCCAGCTGGCGGGCGGTGTCCTCGTCGGCCGCCTCGACCATCACCCGAACCAGCTGCTCGGTCCCCGAGGGCCGAAGAAGGATTCGTCCGGTGTCACCAAGCTCTGCTTCGGCTTCGGCGACGGCGGAGCGCACTCCGGGTGCGTCGGCGACGGTTGCCTTGTCGTCGACTTCGACGTTGATCAACACCTGCGGCAGCTGTCGCATCGACGACGCCAGCGCGCCGAGTGGCGTGCGGGTCTGCGCCATCCGAGACATCAGCCGCAGGCCCGTGACGATGCCGTCGCCGGTGGTGCCGATAGCGGGCATCACGATGTGGCCGGATTGCTCACCGCCGAGCGAATAGTCGCCCGCGCGAAGTTCCTCGAGGACATACCGGTCGCCCACACCGGTGGTGCGCACCTCGATGCCCGCCGCCCGCATCGCCAGATGCAACCCGAGGTTGCTCATCACCGTGGCGACCAGTGTGTCGGATGCCAGTTCGCCGGCCTCCTGCATCGCCAGGGCCAGGATCACCATGATGGCGTCACCATCGATGATGTTGCCTTCGGCGTCGACGGCGAGGCAACGGTCGGCGTCGCCGTCGTGCGCGAGACCGAGGTCGGCGCCGCGGGACACGACGGCCTGCTGCAGCTCCGCCATGTGCGTGGACCCGCAACCCTCGTTGATGTTGAGCCCGTTGGGTGCGGCGTTGATCGCGATGACGTTGGCGCCGGCAGCCCGGTACGCCCTCGGCGCGGCCTCGGAGGCCGCGCCGTTGGCACAGTCGACAACCACGGTCAGCCCGTCGAGACGTGTCGTCAGGGCCTTCCCCGCGTGCCGCAGGTACCGGTCGAGGGCGTCGTCAGCGTCGACGACCCGGCCGATCGCGGCGCCGACAGGGCGCTCTCCCGGTCCGCTCGCGAGCAGCTCTTCGATTCGGTCCTCGGTGGCGTCATCGAGCTTGTGCCCGCCGGCACCGAAGATCTTGATGCCGTTGTCGGGCATCGGGTTGTGCGATGCGGAGATCATGACGCCGAACTCGGCGTCGTAGGCGTTCGTCAGATAGGCGACCGCAGGGGTCGGCAGCACGCCCACTCGCAGCGCGTCCACGCCCTCGCTGGTCAAGCCCGCGATGACGGCCGCCTCGAGCATCTCGCCGCTGGCGCGCGGATCGCGGCCGACAACAGCGACCCGGCGGCGTGCGGTGGAGGAGTTTCCGAGTCGACGCGCGGCCGCCGAGCCCAGCCCAAGTGCCAGCTCAGCGGTCAAACTTCGATTGGCGACCCCGCGAACTCCGTCGGTGCCGAACAGTCGACCCATCGGACAAACTTCTCATAAATGCCGGCCGATAACACAACCGCCGACGTCAACGCTGATGCTGACGCGGAATCGGTACCCGATCGAGACCTCGAGACGGGGTCACCGCCCGTACCCCTCGATACGGGCGGTGAGGTCGTTCCCGGCCTGCGGTCAGCGGTTTCCGCCTGCGTTGGAATTCGCTGAGTTCCCTGCAACGCCGGAATTACCCGCGGTGCCCGCGTTCTGCACGAGGTCGATGGGTCCGCCCGCTAAGGGGATTTCCATGATCAATGGACAGCTAAACACAAACTCGTGAAGTTTACTCAGCCGCAGTACTTTACATATGGTCAGCTAATTAACCCTGCTATCAAGACCCGTTCCCGCTCGACGCAGGTGGGGGCGCTATGGGTATGTCTCTGCAACCCCTCAAGATCGTTACTGCAGCGACGAAAAACGTGTTGCAACGCAATCGTCGCGGCGAGCCGAAAGTAGGGAAACACCCTATTTATCTGGCGCTCGACGATCGATAGCGTCCTCCTCGTCGAAAGGATCTCTCATGCGCAGCGACCTGTTCTCCCCCCAGAACGCCGAGACTCAGACGCAGCAGCCGGGCATGAAACTGCAGAACAGCAAGATGCTCAAGGTCGCGCTCAACGGCGAGATGATGGTGCGCCAAGGCGCCATGGTGGCCTACCAGGGCAACGTCCAGTTTCAGGGATTGGGCGCAAGCGGCGTCGGACAGTTCGTCAAACAGCATCTGACCGGTGAAGGGGTGCCGCTGATGCGGTGTACCGGCGCGGGTGACCTGTTCCTCGCCGACCTGGCCTCCGACATCCATCTGCTCGATCTCGAAGGCCCCAACGACGGGCTGACCATCAACGGGAAGAACGTGCTGGCGTTCGAGCCGTCGCTGTCCTACGACATCCGGCGCGTGCAGGGCGCGGGGATGCTGTCCAACGCAGGCCTCTTCAACTGCGTGTTCTCCGGGCAGGGCCGCATCGCGATCACCACCAAGGGCACCCCGGTGGTCCTGCAGGTGGACCAGCCGACCTATGCCGACCCGCAGGCCGCGGTGTGTTGGTCCGCATCGCTGCAGACCGGCTTCCACCGTGCCGACCAGTTCGGCCTCGGCACACTGATCGGACGCACCACGGGCGAGGCGTTCACGATGTCGTTCAACGGGCACGGCTTCGTGGTCGTGCAGCCGTCCGAGGAGGTGCCGGGCGCATTCGTCAGCGGTACCGGCGGTGGCCAGCAGGCCGGCCAGGCGGGGGCTTCGGTCGCCGGGGTGCTTGGCAACTTCCTGGGTCGCTGAAACCGCCCGGCATGCGCGTGGCATACCGGGCGGTGTCGTGAAGCAGATCAGCGCTTGGAGTACTGAGGCGCCTTACGGGCCTTCTTCAGTCCGTACTTCTTGCGCTCGATGGCACGCGGGTCGCGGGTCAGGAAGCCGGCCTTCTTGAGGGCGGGCCGGTCTTCCGGCTGGACCAGGATCAGCGCTCGGGCGATGGCCAAGCGCAGCGCGCCTGCCTGACCGGACGGTCCCCCGCCATCGAGGTGGGCGTAGATGTCGAAGCTGTCGACCCGGTCGACGGTCACCAGCGGAGCCTTGATCAGCTGCTGGTGCTCCTTGTTCGGGAAGTAGGCCTCCAGGCTGCGTCCGTCCAGGTTGAACTGGCCGGTGCCGGGCACCAGGCGCACCCGCACCACGGCCTCCTTGCGGCGGCCGACGGTCTGGATGGGGCGATCGATGATGACGGGTTCGCGCGGTTCGCGCGCCTCCGGTGCCTCGGTCTCGATCGTGGTCTCGACGACCTCGGTGGTCTCGACGTCCTGGGTCTCAGGCGCTTCTGTGGTGTCGGTTGTCTCGGTCACTGGCTCACCTGCTTGATCTCGTACGGCACGGGCTTCTGCGCGGTGTGCGGATGCTCCGGACCGGCGTAGACCTTCAATTTCTTCTGGATCTGCCTGCTGAGCTTGTTGTGCGGCAGCATGCCGACAATCGCCTTCTCGACCACGCGGTCGGGATGGCGGGCCATCTCGTCGCCGAGCGAGCGGCGGTGCAGACCACCCGGGAAACCCGAGTGACGGTAGGTGAACTTCTTCTGCAGCTTGTCGCCACCGATGGCGACCTTGTCCGCGTTGATGACGATGACGAAGTCGCCACCGTCGACATTGGGCGTGAATGTCGGCTTGTGCTTGCCGCGCAGCAGATTGGCAGCCGCGACGGCGAGCCGGCCGAGCACCACGTCGGTGGCGTCGATGACGTACCACGTGCGCGTGGTGTCACCCGCCTTCGGCGTGTACGTAGGCACAGCGCATACCTTCTATCTATCTCGGGTTGGATCCCGGGGCGAGCCGGGTGCCGGTCACAGGCTGGCGGCTGGCGGGCTCGGCGACCGACATCGACCCGAGACCGCGTGCCTGGATGAACAGGCTCACCGCACGCCAACCGAGCAGCATACCGGCGAGCGTCACCGCAGGTCAAAACGGGTTGAAACGGTCAGAGGGCGGCACACAGAACTGTGCGGTCCCGCAGGCTCCCCTCCCGCAGGACCGCACAGTGGTCTGTCGACGCTAGCCGCCCCAGGCGCCGGCCGCGTTTCGGTCGGTGGTCGCGACGTCGTCGGCGCCGTCGCGCACCGCGTTACCGAGATTGAACAGGATCTCGTTGAGTGCCGCCGCCGCCTGATCCCACCTGGCCTGCTCGACCCGGTACGCCTCGGCCGCCTCCCGCGTCCAGATCTCCTGCAACGGAGCGATCTGCGATCGCAGGTCTTCGAGCGCCGCGTTGAGCCGAGCCGATGTGTTGTGAATCTCCTGGCGGACGGTGTACTCGATCTCGTCGAAGTTGTACGACAGAACCGGTTCCATGGTCAGACTCCTCAGAGGTTGGTGCCGACGGCGCCGATTCGGTGGGAATGTGCTTGCGCGGCCTCGCGCAGCGACCTTTCGTTGACGCGCATGGTCTCGCCGATCCGCTGCAGGGCGGCGTGAAGTTTCGTCGACTCGGTGTTCCACCGGTCGACCACATCCCGAAACCGCGCCGCCGCAACGCCTCCCCATACCGATGACGGCACTGTGCTCATCTGGCCGATGAACCTCTGCAGCATCGCCCGTATCTCGTCGTTGCGGGTGTCGATCTTGCCCGCGACGGCCGTCATGAGATCGAGGTCGGTGTTGAGCGACCCGCCAGCCGATGTCGTCATCGAAGCCCTTTCCTTGTCCGTTCAAGTCGTAGTTATGACGGAGCTCGGGCGCGTTCGGTTCCCATGCATTTCAGATGATGGCGTGCGCCGACCGGATCGCCTCGTCACAGACGGAGGCGACCGCGTCCTCGGCGCCGAGACCGGCTTGACATCCGACCGCGATTCGCACGCCGCCGTCGACGAACACCGCCCAGTCGGTCTGGCGTAGGCCGCGGAGTTCCCGATAGGTGACCGCGGGGCGGTTCGCACGCCGGTCGTCGGGATCGAAGCGGCTGAACACGCCGGAGGGCTGACCGTCGAACGCGCGGCGCAATGTCGCCGACGTGCTCGCCAGCGTCTCGCCGCGGCGCACCTGCGACTGCGTCACCAACACCGCGACCGCCTTGTCGGGCGACACCGCCTGCAGCCGCGCCGAACCCGGCCCCACCGTCACACGCTCCACGTGCCACAGCGCCGGGACCTTCACCGCGACCCTGCCTTCGACCAACAACGTCATCGGAATGGGTTCCGGTTCGTGTCGGCCTGCGCCCAGCGCGGTACCGACACCGAAGAGCGTCACCGAAACCATCAGGATGACAAGCGCGACGGCCCTGCCGGGCCTCGGACGCTGGGGTTCTTCCACCGTGTGCGCGCTCGATGACGGCGTCGGCCTGAACCGCAGGACCCTGTCCTGCGGTGCGATCGTCACGGCCGCACCGTCGGTCCGCAGACGTTCGGCGATGGCGGCCGCCAGCTCGGGGCCCCCTGCGACGCCCGCCGGGGCATCGACCAGAACCGAGGTGGACGGGCCGATGCGGGCGGCGACCGACCGCGCGACATCTGCGGTTGCTCCCTGGCGTGGATCAGCGGCGACGACGGCGCCCGCCCGCGCGGTGATGACGAGATCGGGTGCGATCTCGACGACGGTCGGGTTGCCCCGCGCACCACCGAACACCGCGCCGCGCTGCATCACAGCCACGTCGGCAGCCCGCGCCGCGGCGGCCGCGCGTACCCGCTCGACGCGTGCCTCGGACCACCACGTCGGACAGATCAGGACGGCGGTGTCCTGGCTATCCGGCAACACGTCTCGAAACACCCTGCGCCAGAGGGCATCGACCGTGACGGGTGCGTCATCGAGAATCGCGATGTCGTCGTCGATGAAATCCAGCGCAGCCGTGACGACATCGCTGGTTCCGGGACACGGTCCGCGGACGGTTGCCGGTCCCACCTCGACGACGCACTCGCTCACCCCGGTTCGGTCCACGCGATTTGAACGAGCTGTTCGGGTTGGTTGCGGCTGATGAGCGTGCCCCGGCCCGGCGGTAAGCGTGACGGGCGCACGGTGCCGAGGAGAACGCCTTCCTCGGGGCTCGCACTCATCATCAAGCCCATGCACCCGAGTTCTCGAAGCCGCGCGAGTAACGGGTCGAACA